>CANMQB010000001.1 GCA_947499885.1 Spartobacteria bacterium
AAACTGAAAAAGCGGCGTTCCTGGTTGCAGTATGCGCTCGGTGGAGAAGCGCCACCGGTGGGTTGTGCCGACAAAGACGGCCAAGGCGACGGCGACGAGGAGAAGCAGAAATGTTGAAAGCCGGTTCATGCGCGGCGTCGCAACCAAACGAAAAGTCCAAGTAAAGCAGCAAGTGCGGGAAGTCCAAAAATGACAACCAGCGTGAGGCGGGAAAGTTGCTCATCCGTGAGCTGAAGCGTGAAGCGGGTCGCATTTTTTGGGGTGATACCGCTCACTGTGCTGCGATCAATAAGTGCGTTGATAGAACCAACGAGAAGATCAAGGCCAGGGCGGTTGAGTCCGGTATTGAAAGCAAATTGGGAGGAGCCCATGACGATGAGGCGTGAGCTTTGCACTCCGACTCTGTCGTTTTCCACGGCATCCCGGTCGGCTGAGGCCGCGATGATGATCGGTTGACCATTGTCGATGCCATCTTGGTAAGCGACTCCAGCGGGTTGGTTGGGAAGGTAGGCGGTTTCTCCCCAGAATTCCTCGGCAGCCTCGACCAGCGGTCGAATCCGAATCTTTTCCTGTTCTGCAAGTTTTTGGTTAAATGCGAGGGATTGCGTTGCACCCGGGAAAAGGATGTTCATTCCCTCCAGACGCCGGGTGATTTCTGTGTTTGGAAGGACGTGTGCGGTTACATCTCGAAGGATGCCGGTTGCGAGTGGGAGTTGGATGAGTCGCAGTACGCGGTCATCGCGAACGGTTATACCAGAGTTTTCAAGAAGGGAGTGGAGTCGCGGGGTGGGTGAATTGGGATCCAGAAGTACCAGCATTTTGCCGCCCTTGCGCAGCCAGGCTCCGATAACTGCCGCCTCGCGCTCCTCCAGGTCAGATTTGGGCGCGATGAGAATGAGAGCAGAGGCATCCACAGGGATTGCATCGGATGACGAAAGGGAAAGGGATTTGACGAGCGCATTTTGTTGAGCGATCGCCTCCACGAGATGAGAAAGGTCGCGCTCGGGTGAGGGCTCGCCGTGGCCATCTATAAAATATACGATTTCCGAATCTGGCTTGAGAAGGGCAAGTAGATTGCTTGTGAGAACCTGCTCTCCTCGGAAAGCGCGCAGGATCGGTTGTCCTCCTTGGGCCAAGGGGGAGAGGTCGAAGTCACCCATCTCGGCAATACTCAAGAGGCGATGGCGTCCATCGTAGTCGAGGATGAGGAGGTTATCCAAACTGGTGAGCTTGTATTTCGCTTGGAGATCCTGAATGCGGGAAAGATTCCGCGTGGGGTCCACGTATTCGACTCGGAGGCCTTCGCGCTTGTTGAAGAGAACCTCGTTCATGAGGCTTCGCAAGTCGCCGAAAATCTGGCTTACAGGAGATAGGAAGGTGGGGGAGGATACCACGATGATCTCGAGTGGTTTTTTACATTCCTTAAGCACTGAGCGAGTCTGCCCTGCGAGCGAGAATTTCTGGGAGCGAGAAAAATCTCGTCGCTCGTAGTGAACAAAGCCTAGGTAGTTTACCAAGACGTATATGACCAAAACGGCTGCAATTTGCAGGCTAATGCTCACTTTGATCCCTGTTCGTTGAGGCGTCATGATTTCCAACGTCGGTATTGAAAAATATGAAAGGTAGCGAACAAGACGAGCAGGGTGGAGCTCACGTAAAAGACAATCGGTCGCGTGTCAAAAAGACCCTGTGAGAAATCCACCATGTGCTCAACTGGGGAAAAGTAATAAGTCAACTCGCCCAGGAAAGAGCCTGTGGATGGTAAGAGAAAGGAAAGGAGCCCAAGAAAAAAGAATCCTAAAATTGCTGCAAACGAGATGATAGCCGCGACGATCTGGTTGTCTGTGAGGGCCGATGCTAAGCATCCGATCGCCGTAAAAAGAAGGCCCATTAGAAGAAGCATCGCATAGGCTCCGGTATAACTCCCCACGGCACCCGCTGCGTTTACGCCTGTAATCTTTTGAAAAGCGACGAAGTAGAGCAGACTTGGGGCCCAGAGGATGATGTAGAAAAACAAGCACCCTCCGTACTTCGCAAAGACGACCTGGGTGTCCCGCACCGGAGCGGTCATCAGGGTTTCAATGGTGCCCATCTTTGCCTCCTCGGCGAAGACTCTCATCGTGATCAGCGGAAAGACGAGTACGAAGGGGAACCAAAAATACACGGTATTAAAAAAAGCCTGAACCATTGTCACTGTACCGGGTCCGGTATTCAGAAGCGTGACGCCTGCTTGGAAATTGAACCCCGTAACGATGAGGAAAAAGAAGAGCACCACGTAGGCCAGGGGTTGGTGAAACGCGCTGGAGATTTCTCGGCTGAGTAAAATAAAAAATCGTCTCACGTTGTTATGCCTCCTCTCCGCTTGTGACTTGGGCAAAAACCTGCTCGAGCGAGACAGGTGGGCGGCTGATCTCGCGGACTCTCCATTTGTTTTCGACCGCGTGCCGATACAGAGATTCTCTGGGGTCGTGATCTGGAGCAGCTTGAATGGTAAAAATAGTCCACTCGCCATCTGCACGGTGGGATACGCTTTGAACGGACTCGAGAAGGCGCAAATTGGAGGCTGCGATGCGTGCATCCGGTACGATGGCATCAAAAAGAATATGCCCACGCTGGCCGAGGTGGGCGCGCAGGTTTTGCGGAGTATCGAGTGCTTCGATGCGGCCTCTGTTGATAATGATCACTCGTGAGCAGAGCATTTCCACTTCGGGTAGAATATGTGTTGAGAGAAGGATCGTGTGGTGACGGCGCAGATTTCGGATCAATTCTCGGACTAGGCGGATTTGATTCGGATCGAGTCCGATGGTGGGTTCATCCAAGATGAGGAGGTCGGGTTCGTGACTCATTGCATCTGCCAAGCCCACGCGCTGGCGGTAGCCTTTGGAGAGTTGGCCGATGAGTTTTTTCTCCACGTCCTTGAGAGCGCAGAGTTCGAGGACATCGCCCACGCGTTCCTTTAGGCGGCGACTGGGAACACCTTTCAGCGCGGCCCGGTAGCGAAGAAACTCGTTGACCCGCATATCCGTGTAGAGGGGGACATTCTCCGGCATGTAGCCTATGTGTTCACGGGCGCGTAAGGAATCCTTAAAAACATCGAAATTTGCAACTTGGGCTCGGCCCGATGTGGGTGGAAGAAATCCAGAAAGCATTCGCATCGTGGTGCTTTTTCCGGCTCCATTCGGGCCTAGGAATCCCACGATTTCCCCCTTATTCACTTCAAAGTCGATCCCATCCACGGCGGTGAATCCGCCAAAGCGCTTGGTGAGTTTTTCGACCTTGATCATCTGTCGGGTATGTTAGCCGAACTTGGTTGCTCGGGGAAGAAAAAGCCTGCTTCGGTCCAAGATCGATTTGCCGTGCGACCAAGAGCCCTCCTTCCTTTTGAAGCGAACTCACGTCACTCCAAGGCGCTTGCTTTTCAGCAGGGCATCTCTTGGAAAAAACTAACCGAGGGCCAGCTGGGCAGTAGCGATTTCGAGAATCTCGTTTGTGATGCTTGCCTGACGAGCCTTGTTGTATTCGAGAGTGAGATCTTTGACCAAGCTCTTGGCATTGTCGGTGGCGCTTTTCATCGCGACCATGCGGGCACTTTGCTCAGATGCACGCGTGCCAAGTTGTGTTTGGTAGGCAATATAATGCACATACGCAGGTAGGATAGCATCCAAGACGGCCTGAGGATTTGGCTCAAACGTCATGCCACCCTCTAGTTTCGGAAGCGGTGCGTAGTTAGTCTTGATGCCAACTTCCTCAAGGCTGGTGATGGGAAGGATCGGAAGAGCTGTTGGAACCTGCGAAAGGGTATTAACGAATCGTGGGTACAGGATCGTTACTTTATCCACGGTGCCATCGAGGAATTTATCGATGCAAAATTTAGAAAACTGTTTGCATTGAGCGAAGGTCGGGCGCTCGGCGAGGGGAAAATCAGCAATCATATTCCGCCTTGTGCGAGCGAGGAATTGAGTCCCTTTGCGGCCAATGCTTACGAATTGCGTGCGAGTCGGATCAAACGTCAAAACTTCACGGAGGATATTTGTGTTGAGTGCTCCGCAGAGGCCCTTATCGGTGGACATGAGGATGACCAACTCATTTTTGACCTCGCGATGTTGGAGGAGCGGGTGCAAGGTCTCCTCCACGGCATCGCGCACGGAGACAATAACGCTGTTTAGCAGTTGGGCATAGTCGCGACCATTGAGCGCGGCTTGCTGGGCCTTACGCATCTTGGAGGCCGCGACCATCTGCATGGCTTTTGTAATCTGAGCCGTATTTTTTACCGACTTGATGCGTCGGCGGATGTCGCGAAGGTTGGCCATCGGATTTTACAGATTGTTCGCCAATTTAAAATCTTCGAGAGCGGCCTTGAGCTCCTTCTCGACCTCTTCATCAAACATGCGTTTTTTACCAAGCTTCTCCAGCAGGGATGATTTGCGTGTTTCGATGAAATCGACAAATTTGTTTTGTATTTCTTTAACTTTATCCACTGGGATCGGGTCAAAGAGACCCTTTTGCATGGACCACAGAATGATAGCCTGCATTTCGACGGCAGTCGGATTGTATTGAGGTTGTTTAAAAAGCTCCACAATGCGTGCGCCGCGCTCGAGAGTCGCCTTGGTTTTGGCATCGAGGTCGGAGCCGAATTGGGCAAATGCTGCCAATTCGCGATACTGGGCGAGGTCGCCCTTGATCTTACCGGCCACTTGTTTCATTGCCTTAATTTGAGCGGCTGAACCTACGCGTGAAACCGAGAGACCGACCGAAATGGCAGGTCGGATACCTTGGTAGAACAAGTCGGTTTCGAGGTAGATCTGACCGTCTGTGATCGAGATGACGTTAGTCGGGATGTAGGCGGACACGTCCCCGGCTTGGGTTTCAATAATCGGAAGCGCGGTGAGGGAACCATCGCCAAAATCCTTGTCCAACCGGGCCGAGCGCTCCAGCAAGCGGCTGTGTAGGTAGAAAACGTCTCCCGGATAGGCCTCACGGCCTGATGGGCGCTTGAGGAGGAGGGAAATCTGGCGGTATGCATTCGCGTGCTTGGTGAGGTCGTCAAAAACGATGAGCGCATCCATCCCGTTGTCCATAAACCATTCACCCATGGCAGCGCCGGCAAATGGAGCAATGTAAAGGTCGGCTGCGGGATCCGAAGCTGTCGCTGCGACAATGATCGTGTATTTGAGAGCGTCATTGGCTTCCAAGGTGCTCACAACACGGGCGATATTTGCGTTTTTTTGCCCGATTCCTACATAGATGGAATAAAGCGGGCGGAAATTGGGGTCGCCAGCCTGCTCTGCAGCCCGGTTGATCTTGGCTTGGTTAATGATGGTATCGATGGCAATGGTGGTCTTGCCAGTGGCTCGGTCACCAATGATGAGTTCGCGCTGTCCGCGGCCAACGGGAATCATGGCGTCCACACTCATGATGCCGGTCTGTACCGGCTGGCTCACTGGGCGGCGTTTGATGATGCCGGGGGCGATTTTTTCAACGGGGTAGGTCTTCTCGTGAGGGATCGGACCTTTGCCATCAATAGGACGACCAAGTGCATCCACGACGCGGCCGAGGAGGCCCTTGCCAACGGGAACAGAGAGGAGTTGGCCGGTGGTCCTGACCTCCGCACCTTCGCTGATTTTCGTGTAGTCGCCGAGAACGATAACGCCGACCTCTGTTTCTTCAAGGTTCAGAGCGATACCGGTGACTCCACCTTGAAATTCAACCATTTCATTGAGTCTTACGGCGCTGAGGCCTTCGACGCGTGCGATGCCGTCGCCGATTTCACGGACGGTACCGACGTTGGTTTGGCGGGCGGCGTCGCTTTTAACCGCGCCGATTTTTTCTTCGAGTTCGAGGACAATATTGCTCATGTGAGTGGTAAATCAGGATTGTTTAAGTGATTCGAGGCGGGACAGAATACTTCCATCCCAGACATTGCTGCCGAGTTGAATGCGCAGCCCGCCGATGAGGGCGGGGGCGTGGCGGAATTCGGTGGTGATTTTGCCGAATTTGGCTGTGAGGTTGGTGGTGACATCGTGCCGTTGGGTTTCGGAGAGAGTTGTGGCACTTTCGACGATTGCATGGTGGCGGGCTACTTCAAGGCGGGTCAGGCGGGTGATGAATTTGAGCATCTGGACATAATGACGCGGCTTTTTTTCGACGATTTCCGTGGCTATGGTGCGCAGGCGGTTTTCGTCGATCTCGCCGTTTACGATCGACAGGTCAAATAATTCTTTGGATTGGCGGCGGGCTTCCCGGCTGAGTTTCATGGTGTAGGGATCAGGCTGCGAGTTGTTTAGCAGTCTCGTTAGCGAGGCGCTCTTGGTCAGCTTCAGTGAGGACCTTGCCAACGACCTTGGTCGTTGTGTCCACCACGAGATGGAGCATTTCCTTTTTGACGTCAGCAACCATGCGGGCGCGTTCAAGCTCCACACTTTCGTTGGCCTTAACGATGATATTTTCAGCGTCTCTAATTGATTGTTGGAGATGTTTTTGGGAATTTGCTTCGCTCGATGAACGGCCTTCCTCAATGATGCGCTGTGCGTCGGTATTGGCCTTGCGTAGGATTTCTTGGCAGCGGATTTCGGATTCAGCGAGTTGTTTTTTAATTTTTTCTGCGTTTGCTTGTCCCTCTTCGATGATCCGGCGGCGGGCTTCAAAAATCTCAACAATTGGAGCAAATGCAAACTTTTTCAGGATCGCGTAAACAATAAGAAAGAGAATAACCTGAGCTAAGAATTTAGGCCAAGTAACTCCAAATTGTGCTAACAGCGTAGTGACAGTATCCATGAAAATATATATCTATTGTATTTTGAAAATAGGGACTGGGGTCGGCAGTTTTATTGCCGCCGACCCCAGTGCGGTAATTAGCGACCTCCGAAAGCGAGGATCAGAGCGTAAATGGCGATAGCCTCTGAGAGAGCCATGCCAATGATGCTCAGGGTGAGCACTTTTCCTGAGGCTCCAGGGTTGCGGCCAACGGCTTCTACGGCTTTAGCGCCGATCATTCCAATGCCAATGGCGGCGCCTGCACCTGCGATGGCAAGGGTGAAGCTACCGGTGATTCCGCCTGCTGTCGCGGCGGCTTCTGCGATGAGTTGTGGTATCATGATTATGTATTGTTTGGTTTTCTTTCTGCTGCCCGCAGTCTTGCCACGGTCCCAGCGGAAAAATTCTAATGCTCTTCGCCTTCGTCGTGTGAAGTGGAGAGTTGGATATAGACGGAGCAAAGGAGCATGAAAACCGCTGCTTGGAGAAGTCCGACTAAGAGTTCCAGAAAGTAAAAAGGAATCGGGATTGTCACCGACATGAGGTAAGAAGCCCAAGTTGGGAGATTCAACTGCTTGCCCAAAGTGATCATGGTGGTGAGAAGATTCTCGCCGGCGAACACGTTTCCGAAGAGTCGGAGAGACAGGGAAACCGGCCGGAATGCCATAGATACGACTTCAATGACGCCGACGAATAAAAATACAGGAATCAGCACGAGTGCCATGATTCCTGTTAGACCGCCTTTTACTCCGAAGATGTGATTGAGGAAATTTTTAACCCCGACCTCGGTGAGTGACCAATAGAACCAGAAGATCATGAAGACCGTTGACATGGCGAGTGTCATGTTGAGGTCTGCTGTCGTGGGCCGCAGAAGCGGAATAAATTTCACTTCTTCCCCATTGGTCTTGTTTATGACTTCCCAGCCAATTGACCCGACGCCAGGGAGGAGGCCGAACCAGTTTGCGACGACGATGAAGATGAAGAGTGTGGCCAATAATGAGAACACGCGCGCCACCATATGGGCGCCGACGATACTCTCAATGAGGTCGTATAGGGTTTGGACGACGGCTTCGAAAAAGTTTTGAGTCGCTCCAGGGATGACTGACATGTTTTTCGTAGCTTTTCGAGCAAACCAGATGATGAAGACTGAGACAATGGCGCTCACCAAGAGTGAGTTCGATAGCCAATCAAAAAATGGCGTGCCTCCACCTCCGAGAAAAATCGTCGGAGCATCAAGAGTCAACACAGAGGCTAGTAGCGGTGGAAGCAACATGATTGGTCAGCAGGTCAGGTTCTCAAAGTTGATACTGCCAAAGATGGGTGGTGCGGAAGCGCCAATTTGGTCTCTCAAAATTTGAAGACTGGTTATTTAGCACTCAGGAAAAATAAGGCAACCGCAAAGGCACGTCGGGACAAAAATTTCAACTGGGATGAATCAGGAAGCTTTGTTCGGATATTGCAGGATGGCCCGGAAGGCACTCGATGCGGCTTGGAATCGAGCATCGAGGCCAGCGCCTATAAACTTATCCAATGTGGAGTGAGTGAGAGTGCGCCAACCAAGTGTACGACCCCATTTTTCCAGGTCGGAAAAATTCACATCTGCTGTGAGATCGCAGCGGCCAGGAGCTTGATAAATATCCTGACCGGTGAGGCGTTGGTGGGCCGCGTAGCCTCGCATGCTGCCTAGTCGTCGGCGATGGTGGAGGGCGGGCATGGTGTCTCCGTAGTCAATCGTAAGCATGGCGCCGGCTTTCCAGTATGGGGCCCACATCTCAAGCCAGCGGCGGTAGGACTCATGAACTTCGATGCGTTGGCCTTTAGCAAATTCGTATTTAAAAATCGTGGAGTCTGGGAGTGTCGCAGGCTTGAGGATTTCTTCGATGCGCCCGCCTGCGATGCGGATCTGAAGCTCTTGCCAGCCTTCATCTGCGCGTTCAAAAACCCGGCAGGGGAAGGCGTCCACAAGTTCGTTAGAAAAAATATGAGCTATTCCGCGAACATGTTTGAGAGCGTTTGGGAGTGAGTCATGCCATGTCACACGTCGACCCTGCAGTAGTTTTTTTTGCACTTCCTGGAGAGGTTGGGAGATTTCCACGATGTGGTACCGGATGCGTTGACGTTTCCACCAACCCAGCGAGTTCAGGATACTGTGGGCGAGTTGCCCGCTCCCGGCGCCGATCTCGATCACGTCGCGGCAATTTTCTTTTTGAATCCACGTGGTGATCCTGCTGGCGAGCGACTGGTCGAGCGTGGCCATCGTCGAGAAATCTCCGTGACGGCCCACGGAATGGATCCGTGTGGAGTAGTAGCCGAAAGCTGGGTTGTAGAGAGCCTCTTCCATGAAGCGCTCAAAGGGAATCGAGCCGCCAAGCTCGTTCTGCAAGGCGTGCAGGAAGGCCCCCCCCGCGCTCACGGCTTGGTGAGTTGTTCCTCCTGGGCGGTGAGGGTCTGCCACTTGGTTTTAAACTCCGGATCGTAGCGCTGATCTTGCAGGTCCAACATGAGTTCGCGTTGCTGGACAATTTTTTCTAGTCGCGGTTGGATTGATTGCCAGACCTCGCGCAGCAGGCGAAGGGCGCTTGGTTCGCGGTCCCAGAGAACGGCGTAGCTCTGGATGAAATCCACCGCATACGTTGGCTCAGCGCGGTCGTTGGGAAACCACAAGTGCTTCGGCGGCTCTGCTGTTTCAAGCAGCATGGGGGCGATGTAAATATTCCGCAGGATGGCTTCGATGTATTTGTCCCGGGCCTCGGTCTCTCGGCTTTCGAGTGAGCAGCTCAATGCCCAGCCGAACAGGAAGGATGGCTCCTTGAAGTCGGAAGCGTAGTCTTTCTCGTAGCGTACAAAAAATTTTTCCGCCTTGTCGGGTGCATCCGCAAGAAGATGAAGCATGGGGATGAAAAAACGGGCGCCTTGGTTGTCTACGGGATTGTAGGTGATGAGATTCTCGAGGGCGGTACAGGCTTCGACGAAACGTCCGAGATGCCAGTCCGTCATGGCCCGGCCATAGATCGCTCTCAGATAGGGGCGGGTGGCGTGGTCCTTCCACCAAATGGTGTTTGGCGGCCGTTGAAGTTCGCTCTCGCGGCGGATAACCTCGTCATACGCCTCGCCGCAAGCTTTCCAATTGCCACCGCTGAATTCCAAGTCTGCCAGTTCGATGCGCGCCGGTGAGTGGTCTGGATCCTTTTCCAGTGCGAGCCGGAGAAGGATTTGTTTCTTAGACTGCGAGCGGACACGGAGCGCCGTGCGTACCAGGCCGGATGCCACATCGCGCGGAGGCGGGTTGGCTTGCTCAGGCTTGCCATTGCGTAGTACCAGCAGGCTTGTCACTGCTTGGAGCTCTTCCGAAATGGATTTGGACGCTGGAGTAAAGCGGATGTTTATTTTTGCCTCGGATGAGAAGGCTCGCCAGTCTTCCTCCTCCCAGTCCTCATGTTGCGGTACGAGGAGTTGGTCTGGGGGAGGGGTTTTTTCGAGAATGCGGTAAAGGAGGTTTTCAATCCGGGCCTGATCGAGTTCCTCCATGAGCTCGGGAGGGGCAATCGGGGCGCCTGTGCGGTCGCAGATGACGATCAGAGTGGGTAAGACCCAATCTGAGCCGCTTGGAACAGGCTCTTCGAGGTCAAGCCAGTGGAGATGCCAAGTATTGCGAGGAGTCTTCAGGGCCTGGATCATAGGCGCCAATCTACATCGAGGCTGTTTCTGCGGCCAAACCGGTCATTGAAGTAGATTTTTTTATTGGCAGCCCCAAACTCATGGACGAGGCGCGTTACTTTGACGTCAAAGCAGCAGTATTTTGCTATCTCGAGAATCTTGCCCTCGCGCCACCAGCGAATGGCATCCAGCCCATCGGCAGTTTTTCCCACGCCGAGAGTGGCTTGCGCAATATCCTCCAGCTTGAGGCGGTGGCCGGCGATGCGCTCCACTTCCTGCAACAGGTCGAGTGAGACGAGGTTTTCGCGCAGGTCGAGAATCGTATAAGCCATGAGCACATCGTAGTCGAACCGCACATGGTTGAAACCGACAATCAAATCTGCGCGCTGAAGTCGGCGTATGAGCTGTTCCGCCCGGTCTTCGGCAAAAATCTCATAGGTTTGATCCTTTGAGCTGTAGGTGACGCCTAGCGACATCCCCATTTCGTGCTTTTTATCCCAGCCTCCGACATCGTTCGCGGTCCGCTGGGTTTCAAGGTCGAAGTAAACAATATCCATTTGCTGCGGGGCCTGAATCGCCTGCTTCCCGTTCTTGATACGTTGAATTAGCGTTGGAGCTTACTGTCTAAAAGGCTAATGATCTGACGCGTCTTCTCGTCGTCTGCCATGCGTTTTTTTATGAGCTTGCAAGCATGGATGACTGTGCCATGGTCCCGCCCTCCAAAAGCATCGCCAATATCGGTGAGCGGCATGCTCGTGTGTTGCCGAGTCAGGTACATGGCAAATTGACGCGCCAACGCGATATTGGCTGGCCGGCGTTTGCTGCTCATGTCCGCAATGCGGACGTCGAAGTGCTCCGCCACGCAGCGTTGAATTTGATCGATGGTGACCGCTTTTTTTGCCTGCTCCTGAAAAATATCGCGCAGGAGATTTTCAATGACGTCGCGTGTTATTTCTTTTTCACTAAGCGATTTGTATGAGGCGACACGCATGAGCGCCCCTTCGAGGCGGCGGACGTTATTACGAATTTTGTCGGCAAGAAATTCAATGATCCAAGGCTCGAGAACGAGGTTCAGGCTTGCCGCCTTGCTGCGGAGAATTGCGATCCTCGTCTCGGTGTCGGGCGGTTGGGTTTCCGCCGTCATGCCCCATTCAAAGCGGGACACAAGCCTCTGCTCGAGCTTTTCAATCTCGCTGGCCGGCCGGTCGCTCGATAAAACGATCTGTTTGTGAGAGTCGTGAAGTGCGTTGAATGTGTGGAAAAATTCCTCCTGCGAGCGTTCCTTGCCAGCGAAAAACTGAATGTCGTCAATGAGGAGGACGTCGGCTTGGCGGTATTTTTTTCTGAACTTGACCAGGGTTCCATGTTGGATGGCGTCAATGAACTCGTTCGTGAATTGCTCACTAGAAAGGTAAACAACCTTTGAGGTTTTTCCCTTCTGCAAAACATGGTGTCCAATGGCGTGCAGGAGATGGGTCTTCCCTAGTCCACTCACACCATAAACGAAGAGCGGGTTGTAAGTGGTGGCAGGTGAGTTTGCGACAGCTAAAGCAGCGGAGTACGCAAACTCGTTGTTTGTTCCAACAACAAAGGAATCGAAACGGTTTCGTGGATTCAGGCCCTGCACCGAAGCCCCACTGGCCTTTTCTTTGATAGTCTTCGTGGGGGAGGGAGCTGGCGGTTCGTTGTGGAAGTCGCGTTCATCCGCGCTCTGGAGCTGTAGCGTCGTCACTCTCGGCATCTCTTCAAAAACCGCTTCCTTGACGATCGGCAGGTAGTTGCTCTCAATGAAAAACTGGTGGATGGGGTTGGGTACGGAAAGAGTCAGTGTCTCACCCGATAGGGAGGCTACTTGGATACCGGAAAACCAGCGCTCAAAGCCATCCGCACTCACACGCTCTCTAATGCGTTTTGAGACGCGGGTCCACAGGGTTGAATCTAAAGTCATCATTGTATTTTTATTTGCCTAGCGCGGTGCTGGCAAGACCAAGGCTAAAGGTTGTTGAGAATCGCGTAAAAACCGTTCGGCATCTACTCAAAAAAAAGGGGCAGAGTGAATCTAGTGGGTCAGTGAATTGAAAAACAACGTTGTATGTATTTTTCAAAAAACAACTTAAAGTATATCTGGGCTCGTGCGCTGTTGAGTCTTTTTCATTGGTCTCTTGGCGGAGCTTCGAGCTTGATTCCGGTGCCAAGAAAAGGCCATAGAATGAAGAGAAAAAGTTATTCACAAGTTATACACACGCTGGGAGTTGATGTCGCCTGCTGAGGAGGCAGACTAAAAACGTCCTATCCCTCGCTCAAGAAAAAAGTCATTAAAACAGGAAGAAAAAGTTTCAATTGTTGCACAGAAAATCTTGACTCCCCCATCGAGGGCTTATTTATCGCATTCTTTTATGTGGGGGGTGCTCGGGGAGGGACTTGAACCCACACTCCTTGCGGAACCAGATCCTAAGTCTGGCGCGTCTGCCAATTTCGCCACCCGAGCTTTTGAGTGAATGGTCGCTTGGCAAGCTGCCAATGAAACCGCGAGCTGTTACCATCGTAACTTGTGGCAGTGGGATCAAGCGTAAAATCCGCCTTGCCAGCTTCCTTGAGTGGAACTACGTGTGGTGGCTCATGGATACACAAGGCGAAATCATTTTAGGCCGCGACTGCGATGCGGTGCAAATTCCAAGCGGGCACCCGATCGTTCTGCCTGCGGGCATGTCTGTGGTCATCACCCAGTCGTTGGGCGGGACTTTTACCGTTGCCACGCCCGGCGGATTGGCTCGCATTGATCTGAAGGATGCCGATGCTCTGGGATTGGATCCAGCCGAGGGCCTTCAAAAAGTGAAAGTCGAAGGCAGTAAGCAGGACGCGGTTTGGAATCAGCTGAAATTGGTTTTTGATCCGGAAATTCCCGTGAATGTCGTGGATCTTGGCCTGATCTATGATTGTGAGGTCAAGACGCAAGAGAATGGAACCAGCTCGGTGTTGGTTAAAATGACTCTCACTGCGCCAGGTTGCGGCATGGGGCCAACGATTGCGGCCGACGCTCGCAGCAAAATCCTCGCCCTCGAGGGGATTGATGAAGCCGACGTCGAACTCGTCTGGGATCCCGCTTGGAATCAATCTATGATCAGCGAGGCAGGGAAGATGAAGCTGGGAATCCTCTAAGCCGCTTGCCGACTCTCGTGTTGAGGGTTTTTCCTTCACGATCAATTAAAACATTGGGCTACCTCAAAGTTCGCCTTAGGGCTAGGAGTGGGCACGATCTCCCTGTGCAAATGGATTTTTTGGTTTAGATTGCTTTGTGAAACTTCCAATTTTTGCCATCCTTTTTGCCAGCCTATCCCTTGTGAAAGCCGAAGATACAAAGCCCGCCCTGACTCCGCTTCAGGAACACGTCACGATGCATTGCGGCACCGAGCCGCCGTTCCAAAACGAATATTGGGACAACAAGCGCGAGGGTATCTATGTTTGCATTGTTTCAGGAGAGGCCTTGTTCAGCTCTCTCGATAAATTCGACTCTGGCACGGGCTGGCCCAGCTTCATTCGTCCATTAAAAGACGATACCATTGAAGAAAAGGCTGACCTCGCGCATGGAATGCAACGTGTTGAAGTCCGTTCGATCGAGGGGAATTCTCATCTTGGGCACGTTTTTCCGGATGGCCCTGCTCCTACTGGCATGCGTTATTGCATCAACTCGGCTGCCCTGCGCTTTATCCCGAAAGACGACCTCGAAAAGCAGGGCTATGCAAAATACAAGGCGCTCTTTGAAAAAACCTGACGTTTTTGGTGTGTTTGCCCGAGTCGGTTGAGGATCGCAATTACTATGGTTCAATTCCGCATCGGCATTGATCTTGGAACGACAAACTGCGCCTTGGCCTGGGTGCCCGTCGCGTCAGGCGTGGTGCAAACCAGCGTCCTTTCGATTCCGCAGGCGGAAACGGCCCATTCCTCGGTCGCTCAGCCTACCCTGCCTTCATTTCTTTACCTTCCTCCCGAAAAGATGGCTTCCTGGTTGGTCGGTCGCCTTGCCCGCACGCGAGCAGCAGAGGTTCCAGGTCGAGTCATTCATTCCGCCAAATCATGGCTTGTGCACCATGCTGCCGACCGTCGTGCCAAATTCCTTCCATTGGGTTCCGGTGACATTTTGTCGCAGGACCAGATCAGCCCAGTTGATGCCCTCTCGATCCTCTTGCGAACACTTGCCTCGGTGTGGGACATGGCTCATCCGGAGGCTCTCTTGGCCTCGCAGGATTTGGCAATCACGGTTCCTGCTTCCTTCGATCCGGCCGCACAGCAGCTCACCCTTGAAGCCGCCCGCGAGGCTGGTTTTCCTGATTCCACAATTCTTCTCGAGGAGCCTCAGGCTGCCTTTTACGCCTGGCTGGAAAATGACGTCGCCGCTGCCGAGGCCATCGGGGGGAGTCAACGGCCATCTCATGTTCTTGTGGTGGATCTCGGCGGTGGTACCACGGATTTGAGTCTTTTCGCGCTTGAGCCGCGACCCGATTCGCTCTTGCCGAAGCTTCAGCGCATAGCTGTGAGTGATCATTTGTTATTGGGCGGCGACAACCTCGATTTGGCCTTGGCTCATTTTCTTGAGCAAAAGCTTGCGCCGGGTTCCCAGTTGCCGGCTTCGACTTTTGCCCAACTGCTCGCTCGCTCCCGGGAAATCAAGGAGGATGCGCTTGCGAGAGAGGATGGAGAGCACAAACAATGGCCTGTTGCTGTTTCCAAAGCCGGCTCCTCGCTCCTTGCTGGAACTCTGCGCGCTGAAGTATCTTCAGAAGAAATCTCAGCCTTGTTGCTCGAAGGCTTTTTCCCGTCGGTGAGTGCTGGTGAGTATCCCCTGCGTGCGGCTTTAGGGCTCCGAGAAATGGGTCTCCCCTATGCGAAAGATCCCGCTGTGACTCGGCATCTCAGCGATTTCCTGCGTGACCGCCCCCGGGTTGACTTTGTTCTCTTCAATGGAGGACTCACCAAAGCCCCAGCAATCCGCCGGCGTATTCTGGATAACATCGCTCGTTGGCAGCCCGGCCACGTTCCGCAGGTGCTGGAAAATTCCGACCCCGACCTGGCTGTTGCCCGGGGAGCCGCTCGTTTCCTGCATCTGCGAGCCACGGGTGATGCTGCCCGCATTGAGTCCGGAGCCTCGCACGCGTATTACATCCGTGTTGGGCAGAGTTCTGCCCTTTGTGTCCTTCCGCAAGGAGCTGCAGCGGAAAAAGACTTCATCGCTGGGCATTCGGACTTGCGTGCTCTTGTCGGCAGGCCCGCTTCATTTGAGCTCCTGCGGAATGCCCGTCGCCCGGACGATGCTCCGGGAATGGTTGTTGAAAGCGCTTCGGAGGGTTTTTCGGAACTTCCTCCAGTAGAAACAATCCTTGCCCTTCCATCAAATTCAGCGGCTCCGGCCGATCCAAATGTTCGCGTAAAAATTCGTACCCGTCTCCGTGCTACTGGTCTCATGCGCGTCGAGCTCCTTTGTGCAGAACCCGGTCTTCGCCGTCATGCCCCATGGCCATTGGAATTTTCTCTTCGCGGTCGCAACGGGATGCAAAAAAATCGCTCCGCTGATACCTCGGATGTTGTCACACGCGCTGGCGAGCAGATTGCCTCACTGCTTGGTCCCTCCCAAAAAGCCCGGCAAAAAATCACCGCCAACGTGGTTTTCACCCTCGGAGAGAAGACTCTTGCCACTTCCAAATCGGCTTGGACCGGTGGCATTGTGCGACGCCTTTTCGATATCTGGCTCGAATCCGCACCCCGTCGTATCCAGTCGGCCGCTCATGAAGAGACTTGGCTTCACCTTGCGGGTTGGTTGCTTCGTCCTGGATGCGGCATGATGGGCGATGTCGAGCGCGCACTCGCTCTCGCCGATATTCTCGCCTCGCCCTCACATTTTTCGAGCGGGGCGGTAAAAATACAACGTTGGATTTGTGCGCGTCGTATTGCTGCCGGTCTCGATGGGCTGCAATCCCAGGTCATCTGGAGTACGGCTCTTTCAGACTGGCGTGAAGGAAGCCATCCCTCTGCGGAGATCGCTCTTCTTGCCGGCGCCTTGGAATCTCTCCCAATAGAGACTCGGATGCACAGCGCACGGCGTTTGACATCCGCGATCTTGGTTCAACCCAACAATCCCGCATACTGGAAAGCACTCGGCCGCCTCCTTTCCAGAGTTCTCTTCCATGCGGGAACAAATCAGATTCTCCCTCCTGAGATTGTCGAAGAAATTTGGGAAACCTTGCGCGATACGGATCCCGGTGAATCCCTCCGTCCCGAAGCAGCGACCGCATGGCTGCGTGCCGGTCGGGTCACAGGCTTGCGTTCATTGGATGTCTCCAAGACGATCCGGCACCAGATTGACGCCTTGTTGCGTCGGTGGGAGATTAATGAAGTCCGCCGGCGTGTGCTTCATGAGACTGTGGCTATGGCCGCCTCTGACCAGGCTGGACTTCTTGGTGAAGCTCCTCCGCCTGGGTTGTCTCTTGAACTCTAAGGTGGTTTGGATCACAACGCTGCCCTTTAATATGAAAACATCAGGTCTCTTTCAATTGCAGGGAGTCGTTCAGCACTATGATTGGGGAGGGTTTGATTTTATTCCCGCGCTGCTTGGGCAACCTCACCCCTCGTCCGTCGCCTGCGCCGAACTTTGGCTAGGAGCCCACTCTGGTGGGCCGGCCATCGTTGATTCGCCAGATGGGCCTATTTCCTTGGCTGATCTGGTGCGCGAAGCTCCAAGTCACGTCCTTGGAGATACAGTCGCCTTGCGCTTTGACAGCCTTCTCCCGTATTTATTCAAGATTCTCGATGCTCGGAAGATGCTCTCGATACAAGCACACCCGACCATCGCTCAGGCCCGTGCAGGATTTGAAAGGGAAGAATCTGCAGGAGTTCCCCTCACGGCATCAGTCCGCAATTACAAAGACAAAAACCACAAACCTGAGGTGCACGTGGCACTCACCGACTTTTGGATGCTGCATGGATTTCGCCCTTTGGAAAAAATGGCGGAGAGTCTCAGAAAAATCCCCGAATTGCGGTCTCTGATGCCGGACTTTGATGCTCGTCTATCCGTTGCTGGCAAAACCCCCGCCTTGCGATCGGATCTTCTGAGGAATCTCTACGAGCGAGCCATGACAATGTCTCAAGCAGAGGTGGACGAGCTTTTAAATCCTCTGATCAAGCGCCTCGAAAGCCAGATGCCACGCGACAAGAATGAGCCGGATTTCTGGGCTGCTCGCGCCGCCCGCGAGTTCCCACTTCCTGACGGGCATCGCGACCGGGGTATTTTTTCGATCTATTTGCTCAACCTTGTGCGTCTGCATCCCGGTGAGGCTACGTACCAATCGGCAGGGACTCTGCACGCTTACCTGGAGGGGACAAACGTGGAGCTAATGGCCAATTCCGACAACGTGCTACGTGGTGGCCTGACTCCAAAAAATATCGATGTTCCCGAGTTGATGCGAGTCGTTCGTTTTAACGAAGGCGTGGTTGATGTCATTCGCGGAAATGATTCAGGCAACGGCGAGACCGTTTTTCCAACCCCTGCGGAGGAATTTGAGTTGAGCCGCATCCATTGCCGGGAAGAGCAAATCTATCGCTCAGGCAAACGCTCTGGACCTGATACTCTCATTGTGATGAACGGTGAGGTCACTGCAGAGGCAGGTGGCGAAAAACTTCACTTGAGTCGGGGAGAATGCCTTTTTGTCACGCAAGACACAGATTACACACTCACGGGCGAAAGTCAGGATGCAGTCGTTTTCAAAGCCTCTCTGCCGTCTGCGAAATGATGAGACCTGCTGGGTTCGCTGAATCTCAAGCGGACTCGGCAGCTAGGGAGAGCATTTCAAGGAGCAGCGCCATGCGTGAATCGAGTTCGACTGTTTCGAAAAGGGCCCGTCGGTGTGATGGGTCTGAGATGAGGGTAGAGGCGATGAGGTCGGTGAAAGCTGAATCTGAAATCGACGACTGGAGGTAGGACTCAAAGTTGGGTGGAGTCTCCTGCCCATCACTGAGAAGCTCCTGGCAAGTTCTGAGGATACGCGAACGCATCTCTGCTAGGTCGTTTGCTTCATTGCCATCGCGGAGAATTCTGATGCCTGCACGCGGGCGTGGTGTGATTTGGACATCTGATAATTCAACGCGCGAGAGACCTTGGAGGATCAGATTTAAGGTGCCATCCGTGTTGGAGACGCACGCGCGGATGATGCCCAGGCCAGCGACCGCGGCTACGTTGGTGTCATCGTAGGAATGGGCAATGGCAAACATCCGGTTCCCGGCCAGAGCCTGAGTGGTCATGTCACGATATCGGGGCTCGAAGATGTAGAGAGGCAGCAGAGCGCCTGGAAAAAGACACACCCAAGGTAGGATCATGATATCTGTCTGATCAGGAAAATCGGATGTTTCGAGAGTGTCCACTACTAATACTTACGAATTACCGATGTGAGTGGGTGCAAAAAATCTCTAAAAAACTCTCGGGGTTCCTTCCTCAAGGAGGCACACGCTGTCAAGGATGCGGCGTTCCGCGGCGTGTCGGATGAGCCTCTCGGGCGGCTCATGGAGGGCTTCATAGCTCAGGCGGAAAGTTCCAAAATGCATAGGAACGAGGGTTTTGGCCTGAAGTTGGAAAAAAGCTTCAATGGCTTCTTCGGGGTTCATATGGACATCGCGCTTGGTGGGGGCGTCGTAGGCTCCAATGGGGAGGAGGGCAATTTCCACCGGGAGGCGCTCCCCGATTTCCTTAAATCCTTCAAAGTAGGCGCTGTCGCCGCAGTGGAAAACCGAGCGCCCCGCATATGCGATGTGGAACCCGCCGAAGCCGCGATGCGTGTCGTGCAGGACTCTTGCGCCCCAATGCCGCGCTGGCGTGAGCGTGACACGAAGATTGCCGAGCTCAAAAGATTCCCAGTGTTTTAATTCCTGCACTTGGTTGAAACCAAGACCATGAACCAGACCGCCAACATGCTCCGGAACCAGAATTGCTTGATCGCTAGCCACGGCGCGGAGCGTTTTGCGGTCCAAATGGTCGAAGTGAGCGTGTGTGACCAGCACAAGGTCGATGGAAGGCAGGTCGTGGATTTCCATACCAGGCTGCTTGATGCGTTTGATGACTTTGAGCCACTTGGCCCAATTGGGATCAATCAGAATGCTGTGCTCGGGCGTCTGAACTAGGAAAGAGGCATGACCGATCCATGTGATGCAGATTTGTCCCTGCTGGAGTTCAGGAAAAACGGGCTTGGCGCGACGCCCTTGGGGTTTGGTGAAGAATGAGGGGATAATGACCTCGGCGAGGAAATTTCTTTTATGCCATCCGCTTCCGAGTTTCATGTCGACATGGTTCTCGGGCTTGCGTCTTGCGGAGATTTTTCTCTCGATGAACTTCCGAACCATGCCTAAGACCATACTCGATGATCGCGGAACAAAAGCAAAGCCTACGCGTCGAGGCTCGGCGTTTTTTAGCTCGTGTGGATGTCAATGCTCGGCGGTTACGGAGCGAAAAACTTCTTTTAGAAATCGGGCGCTGGAAGGCTTGGGCTGCGGCTCGTTCCATCTGCGCATTCAGTGCGCTGCCCGCCGAACCCGATATCCTGAATCCGTGGCCCGTCGGAAAAAAAATTATCCTGCCGCGAGTCGTGGGGTCCACCGTGGCGCTTCATTTTGTTGAGCACATTGATGAACTGGTGTCTGGGAGTTTTGGTATTCTTGAGCCACCCGCTCATCTCCCCGAGTCCGAGCCTCGAGCCGATTTAATTCTCGTTCCCGGCTTGGCCTTTGACCGCTCTGGAGCTCGCCTAGGAAGGGGAGGGGGATATTATGATCGATTGCTCACGAAGTTCCACGGCGTTCGCGTCGGGGTGTGTTTTGAGGAGGTTGTTTTCGAGGCTCTCCCTGTGGAGGACCACGATGTGCGTATGGATTTTCTGGTTACGCCAAGCGGCGTGATTTCCTGCGACCCGCAAAGTAGGCTTTCAGGCTCGGGCGAGTCAGGATTTCTGCAGGTTCCTCCGAGAGGCCTCCAGCTTTGATCAGATGCCGGAGCAGTACGAGAGAGGCGATCGCATCGGACGCGGCATCGTGCCAGCGAAATCCGCGAAATTCGATCTCATCATGTAAGCCAAGAGCTGCAACCGCCTCGCCCAGGGCATGGGATGGGAGTGAGGGGTAAAGGGCTCTGGTGAGGGGCAGTGTATCCACCCAAGGGCCAAATCCATGGAAGGGAAAGATGTTCAGAAAACGTTTTTCTGTGGAGGCGCCATGGGCAACGATCCAGCGACCCTCGAGGGATGCTTTGACGCTAGGCCAGAGATCGACAAGGAGGGGTGCACTTTTGAGTTGCACATCGGAGATGCCATGAACCTGTTGGGCGGCCCATGTGACTGGTCGCGAGGGGCGAAGATGAGAGTTTAAAACGACGACCTCCTTTTCCTGGCTGCAATGAACGATTGCAATTTGGACAGGTTCGTCAGTGAGACCGGGCGCCGTGCCCGCGCTCTCAAAATCGATCGCGGCAAACGGGGCGTCCGAGACTTTCATGCTTTCAAATGGATATCAAAAAAACTGCAAAGCAGAGAGGCCGGGTCGGTTGATCCACTTCACCTTTGGCGAAGGAGTGCAGCCGTTGTTTCCCAGTCCATGCAAGAATCGGTAATCGAGACTCCGTATTCAAGGGCGGTTGGGTCGTTGCCGAGTGCTTGGCTGCCAAAGTGGATGTGGCTTTCCAACATGGCTCCGATGATTCCGCTCCCTCCGGTGGCTCGCTGCGTATTAAGGCTTTGCCACACTTCAGGCTGGCGCCTGGGATCTTTTCCAGAATTGGCATGGCTGCAGTCAACCATGAGAGCTGGTTGCAAACCCGACTTGCGAAGGGCTTCGCGGGCCTTAAGGATATCGCCCTCGCTGTAATTCGGGCCATTTCTCCCGCCTCGTAGAACGACGTGGCTATCGGGATTTCCTGCCGTTTTGATGATGCTGGTTGCCCCGTCCTGATCGATGCCCAGAAAACTATGCGGCGTGCGGGAAGAGCTCATGGCGTCAATGGCGGTTTGCACGCTGCCATCAGTGGCATTTTTGAAACCCACTGGCATGGAAAGCCCGCTAGCCATCTCTCGATGGGTCTGTGACTCCGTTGTGCGGGCTCCTATGGCTGCCCAGCTGATGAGATCCGCGATGTATTGAGGCACAATGGGGTCGAGAAACTCAGTCGCCGTCGGGAGCCCAAGATCGAGGATGTCGAGGAGGAGTTTGCGGGCCAGACTTAGGCCGGAGCTGATGTCAAACGACTCATCGAGGTGAGGATCATTTATCAGACCTTTCCAGCCAATCGTTGTGCGAGGTTTTTCAAAATACACCCGCATGATAATCAGGAGGCGGTCCTCAACCTCACGACTCAAGTCCGCAAGGCGCTTGGCATATTCGAGTGCTGAAACGGGGTCGTGGATTGAGCAGGGCCCGACAATCACGAGCATGCGGTCGTCATGGCCAGCGAGAATCGCGCGGGAGGCGGTCCGTGCCCCGCTGACAAGGCGCAAGTGGGCCTCGCTTGCGGGGAAGCGTTCTTTGATCTGCCCAGGAGTGATGAGACGAGTCACGCCTGCCACCCGCAGATTATCTACCATAACGTTTCCCCCTGCTTGTCGAATTTCCAAATCTGTCATCTTTAAAAAAGAAAAGACCATCCCCCAAACTGGGTGTCCATGCAAATTCCAATTCACTCAGGCCCTTGATACCGGCCGCAACAGTGATGCTATGAGAAAAGTTTTCGAATCAGATGCGCCTCATCACCGTGTCACGTTGAAAACGTGCATCGTCTCGGTCGGGGTAATCGAGGGTGTAGTGGAGACCTCGGCTTTCTTTGCGACTCAGCGCGCAGTCCACAACGAGGGAGGCAACGGTCACCAAATTTCGCAGCTCGAGGAGGTCTGTGGTGACCTTGAAATTCCAGTAAAACTCCTGCACTTCGGCGTGGAGATTTCTGAGCCGTGTGGCGGCTCGTTGCAGGCGTTTATCGGTGCGGACGATTCCGACATAGTCCCACATGAGACGGCGAATTTCTTCCCAGTTGTGAGAAATGACAACGAGCTCGTCAACATCCTGAACACTTCCCGAGCGCCATTCTGTGAGGTCAATAGAGACAGGGGTGCGCTGTCGGCGGGTGGCTTTTTCAAAAGCATTATGCGCCATGACCACGCCCTCGAGAAGGGAGTTGCTGGCAAGGCGATTGGCTCCGTGCAGGCCGGTAGCAGCGACTTCACCGATGGCATAGAGTCCTCGCAAAGAGGTTTCGCCGTGCAGATCGGTCTTCACCCCGCCGCATTGGTAGTGTGCTGCGGGAACAACCGGGATCTGCTCGCGCGTGATGTCGAGTCCCGCACGGAGGCAGGTTTCGTAGATAGATGGAAAGCGGGATTTGATGAAATCCGCGGGTTTGTGGGTGATGTCTAGGTACACGCACTTGGCCCCGCTTCGTTTCATTTCCGCATCGATGGCCCGGGCGACAATGTCGCGTGGGGCGAGTTCCTTCTGAGGATTGTGGTGCTCCATGAAGCGCCGACCGCGCCCGTTGATGAGGATGGCTCCTTCTCCACGAACTGCCTCGGAAATCAGGAAAGAGTTGATGGCCGGATGGTAAAGACATGTGGGGTGAAACTGGATGAACTCCATGTTGGCAATCGCCGCACCCGCTCTCCAAGCCATAGCCACTCCGTCACCGGTGGCGATATCCGGGTTTGTCGTGTAAAGATAGACCTTGCCGCAGCCGCCTGTGGCTAGAACGGTCACGTCGCTGCGCAGAGTTTCCACGACGCCTGTGGCTTCGTTTAAAACATAAACTCCGACACAGCTGTTTTCCATTGCGTAGCCGAGTTTGCCAGTGGTGATGAAATCTACGGCCATGTGGTTTTCCATGACGTCGATACTCGGATGCGAGGCGATTTGCGCGATCAAGGCGCTCTCGATTTCGCGTCCGGTTGTGTCTCTAAAATGAAGAATGCGGCGTTTGGAATGCCCCCCTTCGCGTCCGAGATCGAGTTCATTTTGACCATTTTCGTTCTCCCGTTGGTCGAAGTGAACGCCAAGCTGCACAAGCTCGGCGATTCGTTCAGGACCTTCGGTGATGATTTTTCGCACGGCGTCCTCGTGGCACAAGCCCGCTCCGGCATCTAGCGTGTCGCGAATGTGGAGTTCAAAAGAATCCTCGTCGCTCATCACACATGCCACTCCCCCCTGTGCCCATGCGGTGTTCGAGTCAGAGAGATTGCGTTTGGTGATGAGTGCAACGCGGCCTTTTTCTGCCGCCTTGAGTGCGAATGAAAGGCCGGCTATGCCGCTTCCGAGGACGATAAAATCGAATTCTTTCATGCAATCAAGGGGAGGGGGATATTGTCAATGAGTCGGGCCCGGCCAAGAAAGACAGCCACTGCGAGGCGACCGATTTGTTTCCGGTTCGATAGAGGATGCAGCGTTAAGGCATCCACCGCTTCGACATAGTCAATTTGTGCGCCCGGGATTTTTTTAATCTCTGAAGTGCAATTTTTCACGATGGCATGCGGAGTTTTGAGTTTCGAGGCTTTGGTCATAGCTTCAAATAGGCGCGGGGCAAGGGTGCGTTCCGCAGGCGTGAGGTAGGCATTGCGCGAGCTGGTGGCGAGTCCGTCCACATCCCGCACCGTAGGGAAGGGCTCAATGGTAACAGGGAAAAGCAAATCGCGCACCATGCGGCGGATGATGGCAAGCTGTTGCCAGTCTTTTTCGCCGAAAACGGCATGAGTGGGTTGAGTCGCAAGAAAAAGTTTTGCAACGACTGAGCAGACGCCTTCGAAGTGTCCGGGGCGAGAGCGTCCGCAGAGTGTCGCAGAGAGGCGAGACTCGTTCACGGTTACACTTTCATCGGTTGCATACATCTCCCCGATACTGGGAAGGAAAACGGCATCTGCTCCAGCTCGTCGAGCTATGGCGAGGTCGCTTGCAAGTGGACGTGGGTAAGCGGCGAAGTCTTCCTTGGGTCCGAACTGGGTGGGATTGACGAAGATGGAAACCGCGACCGAGCCCGAGCGTCCAGCGATGCCGCGTGCGTGACGGACGAGCGCTTCGTGCCCCTGATGAAGTGCCCCCATTGTCGGAACCAATACCACTTTGCCGTCAAGACCCGCTCGCCAGCGCCTTGAGGCTGCAATGGTCTTGAGTGTTTTCATATGTGGTCGGATTTTATATGTCCCAGAGACCTTCGAGCCCCTTGGTGCCAGCAGTCCATTTGCTGGAGGACCTTGGTATTAGCAGTGGGTCTTTGCCGTGACAAAAAACCTGATTAGAAGGAAAACACGCTCAGTTTTGAGCTGGAGCCGGGGGCTCCGAGGAGGAAACGGGAGCTGACTCTGAGTTGGTGACTTCGCTCGAAGAGGTCGCTTCTGTGGGAGCGGGAGAAGGTGCGCTTTCCGTTGTAGGCGTGGCTTCGGGAGCGGCCACGGCGGCAGGTGTTGGAGTGGCGGTGGCAACAGGTGTGGCCTCGGATGCGGGTGTGGCAGTAGCGGCGGCTGTCGGGATAGGCTCGCTGAGGAGCTTTTTTTGAACTGCTGTTTTTCCGGAATTTGCTTTTGCCGTAATGATGGAGAGTAAAAGTGTGATCGCAAAAAAAGCTATGCCCATCCAGGTCGTGAAGCGGGCTAGCACATTAGTCGTCTGAGAACCGAAAACGTTGTCGGTGAGGCCGCCGCCAAATGCCGATCCAAGGCCTTCGCTGCGTGGGCGCTGCATGAGGACAACTAAAATCATTAACACGCAAACCAGAACGTGCAAAGCGATGAGAAGTGGCAGAATGATGGTCATAAGAGAGCAGGGCAGGTTAGACGCGGCAGGGCATTAGTAAAGACAAGAAATCAGCGGCTGGCTGGCGGCACCAGTCCAAGTTCTGAGCGGGTCCCAGCGGCTTGAATGATCATTTCTTGGAACAGCGTCGAAGCCGACTCTACTATAGGTTGGGGGCCTGTCATTTTTACGAATACATCACCGGATTGTTCGTCAGTAAGTATAGCTCCTAGAAGAGCATATTTTTCCAAAGGTGTCGTTGGACCGCCCGGCATTCCGCTTTGAAAAGTTCCGGTTGCTTGCACGTAATAGATGCGCGTGCGGCCTTCGGTCGCCTCTCTCTGAGATGTCGGGCCTCCTTGAAACTGGCCGAACCAGCGGCTCACATTAGCTTGAACGCCGCCGCCCTGTCCGGGGCCGAAATGAAAGAAGGTGATGTCTGCTTTTTCTTGATTGGTTCCTGGAATCTCGAGTTGCGCCTTTCGCATAGTACTTGTCGGCTGTATCCAGTTCCATCCGTTTGGGCGGTTGAAGGTGAATGCTCCAATCTGAAATTCCACGGGATCGGCTGCCGCCATGGTGGCGGCCGTCGCCAAGAGTGCAAAAGCGAGGAAAAATCTCATCGCGGGCTTCGGACTTCCATTGGTGTTGCGCTTGGAGTAGGGGCTGGAGTGGGAGCCGGAGGAAGGGGAGGGATGGGATTCGTTGTCGTTGGTGGCGGTGGCGACACATTGCCGTTTGTGTTGTTGGCTTGCTCAGCGGCAGTTCGAGCAGCGTCTCCAACCGCCTGTGTGTTTACACCAGCCACTCCCTCTATGATGCTCTTTGCAATTTGGGAGGCCTGTTGAGGCTGTGCGGAGGCTACGCTTTGAGCGATGTCGGCGGCAGCTTCTGGGACGGCCATCGCCACAGCGAGAGCGATCTGCGGGGCTTGGGATGGTGCCACAGAGGCCACCGCTCCCGCGATGTCGGCAGCGGATGCAGGAACAGCCTGTGCGACGCTTGTGGCAATAGCTGCAGCTGAAGATGGAGAAACTCTCGCTACGGAGGAGGCAATCCGTGCTGCGAGTGTTGGAGATACCAATGCAGCCGCTGATGCAATTTGAGGAGCGGCTTCGGGGGCTAATTCCGAAGCGGCCGCTGCAATCTCTGCGGCAGCGAGAGGAGACTCAGTAGTCAGTTTTGTAACGGCCTCAATCAGTGCAGGGTCCCCATTTTCAGCAGCTTCTTGAAGGGTCTTCTGTTGTGCGGGAGAGAGCGCGTCGGATGCTGACTCACGATTTTGTGCGGCCGTCACTAAAGCCTGACTAAAAACAGCCTCTCCACCCGATCTCTGGGTGGTAACCGAGGAAAGAATGGTGCTTCCCGCTTCCGCCGAGAGTTGGCCCGTGGTGGGTGGGGGGATTTCTCCTGACTGAGCTGCCTGAGAGGATGGCATTGAGACGTTGGAGGATGTTCCTGCTGGCACAGAAACCGTTTGGGTGCTTCCTGCAGAGCGAACTCCGACCTCTCCTGAGGCTACGCCAACGCTGAAGCTGTTCGGCGTGCCATTTGAGTTCTTGCTGGCGCTGGCTTTAAAATCTGTGCCCCGGATGCCTGCGGAACCCAGTGGTGTAGTCACATCAAAGCTCGAACCGGGTTTGAGCTTTTTAACGCCCGTGATGATGTCGCCATATTCTAAGAACGCGGTGGTCTTGGATTGAGAGGGTTCAGTTTTCATCTCCTTGAGGTTTTCTGGGGAGACATCCCACGGACTCTGCTGAAATTCCTGAATCACAAATTTGGAGGAAGCTGAGACTTCCATGACAATACCATTCTCGTAGGCCAGCAGTGCTTTTGAGTTTGGACCTGTGACGATAACTTGACCTTGTTTGAGTGTTGCTCCCTTGGAGGGTGTGTGGGTCTCGTTGCTTGATGTTGTTGTGATTTTCACATCACCCGCGAAGGCTGTCAGCACGATGATACCGGGCTTCATTTTTGAGTCGGCAGCTTGTTGGGCTGCTGCGATGCCAACTGATAACAAAAGCAGAATGGCTATTAGTGGCAGGTTTAGAGTGTTTTGGAGGATAGCTGAATATCTCATAAAGAATCGTTTGTGCTCCTTATGCCTAATCCTCCGCCCGGCGTCCGACAAGGTAAAACGTACTGCAAAAAAGTCCCGGTCGCCTCGTCTCCAAATTATTCATTTCGCAATCGATCAGCGTTTGTGTTTACTGGATCTTTTATGGAAAAAGTCATCATTGTGGGGACCGGTTGTGCTGGTCTCACCGCTGCCATTTACACTGCAAGAGCCAATCTTTCTCCGCTTGTTCTCGAAGGACGCATGCCTGGCGGACAGCTCACCACCACAACGGCGGTGGAAAATTTTCCCGGCTTTCCAGATGGGGTGGACGGGCCGGAATTGATTCAACGGATGCACCAGCAGGCGGAAAAATTTGGCGCCCGCTGGAAATATGGCGTTGTGGAAGATTTTGAGCCTGGCACCCCGCATCGTCTCAAAGTGGACGGCCTCTGGATGGAATCCCAGTCGATCATTATCGCCAGCGGAGCCTCGCCGCGCTACATCGGCATTGAAGGTGAGGAGGTCCTCATCGGACATGGCCTTACCTCCTGCGCAACTTGTGACGGAGCTTTTTACCGCAATGTTCCTGTCTGCGTTGTGGGTGGAGGCGATTCCGCTTGTGAAGAGGCCACATTCCTCACGCGATTTGCCTCCGAAGTTTATCTGATCCATCGTCGCGACAGCCTGCGTGCCTCGAAAATCATGGCGGACCGAGCGCTAGCAAATCCTAAAATCAAACCAATTTGGAACTCCACCGTCACTGGCTATCTCACCGATGAGGCCGGCGAAGTGAGCGGTGTGCATCTCAAAAATTTGCTGGATGGGACGACCTCCCAACTGGCTCTCAAGTGCGTTTTTGTGGCCATCGGACACGAGCCAAATACCGCCCCATTTCGGCGGAGTCTCACCACGGATTCGAATGGTTACCTTGTGCAAGTTGGCGGTACCCGCACCAACATTCCTGGGGTTTTTGCAGCGGGCGACGTCGCTGACCATGTCTATCGTCAAGCCATCACGGCTGCGGGGCAGGGGTGCGCGGCGGCCATCGAGGCAGAACGTTGGATGGCAGATTTTGAGTAAATTCCTGCGCCTTTGAAAATTTGCGATCTCACGCAGTTTTACTCCCCTGTCAGTGGGGGAGTTCGCCGTTACATCGAGCAGAAGAGTTCATTCATCCGGCGTCACAAGCCAGGGTGGAGGCATGTGATCATCGTTCCTGGCGAAAAAACCGCTTCCACTGAAGATGGACCTGTTCGCCAGTACACGATCGCTTCTCAGCTTCTCTCTCGCACATCTCGCTACCGTGCTCTCACGAAGCTTCACCTCGTAGAGGAGGTTCTTGAAAAGGAAAGGCCCGATATCATCGAGTCTGGCGATCCGTATCAGGTCGCTTGGAAGGCCATCGCATCAGGACGTGGCCTAGACATTCCTGTTGTCGGTTTCTATCACTCGCACTTTTCCGAATCCCTTCTCCGAACGGTCTCAAAGTTCATGGGCCCGCTTGCCGTCTCGATCGCAGAGGAGACGTGTCGCAAGTACGTCGCAACACTTTACAATCGTTTTGAATGCACATTTGTCCCCAGCCCGATTCTTGCAAGGCTCCTCAATGAGTGGGGGGTTGAGAATACGCACACAGTAGATCTCGGCGTGGACGACGAGGTCTTCCGTCCGGATTTTGCCGACCGAGCTGCCACGCGTATTCGCTTGGGAATTCCAAGCCAGGCCCGTCTGCTCTTGTATGTTGGACGGCTCGCCACGGAGAAAAATGTTCGCACTCTCTTCGAGGCCTATTCGATCCTTTGCTCGACTTCGCGAGAGCACTACGCATTGCTTTGTCTTGGCGATGGTACTCAGCGGGCCTCACTGATCGATCTTCAAAAACAAACCGATGGCGTTCATTGGATGCCATATTGCGCTAACCCTGCGGAACTCGCTCAAATCTACCGCTCCGCCGATCTTTTTGTGCATCCTGGCGTGCAGGAAACATTCGGCCTCGTGGCGCTTGAGAGTCAGGCCTGCGGCACGCCCGTGGTAGGGATCAAAGGAAGTTACATGGATCGCATCATTTTTTCCGATCAGAATCAGTGGGCTACTGAGAACTCACCTGCCGCCCTTGCCGAAGCCATCGAACGGAAATTCCAGACCGACCTTAGCACGGCAGGCCTCCATGCGAGCGAGGAGGCTCGTGGACGATATGCATGGAACAACGTTTTCTCCCGACTCATGGATATTTATTCCGATGTCGTGGGGCGTTACTCGCCTTGAAAAATCCGTGGCGCGGCGGAGAAAAAAGTTTAACCTCTCCGACGATGACCATATCGCCACAAATCACGATGAGGGACTTGCTCGCGCAATGTCCCGGCGCGCAGAGAGCCCTCTTCCGGCATTATCACATTGGTGGGTGCGCGAGTTGTGGATTTCAGCCTGAGGAGACCCTCGAAGGTGTCTGCGCCAGAAATGAGGGGATCGATCCTCAGGATGCCATCGCACGCATTCTTGAGTCCCACGAGGCGGACGAGGCAGTTTTTATCGCTCCCACTGAGGCCGATTCCAACGTGAGAAATGCTGGCGCCCGACTTCTTGATATTCGGACAAGGGAGGAATTTGACGCCGTTCATATCCCGGGGTCCCAATTCATGGGGCAGGATTTTTTACAAGATGTGATGGGGACATGGCCTAAGGACACACCGATTGTCATTGTGGACCATACTGGCTCGCGCTGCCTCGATGCTGCGGCCTATTTTACCGGCCATGCCTTCACCAACATTCGTGCTCTCCGTGGGGGTATTGATGCCTGGAGTTGCGAGGTCGACCCTACTTTGCCACGCTATACTACGGAATGAATACTCAGCAAAAAATTGACGAGGCCATACGCAATCCCAAGAATCTTGGTGAGATGAGCGGGGCTGACGTTGTGGGAACTGCGGGGAGCTCCGATTGTGGGGACATGCTGCGCCTGTGGATTAAGTTCCGTGAGGATGGGGGCAAGCGCGTCATCGACAGAGCCACTTTCCAGTCCTTCGGTTGCCAAACTGCCATTGCTGTTGCCAGCATGGCTACCGAACTCATCAAGGGTAAAACAGCCCAAGAAGCACTCGCGCTTTCTGGTGAAGCCCTCTCCGAACCTCTTGGTCCCCTCCCGCCAATGAAGATTCATTGCGCCCAACTTGTGGAGGGGGCGCTTAAAAATGCCCTCACCGGCGAGATTGCCCCTCTGCCCGGAGCGTCTGGAGCAAACCTCTCGGATAGTCTTCAATCCCAAGGCGCAGTGAAAATCAACTTCCGCTAGGTGAGGCCTGGCACTGCTGCCAGCTTGGAATCCTGACGTCTTTTTTTGCGGAGCTGTGATTGCGGTGAATGTCGGGGCGCTCTAGAGTCTCATTCCTCGATGGTTCCACACCTCTACGTTCACATTCCATTCTGTCCGAAGGTCTGCCCCTATTGCAGTTTTTATAAAGAAGCCAGTGATCGGAATAAAACTCAGGCCTTCTTGGATGCTGTGCTGGCGGAGGCGGAATATGAGTCCGAGGGACTGAGGCCGAGAACCATCTTTTTTGGAGGAGGAACTCCAACGGCTCTTTCCACGTCGCAGTTAAAATTTCTCATCACGGGGCTCCAATCGCGGATTGATTTCTCCGCTGTGGAAGAGTTCACCATTGAGATGAATCCCGCTACCGTTTCACACGAAAAAGCAGAGCTCCTTCTAACCTTGGGCGTAAACCGTGTGAGCATGGGAGTTCAGTCATGGGACGAGGAGTTGTTAAAAACTCTCGGTCGTGTTCACTCGGGAGCGCAAGCTGCGCGGAGCTACGCGATTCTACGCGAGGTCGGTGTGCAAAATGTGAATCTGGATTTGATTTTCGGCATTCCCGGGCAAACCCCTAGTCAGTGGACCGAGTCGCTGAGCCGGACCGTCGAGCTCTCACCCGACCATATCTCCGCGTATTGCCTCACTTACGAGGAGGACACGGAATTCTTTGAACGTTTTCAGCGCGGCGAGATGGGCCCCCAAGAGGATCGCGATGCGGATTTTTTTGAGACGGCCATGAGTGAGCTCGAGTTGTCTGGATATTCACAATACGAAATTTCGAACTACGCTCTGCCGGGTCGGGAGTGCCTGCACAATCTCGGCTACTGGCGTGGATCTGATTATGCTGGCTTGGGCCCCAGTGCGTTCTCCACACGTTTGGGGTGGAGGCGGCGCAATGTGGCCGACACGGCAGAATACACGCTCAGATTGCTGGAGGGGCGAGATCGTTTTGATTTTGTCGAGCGCATTGATGAAGCCACTCGCCGAGCTGAGCTAATCGCCTTCTCGCTACGTACAAACGACGGTATTTCTGAGCAGATGCTTCCCCAAAATCAAGCCGCTGCACTGATTCAAAATGGTCTAGCGATACATAGCGAGGGACGAGTTTTTCTGACCCGCGAGGGCAAGCTTCTTGCCGATGGAATCGCCGCTGAGTTGATCTGATGCGCTGGGGGAGAGCCTCAGAGCACCTTTAGAAGCTCTACTTCAAAAATGAGAGTTTCATCAGGTCCGATCAAACCACCGGCTCCACGTGAACCATAGGCAAGATTCGATGGGATGAAGAGTTTGATTTTTCCACCCTCCTTGATGAGTTGAAGGCCTTCAGTCCAGCCTTTGATGACTCCATTGAGAGGAAATTCGATAGGCTTATTGCTCTTGTAGGAACTATCGAATTCCGTGCCGTTTAAAAGCGTGCCTCGGTAGTTGACTTTTACGGAATCCGTCGCCTTCGGGCTGCGGCCTTCGCCGGGATTGATGATGACGTATTGCAAGCCGCTGGACGTCTGTTTGACGCCGGGTTGGGTTGCATTTTCGGCCAGGAAAGCCTGACCCGTTTGGAGTGCGGATTGTGCCATGGTGGTGTGGGTGAAAAACAATGTGGCCATTGCAGCCAAGGTGAGCATGCGCTTGATCATGGCCGAACCTTACGCGCTCGGAGCGGATCTGGCAAACATGAAGGCACTTGGCGATCGAATCGAGAAACGGATAGGGTTCCAGAGTCATGAATCACGCTGAGCGAAGCGCTCCCAATTCCAAACGAGTAAAGAAAAAATCCCTATCATCTCAAGTTGTATCGCTGATTTGAGAGGAAATGGTGCTCTGGATTGGGTTCTGCGCTGCTGCGGTCTTTCTCACTATCGTAACCCCGTGGGTGGTGTTGCCGTCTGGGCCAGTGGCCGCAGCCGGAGTGTTTGGAATACTTTTTGTCCTCATGCTCGCTCTCTCCTTTCGTGTGGTTCACCACGCAGAGTGCCTTGCTGGTAAACTCGGCGAGCTTTACGGAACTCTCATCCTCACACTCTCCGTCATCATGATTGAGGTGCGATGATTTGCGCGCTCATGCTCACGGGGAAAGACGACCCTACTCTGGCGAGGGATACCATGTTTTCTGTTCTCATGATCGTTTTGAATGGGATTCTAGGTGTCACATCTCTTGTCGGCGGGTATCGCCACCGCTAGCAGGAATTCAATCTGGAGGGAGCTCGGAGTTATCTCGCCGTGATCATGACGCTTTCTTTTCTCTGCCTCATCTTACCGCGTTTCGTGGATTCTGCTCCTGGTGGAGCCGCTTCGCCGCTGGTTTACGCCTTCCTTGTTATCGCCTCGGTCGTTCTCTACGGAATATTTTTGTTTCAGCAATCAACACGCCACCGCATTTTTTTTCTGCAACTAGGGGTTGATGAAGAGGAGTCGGGGGCGCATGGGCACGACTCACCTCACTCTTCATTTTATCATGCAGCTTTTCTGATCCTCACCCTCTTGCCTATTGTGCTTCTCTCTAAAAAAAGTCGCCCTTTTGCTGGATTACGGGTTGGTAATACTCAAGGCGCCTGGCGGGTTGGCTGGTTTCGCCGTTGCTCTATTGGTGTTTTCAGCGGGGGCGCTCGCCGCCTTCAAAGCCCCCTATAAAAACACCCTTCAGCGTACCGTTAATATCGTCTTGGGCTCTTCACTCTCGACGATCGGCCTCACCGTTCCAGCCGTGCTTTTGATCAGCAAACTAACTGGCAAGCCAATCGAGCTTGGCCTTGAGCCAGCCGAGATTGTCCTCCTCGTCGCAACATTTTTTGCTGCAGGGACAATCTTTGGGGTAAGCGGACGAATATGTTGGCCGGAGTGATCCATCTCATCCTCTTTGCCGCATACGTCGTTTTGATTTTTGACTGAGCGACTAGGTGAAACGGATTTCTCCCGTTGGACTGATGAATCTTTGTATGGTGGCCAGAATTTCAGGTATGGCGGCATCCATTTCTGCGTCTTTAAATCCAGCTTCCTTTAACGCGACCTCATCTGGTTCGTAGTAGAAGCCATCCACACCCACTCCATATCCCAGCTGAGTGGCAACATGTTTAGCCGCGTGAATGAGCGTAACGATCTTGCGTTCCTCCTCAGGAGCCTCTGAAGGGATCTGATAATAATAACCCACCGAAACGAATGTTGAGGGAAATCCCCAGTTCTCAAGGAGGGCCTTGGTGACCTCAGTGGATTCAAAGCCGAGGATTGCTTTCTCGGCTTCGCGCCAGGTGGGGAACTCATCGGGCACGCGGTTCGCAATCTCGTCTAACGCCGTAAAGTTTGCATAGGCGAGGGCGAATTTGCCTAAGTCATGAATGAGTCCGGCTGTATAGGCTGTTGCAGAATCTGCAATTTGCATTTTTTTTGCAAAGGTTTCGGCGCAGATCGCAACACATAGCGAGTGTCGGCAGAGGTCACCGGGTTCCCACCCGTAACCTCGCACGGGATGGACAAGCCATCTGCCGGTGAGTGTGGATGCGGCGATACGGTAGAGGACTTTGCTGCCGAGTCTCAGGATGGCATCCGAAATGTTTTCGCAGCGCTGATTGCTGGCGAAGTATGCGGAATTGGCCGTTCGCAGGACGTCAGTTGCAAGACCTGTATCCAAATTGATAAGCATCTCCATTTCGCCGAGGTCCGAGGAACTGCCCTCAGCCAGTTTCAAAAGCTTTGGAAGAATGGCAGGGGCGCAGGGAATGGAACGCGTCATCTCCACTACAGTTTGAAGGTCGGCAGCAGATTTCATCAGCGAATAAATTCGGGTTTGGAGGGGATTTTTACGATGACGTCACCAGTCAGGTTGTTCAGGCGAATTGAGCGGTTTACCCGTCCACTGACCTCCCAAGAAACAACGTCCAGTTCCAGTTCTTGGCTTAGCCGGTAGAACATATCGATGTTTTTCGAGCCGATACGAAAAAAACTATCAGCGGTCATGAGTTGTGCCCCTCCAAAAACCTTGCAGCGGATATCGTGCTTTTTGGCTCCAGAGCGGATGAGCGCGGAAAGAAGTTTTGGAATTCCCGTATCAAGGAACATGGCCTCGCGGATTTTTTGGCCTTGAACTTGAGGGGAAGCGGGGAGCATCGCGTGGAGAAGCCCGCCGATCCGTCGCTTGTCATCATAAAACGTGATGCCAAGGCACGAACCAAGCGAGTGGGTCACGATGTAGGTGGAGGGCTCAGTGCTGATTTTGAAGTCGGCAACGCCTACCACAATCGTTTGCATCTGTTCGGCTACAGGATTTAGTGACGAGGCCATTGACGCGTTAAAGTTAAACGATACAGACGATGAGGGAAGCGGAATCTCATTAGGATTTCCAGCAACCAGATGGCCTCGGTCGCTTTTTTCCAATGCGGAGGCTGGGCAAGCTCCGCCTGTTTCCAAGGGATAAATCAATCCTCATAAAATCCAAAATATCGACGCGCATTGGAGTAGCTGATGTCTTCCACCATTTTCCCTACGAGTGCGAAGTCAGATGGCAAGCGACCCTTCTCAATGTCAGTGCCTAGGATATTGCATAAGATGCGGCGGAAATACTCGTGGCGCGTGTAGGAGAGAAAAGATCGGCTGTCTGTGAGCATGCCAACAAATTGGCTCAGCAATCCAAGCTGGGAGAGGCTTTCAATCTGGCGCGTCATGCCGTCAAGCTGGTCGAGAAACCACCACCCACTGCCAAACTGAACTTTTCCGGGAGTGATGCCATCTTGAAAATTGCCAAGCATGGTGGCGATCACTTCGTTGTCACACGGATTGAGATTGTAGATGATCGTTTTGGGCAAGCTGCCGATGAGATCCAGACGATCCAAGTGCCTTGATAGAGCTCTTGCGACCGAGAGGTCGCCGATGGAGTCAAATCCACAATCTGCTCCCAGCAGTTTCTTCATCCGAGAGTTGTTATTACGCATGGCGCCATAGTGGATCTGCATCGTCCAGCCTTTTGCGAAATCCATTTTTGCAAGCTCATGGAGCATGTAGGATCTGTAGTGCGCAACCTCGTCAGCCTGGAGTGTCTGCCCGGCTCGTGCCTTTGCGAAGATGGAAGCGGCCTCGCTTTTGCTGCAATCCTCAGCATAAAGCGTATCAATGCCGCGGTCAGAGAGACGACAACCTCGCGAGGCAAAGAAATCGTGGCGCTTCTGTATTGCCTCCATGAAGTCGGTCAGCGTACTGATGCTTGTATTGGAAGCCTTTTCCAAAGCCGCCAGCCAAATCTCGAAGCCGTCGGGTTGGTCAATATGAAGTGCCTTGTCCGGACGCCAAGTCGGGCGCACTTGAATGTTGAAAGCCTCATCGGAGGCAATGGATGTGTGGTGCTCTAGGGAGTCTACGGGGTCATCCGTCGTGCATACGACTTCGACTTTCGATTTCTTCATGAGCCCTCTGCAGGAGAACTCTGGGTTGGCTAACAAACCATTGCAGTGATCATAAATTGCTCGAGCGGAGTTGGAGTTGAGTAGTTCGGTGGTTCCAAAAAAACGGGCGAGCTCGAGGTGAGACCAATGATAAAGGGGATTGCGGAGCAGTTTTGGTACAACTCCGGCATACGCTGCAAATTTCTCCCAATCGGAGGCATCGCCCGTGCAGAGGCGCTCATTTATCCCCGCTGTCCGCATGGCCCTCCATTTGTAGTGGTCGCCTCCTAGCCACAGCGTGGCCATATTGTTCCAGCGGATATCCTGAGCAATCTCTGCCGGCGGCAAGTGGCAATGATAATCGATGATCGGCAGCTGGGCCGCATGCCGATGGTAAAGTTCGCAAGCCGATGGGGAATCGAGCAGAAAATCATCGTGGATAAATGGTCGTTTATTCATAGGGTGCGGAAGCCATGGGAAGTTTGTTGGGCGTTCGATCTGACAGACTGCAACAGACGTTTTTTAAAAAGAAGCAACTTCTGCGTTGCCTTGCGGATGCCTATCGCCAATGGCATTCTGGTACTCGTTCAATGTTTGAGATCAAAGAAAAACCCAAGATGGTCGAGCGCTCCTTGATTGTTGGAGCTTATTGCGGCACGGCGAGCCAGTCCGAGGCATCAAGTTTGTTAGACGAGCTTGCGGAGCTCGTGAACACTTTGGGTATTCCTATTATTGGACGGCAGCTCGTCCATCACCGCGAACCTCACGCCCGCTATCTGGTTGGCTCGGGCAAGGCCGAAGAAGTGGCCAGTATAGCCAAGGAGGCACAAACGGATGTGATCATTTTTGACAACGAACTGACGCCATCTCAGCAGAGAAACTGGGAAAAGCTAACCGGCATGCTCGTCATCGACCGTCAGGAAGTGATTCTCGATATTTTTGCCAAGCGAGCACAGACGCGGGAGGCTCGTTTGCAGGTCGATTTGGCTCGCATGGAATATTCCCTACCGCGTCTAGTTCGCGCCTGGTCGCACCTCGGCAAGCAGGGTGGGGGAATTGGATCCAAGGGTGAGGGAGAATCTCAGCTTGAGCAGGACAAGCGAAAAATCCGTGGTCAGATCGACCGCCTGAAAAGTGAGTTGGCAGCAGTGAAGAGGCGTCGAGACACGCAGCGCAAAGATCGGAAGCGCGCACCAGTTCCTAATGCTGCGATCGTGGGTTACACGAATGCTGGCAAATCCTCACTCCTTCGGGCTCTCACAGGCGCTCAGGTGCTTGTGGAAGATAAGCTCTTTGCCACTCTCGATACCACCACGCGTAAGATCGAATTGCCCAATAACCAACCCTTGCTGCTTACGGATACAGTAGGTTTTGTCCGAAAGCTTCCTCATGGTTTGGTAGAGGCTTTCAATGCGACGCTTGAGGAGGCTGTGATGTCTGAGTTTCTGATCCATGTCCTTGACGTGAGCCAACCGGAGGTAATGGAGTTTTATGAAACTACGCGTGGCGTCCTTCACGAACTTGGGGCCGACTCTCTCAAAACTCTCATCGTCTTCAATAAAGTCGACAATGTTACCGACGATTCTTCCCTCCGAGACATGAGATCGCGTTTTCCAGATGCAGTTTTTATCTCGGTAAAAACGGGCTTTGGCCTGCCGGAGCTCGTAAGCCGAATTAGCGAATTTGTCGCGGATGACCTCCTCACTCTGGAGTTAAAGATTCCTCAATCTCGTTTCGATCTTATGGCTCGCTTGCATCGCGAAGGCGACATTCGTTATTCCGAATACATCGGAAATGATGTGTTCGTGCGTGTTCGCCTTTCGCCCAAAGCGGCAGCTGCCTATACAGAGTTCCGGTTGCGAAGTTAAGCCGCTTGGCGTCTAAAATGAGCGGCCGAGCGGATTCAAATCTGGGTATTTTTGTTTGAATAATTCCAGCGACTCACCAGCGAGAAAAAGCGATCCTGTGATCAGAACAGGCGCTGCGGTGCCTAAGGCAGTTTTCACCGCAGATTCGAGGTCAGGGAATGTTCGTGAGGTCAGATCCGTGCAAGGAGGCAGTAATTTGGGATCTAAACCGCGTTCACTTTTCACAGGAACGAACAAAAATTCTCTGCCGATCTTCTGAAGTGCGATGAGCATCTCGGTGTGATTTTTGTCGCAGAGCGCTCCAAAGATGATCGTGGCCTTCTCATCGTTAAAAAATTCGATCCACGTTGAAACCAGGGCATGAGCGGAGTGTTCGTTATGGGCTCCATCAATCACGATCCGGTCGCTCAATTTTTGGAATCGTGCCGGCCATTGAACGCTTGAGAGTCCCTGAGAAATAGCCTCCTGGGGGCAATTTAATCCTGACGCATCCAAGGCGGCCACAGCGACGGCTGCATTCCAAAGCTGATGTGCTCCTGGAAGCGCCACTTGGGTGCAGAGTGGTTTGTCCACAACATGAAATTGGCTTCCGCATGCGTGGGCCTTTTCTATTAGCACTCCCAGAGCGGCGCTTTGCTGCGGCGAGGAAACAACCGGAACTTGGGGCTTAATGATACCAGCCTTTTCCGAAGCGATTTTTTCGATACGATCCCCGAGCCAAGACATGTGATCCATCGCAATGGGTGTGATGACTGAAACAAGCGGGTTAATCACATTGGTCGAATCCAAGCGACCGCCCATCCCAGTCTCCAAGACCACAACGTCACAGTGCGATCGTTTGAAAAAATCGATCGCGAGTACCGTGCTTAGCTCAAAAAATGTAGGCTCATGGTTCCAGTTCCATGTCGCTTCACGCAAGCGGGTCAGGCCATTGGCGGCGTCCTCTTGGGAGATCATCGCTCCGTCCAAGCGCACTCTCTCTCGGAAATCAACCAAGTGGGGCGAGGTGTAGAGCCCGGTTCTGTAGCCCGAAGCCCGCAGGCAGGCATCCAACATGGCGCACACAGATCCCTTGCCATTTGTGCCAGCCACATGGATGAAACGCAGATGACGCTCGGGATTGCCTACAGCATCAAGAAGGCGTTGCGTGTTTTCGAGGCCTAGCTTGATGCCGGTGAACTGCGTGGAGTTCAACCAGTCCAGTGCCTGTGCAAAAGTCACTTCGTGTCGAGGTAGTTCAGAATGTCGCCAAGTGTCTGGCGCAACTTTTGCCGGTGTACGATGAGATCAATCAGACCATGCGATTCCAAAAACTCCGCCGTTTGGAAATCCGGGGGCAATGTTTGGTGGGTGGTCTCCCGAATGACTCGTGGGCCGGCAAAACCAATCATCGCTTTGGGTTCTGCTATGATGACATCGCCTAGTGATGCATAGCTGGCCATGACGCCTGCTGTGGTGGGATTGGTGAGGACCGTGATGTATGGAAGCTTCGCCTGGGCATGGAGGGCCAGGGCGCCACTTGTCTTGGCCATCTGCATCAGGCTCAGCATGCCTTCATACATTCGAGCCCCGCCTGAGGCACAGACGAGTATGACGGGAAGAGAATTCTTGGTTGAGAATTCAATAACACGTGTGATTTTTTCGCCCACGACAGATCCCATGGTAGCGGCGAGAAAGTTAAAATCCATTACACCAAGACCGACTTGGTGGCCGTTGATCTTTCCGCTTCCCGTAGTAACGGCATCAACAAGCCCTGTTTTTTGCTTATAGCTCTGGAGTCTGTCGGCGTAAGTCGTCATTCCTTTGAATCCGAGTGGATCAACAGACGACATCGAAGAATCGTGTTCTTCAAAAGACTCCGGGTCGACGAGGCTTTCGATGCGCTCACGAGAGCCGAGATTGAAGTGATGGTCGCATTTTGGGCAGACCTGGAGATTCTCCGAGAGGGCGAAATTGTGAATGACTTCGCCGCAGGTTGGGCATTTGGTCCAGAGGCCGGACGGCATCTCGCGTGTTTTGTGGCCGAGGGCTCGGAGGATAGGTTTTTTAAAAATCGCCATGGTTTGGATTGCTTTCTAACCCCGCGCCAGTGTGAGGGCTCGGACGGATTCGGCGCCCATTTCCAAGAGCACTGCGGCACAGGCGTCGAGGGTCGATCCTGTCGTGAGGACATCGTCAATGAGCAGGAGGTTTTGGTCGGTCACATTAGTATTCTTGCGCGCTGAAAAGGCATTTCGCAAGTTTTGCCTTCGTTCTCTTCGATCGAGTGCGGTTTGGGTGTTGGTGTAGCGGTTGCGAAGAAGAACATTTCGAAGCGGGATGCCAGAGTTTTGAGAAAGATGCCGCGCGAGGAGTGCGGCTTGATTAAACTCGCGCTCGCGGAGCCTCTTGGGATGGAGGGGGACAGGGACTATGCCATCGAATGTTTGGCCGCTAAGGCGCGGATCATCAAGGCCAGCCGTGAGAAATTTTCCAAGGCATCTCGTGATCCAGAATTCTCGGTTGTATTTTACGCGGTGAATGAGATCCCGGATAACTCGGCGGCTGCGTAGAACCGAGACAGCGCACTCGAAGTGGAAGGCTGCTCCCCGGCAATTCGGGCAATCGAATTCGGAAGCGAGACCGGAAAAAGGCTGAGAGCAGGTTTGGCAGCGTGGTGGTTTGATAAATTCGATCGAAGAATAGCATTCGCCGCAAAAGTCTTCTCCCACACCAATCCGCGAGGTGCAGCCCGCGCAATGGGATGGAAAAAAGAGTGATATGAGTGGGCTAAAAACGGCGCGGCGTAGCATAGTTCAAATAAATCCACACCAGTGCGGAAGTCGCTAGGAGAGTAAAAACTGGCACTAAGCCCGTTGGGACTGCTCCGCTGACCACATTTGGCCCCACCCAAGGCAAAAATGCATCTGAAGGTTTCGGGCAAAATCGGGCGATGAGCTGCAGGGATTGTTGGCCGACGATCCAGCCGGCATGGAGCCCGATTGGTATAAAAAGCGAGCGAGTGTGAAGGGTGCCATAGGCAAGGACAAGCCCAGCTAGGAAAAGCGAAAGAATCCCCCAACCAAGAAGTGGCCACGGCGGGGCGCTGGAAAAAACCAATGGCAGTTGCTGAAACCCGCTGAGCCATCCAACGGGTTCATCGAGGGCTTGGCGGGATGTCCTCATAAAGTGGACCAAGGCAAAACAGGCGGAGGAGAGAATTGCTGCAGCCCAACGGGGCATTATCCTCAGAGCAAGGCCAAGCAATACCCCGCGAAATAATAATTCTTCAATCGTTCCCACGGCCGCAGCCGTCCCGCAAATTCGAAAAAAACCTGAAACTTCCCACTGCGACTTGAATGCAAAAATCCCTGTAAGAAGATATACAGAACCGAGGGCGACGAGCGGGGCGAGGGCCAGAAGAAAACCCCATGCAAGATCGTTTTTCGAAAGGCGATTGGGATGGATGCCAAGATCGGAAAAGCGGTGTATGCCGATCCCTCGAAATGCAGGCCAGAGCAGAATGACAGCGGAAATCTGCACGCTGCGGCTGAAGTAGCGATGGAATGGAAAGCCATTCACGATGGGAAGTATTCCTGCCTGAGCCAGCGAACTGCCAATCCAATAGAGAGGAGGCGATAGCAGGCAGGCGAGCAGAAGTACGCCTCCTAGGTACGCAAACAGGCGGATGAAGGTTTTGAGACCAGCCGGATTCGGATTCACTACTCTACCTATATGCGTTAATGAGTTCGCTTATGCGAGATGTTTGGAACACGGCAGCCCTAGCTGCAAAGGATAAAGAGTATCTCTGGCATCCCTTCACTCCAATGCGCGAATGGTGTGCGAAAGATCACTCCCCGCTTGTTCTTGTTCGTGGTGAGGGTGCAATGCTTGAGGATAGTGATGGCCATCGCTATCTTGACGGAAATTCCTCGATCTGGACGAATATCCATGGTCACGCGCATCCCAAAATAAATCGCGCAATCCGGGATCAACTTGAGCGCGTGGCTCACGTTTCCTTTCTTGGAGCCACGAATCCCCCTGCGATTGAATTGGCTGAGAGACTTGTCGGCTTTTTTCCTCAAGGAACGCTACAGCGTGTTTTCTTGAGTGACGATGGATCCACCGCAGTGGAAGCCGCGATGAAGATGACTATTCAGTTCTGGCAAATGGAGGGCTACCCAGCGCGTTCACGGTTCATTGCTTTTGATAATGCCTACCATGGCGATACGCTTGGGGCCGCGAGCCTTGGTGGTATAAACGCATTTCAACGTCGCGTGGCGGGTCATGAATTTCCCGTAACACGCGTCAGCGGCCTCTATGAACTGGATTCCATTTCTGGATTTGATCATGGAGACGTGGCAGCTGTCGTCATCGAGCCTTTGATTCAAGGCGCAGCCGGCATGCGGACATGGCCGGACGGAATGCTCCGAGATTTGAGGAAAAAGTGTGATGCGGCGGGCGTTTTTCTCATTTTGGATGAGGTCATGACAGGGTTTGGGAGGACTGGAGCAATGTTTGCCTGCCAAAGAGAGGATGTGATCCCGGATTTTCTCTGCCTTGCCAAGGGGCTTACGGGTGGTTACGTGCCGCTTGCCGCAACGCTGACCACGGAGAGGGTTTTTGAGGCCTTCTTGGGGAAGGTGGAAGATGGGAAGACCTTTTATTATGGTCATAGTTACTCTGGAAATCCTGTTGGCTGTGCCGCGGCTCTGGCGAGTCTCGATGTTTTTCAAGATGAGAATGTGCTCGAAAATCTTGCGCCGAAAATTGCTCGCTTGAGGGAGTTGCTGGCCGATTTGAGGAGTGAGCCAGGCATTTACGAAACGCGCCAGTGCGGGTACATCGCTGGGATCGAAGTGCGGCGAAGGAATGGTGAAGCCTTTCCTTGGATGAGGCGGGTTGGTGCTCAGATCTGCTTGGCGGCAAGGAGGCATGGTCTTTTGACCCGGCCTGTTTTGGATACCATCGTGTTCATGCCTCCGCTGTGCGCCACGCTCGAGCAGGTTGAATCTGGCATTGCCGCAATTCGTACTGCCTGTCGGGAAGTTCTGGTCGCTGCGGAAACTTGATTTCCTGTGAGGGCTAGCGGCCGGCTTTCTCGGCTAGGATTCCCTTGGCTATCGATTCAGCGAGCTTCTGGCGAGTGGCTGTACTTTGGAGCTTACGATTCTCCGATGGGTTTGAAACAAACCCAAGTTCGCAGAGGACAGCCGGGCGCTTGTTGTTTCTCAGCACATAAAAACCGCGCCTTTTGATATCGCGATTTTTTGCGCCGTAGACTTTTAAAATTTCTCGCTGCAGATTCGCCGCAAGACGGGAACTGCGCGGGCTGTAGTAGAAAGTTTCCACCCCAGACGGTTTGCTGCTCTTGGCCCAGTTAAAGTGTACGCTAACAAAGATCACGTTCTTCAGGCGGTTGGAGGATGCGACGCGTTGGTCCAAGGGAATAAAGCCATCGGTAGTGCGTGTCTCCACAACACGCAATCCGGAGGAACGAAGAATCCGGGCGGCCCTTCTTGTTGTATCGAGGGTAAGCATTTTTTCCGGCATGCCGCTCACGGATCGGGCTCCGGCGTCATGCCCTCCATGTCCGGCGTCCAGTACGACGGTGTCGAAGAATCCCGCAGGCTGGAGACCTCTTTGGAACCGGAATGGCGCAGAACTTTGACAACCGCTGAGGCAAATGATCGCAAGCACGGAAGTGACGAAAGCCACAGCTCGGGCTAGATGGCGTTTTTGACTTTTTGTATCCATGAGATTCGTCCCTAAGCACGATCACACACCGTGCAGAGCTAAGATAGAAACCGATGAGTCGATGGCGCAATCATTTTAGTCTGGATTTCACCGGCAACGCGCGGATTGTTGGCAGGATGCTGGCCAAACGTGTGATTCCGTGTCTGGACGTGACCGATGGTCGCGTGGTGAAGGGAACAAAATTTCTCAATCTGCGCGACGCGGGTGATCCCGTGGAGTGTGCAAAGATGTATGACAGCCAAGGGGCCGATGAGCTTGTGTTTTTGGATATCACCGCCTCCAGCGATGGACGGGCTACTATGGTCTCGGTGATCGAGCGTACTGCGGAACAATGCTTCATGCCGCTCACGGTCGGTGGAGGTATCCGAGCTGTGGAGGATTTCCGAACGATGCTCCGTGCCGGTGCCGATAAGGTGAGTGTGAATACTTCCGCGCTTGAGCGACCCAAGCTCATCTCAGAAGCGGCTGAGGCTTTCGGTTCGCAATGTGTGGTGGTCGCTGTGGACGCCAAGAGGGATGGCCCTGGAAAATGGCGAGTCTACACGCATGGCGGTCGTCGGCCCACGGAGTACGATGCCATCGCATGGATTATTGATGCCGCGAAGAGGGGCGCGGGAGAGATTCTGCTCACAAGCATGGATGCCGATGGAACCTGTGGAGGATATGATTTGGAACTCACTCAAGCCGTCTCACGGGCCGTTGGTATTCCTGTCATCGCAAGCGGAGGCGCTGGCGAACTCAAGCATCTGGCTGATGTTTTAAATGAGGGTGGCGCCGATGCTGTATTGGCCGCAAGCATTTTTCATTTTGGAAAACACACTGTGGCCGAGGCTAAAGAGTACCTCGCCTCTCGAGGCTTGCCGGTGAGGAAACCATCCGACAATTGATAGGGTAATGGGGTTTTTAAAAATACGATGAATCGATCCGATTCCACATTCACCCCAGAGAGTGTCACTGAAGCCTTGAGGCGCGAGGGATTACGGATCACACGCAACCGGCGTTGTATTTTGCAGGCTTTATTTGAATCGGTTCGTCCGATGAGTTTGCAGGAGATACAGTCAGCAGCCTCAGTGCATGAGGGGTCTCGTCCGGACTACGCCACGGTATTTCGAATGATTATGCTGATGGAAAAGCTGCGCCTTGTTCACAAGGTGAACTTGCAGAGATCCTGTAGCTATTATGAGATCAGCGACCCACGTAAGCACTACGACCATCTCGTGTGCCGAAGTTGTGGGAATGTGGTTCTGATAGACACGCCCTGCCCAATTGGAGATGCGGAGGAAAAAATTGCTCTCCAGTATGGGTTCCGTGACTTAAGCCACTCGCTTGAGTTTTTTGGTGTCTGCGCGACTTGCCCCTAAAAGCGAATTTCGGCTGGATCGAGCCTGCTGAGAGGTGTGGTGAGGCACTTCGAATGGCTGGAATAAACGAAAAGACCCGCTCAGCTATTAGCTGAACGGGTCTTTCCTGAAGCAGGAAGAAACTAGATCGATGCTTTGAAAGCTTTTCCGGGAACAAAGCGAACCGACTTGGAAGCCTTGATCTTGATTTTTGCCTTAGTCTTTGGATTCACTCCAGTGCGGGCTTTGCGATTGCTGATCTTAAAAGTTCCGAAGCCGATGAGCTGAACGGTTTTTGTTTTTTTGACGCCAAGTTTGATGCCGTCAATTACTGCGTTCAAAGCACGCTCTGCATCTGCTTTGCTGGAACCGAGGGTTTTTTGTATTGCTACGGTGAGTTCAACTTTATTCATGGTTTTGTATGGGTGTTGGAGTTGGGTTTGGAATGAACTGACTTTGCTAGAGCAACAAATGACGGCCTTCCTGTCAAGCTGGGCGGGTGATTTGGCGTAATTTTTTTTTTAGTTCGATTCGTCGACAGGAACGATGGGCGGACTGCTTGGTTCAGACTCTGGAGATGATTCTGGCTGTGGGACTGGGGGGGTGGCCTTGGTGTTGGCTGACTTTTTATAAATTTCCTTAAAAATTTTCCCAATGATTGGAGCGGCGTGAGAGCCGCCTCCAGTCTTCACTCCCGGCTCCCCTTCGTAGAGAGCGGCAAAGGAATATTTGGGAGCATCCGCAGGTAAAAAACCCGCAAACCATGCTGCAATACGTTGGCGGTCCGTTGGTCCCCATTGGGCTGTTCCAGTTTTCCCGGCAACCTCGATGCCTTTCACAGCGGCTTGGTGAGCGGTTCCCATCGCATCGCTGGTGACACCCACTAGGGCACGCCGGAGTTCATCTCGCACGTCTGGTGAGACGGTGATTTCTTCACGGATCCGATCGGGATAGGCGGCGATGACTTTGTTGTCGATGGATTGCACTTGGAGAACCAAACGCGTTTGATGCAAAGAGCCACCATTGCCAATCACACTCATAGCTTGGGCCATTTGAAGCGGGCTGATGAGAATGTCGCCTTGGCCAATGGACAGGTTTGCAACGTCGCCGCCCTTGAGTGTGCGTTTGTGAACGCGGAGCATGTACTCGTCGTCAGGAATGTTGCCGGAAGACTCCGAGCGCAACGGGATGCCAGTGCGGCGGCCGAGGCCAATACGTTTGGCATAATCGATAATCGGTGCGGCGCCCATTTTGAGTCCAGCTTGATAGAACCAAGTGTTGCAGGATTGGGTGAGGGCTTGTTTGAAATTTAATCGACCGGCATCGACTTTTTTCCAGTTTCGGAACGTGTGGTCGCCGACAGTGAAGGACGTTGGACACGGGAAAGTTTCTTTTGCAGTGATGCGTCCACTCTCGAGTCCGGCAAAACCCACGAAAGTTTTGAATGTGGATCCTGGCGGGTAGGCGGAGCGGTATGCGCGTGGAACGAGCGGGTCGGCTGGATCGTTGGAATAGCGGGCGAAGACATCGCGTTTCACTGTCGGAACAAAATCATTTGGGTTAAAGGATGGATAGGAAGCCATCGCTAGAATTTCCCCATTGTTCGGATCGAGGACTACAACAGCTCCGCGGCTCGTGTTTTTAGCGAGTACTTTTTCTGCTTCC
>CANMQB010000002.1 GCA_947499885.1 Spartobacteria bacterium
GACTGGAGTTCAGTCCACAAGCGCTCCCAAGCTCGGGCGGATCGAGGTTTCAATCCGGCCATGGATTGCCCGTGCGCACATTTCCTCGATGTCGTCGCAGTCCCACCAGCTCTTCATGTACGATTCTCCGAAGCCCAGCGTGCCGTCTTTGAGTATGCGATGGTAGAAGCGTTCGTCATGCACCTTGATATCGCAGGGGCGATCTCCATTGATTTCGATATCCGCCCTTGCAAAGAGCTCGCTCACCACGCGCTCTGCGCGGCTGGTCTTTTTTTTGCGCGGATGGATGAAAGTGACCTCTGATGCGATGGGGTCGGCCAACCTTTCAGTGGAATTTGCAGGCGCGCTCATGAGCGGGGCTCTCCATAGAATTCCGAAAGGGCTTCCAGAAGCTCGCGGAGTTTCTCTTCCGATTGCTCGCGGAGCCACTGTGCGAGCGATTCATCTTCCGATTGCACCGGCGGGAGCGGGCGGTCGGGAACAATATCGAACATCTCCAACTGAGAAGCTGCGGGGTGCGGATGAATTTGGTTTTGCATAGGCTCCAGACGTAGTTCCAAACGAGCTCTCTACACCATCAGGTGATCACCCTATCGCGCTCGGCGGCGCGGAATGAAAATATCTGCATCCATGCCGAGGCAAGCGCCGCTGGCATTTTTAACCCAAAAATACAAACCACAAAAAATCACCACAGCCATGGACCCACTCATCGACCAAGTCTCCGACATCGCAGCCCTCAGCGATTCTTCCAGCCGACCGTTTCGCATCGTGATCATCTATGAAAACGTTGTTTCCGCTGCCCGCGCTCTCCACGCTTGCGAGATTCTGCGGAGCGAAATTCCTCACGATTCAGCCCTCGAGATCAATGTCTGGAAAATGAGCACTCTCGGAGCCTCTGAAAATCGTGCCCCCTCGGTCTCTGCCGCCGCGCGGGCGGATGTGGTGATTGTTTCTGCCTCTGGCAGTGAGGATCAGCCTGCACACATGCCGGTATGGGTGGATGAGTGGCTGAGCCAAAGTGCCGCCTCTGGATCCGCCCTCTTCACTCTGCTCGGCGACCATGTCACACCGGGAGCGATCTCCTTCGCCTCCTGGCTCCGCCAAAAGGCTTCTCCGGTCGGCGTTGACTTCTTCTGTCACCCCCCTTTGGGTTCAGAAGAATGCGCTCCTCTGCGCGATATCCCACTCCTCATGCCAGCACGAGCGCTTCCCACTGACGTTCGCATTCCGATTGAGGAATGGCGTCCTGGCGCAGCCTCTTCTTCGGATCGCTTTGAAAGTGCCTTCGATATTATTGAAAATTTTGGCGCCCACCTGCGTGCCCGACTCTACGAGGCTCGCGTCCGCAGTGAGGCATCTCGACATCAGGAAAAGCCTGAACCTCTATATTGCTGATTTCCCGACAGAGTCTGCCCTTGACGCGCTTCTGGCTTATATTGTGAATGAAAGCTGCCATTCCAGCAAAGGCTTAATCTATTATGCATCATCTTCTCAGCAGTCCTCAGGCGAATATTAAGTGTTCCATGTGCAATGAGATGCAATTCCGTATCCTTGCGGAGCAAATGCCGGATATTGTCTTACGCATGGATGCTCAGAATCGCTTTTTATACGTGAATTCTCGGATTAGTGATCTCACAGGTATCCCGGCGGAGGAGTTTTTTGGAAAGACGTGCGATGAGATAGGAATGCCGCCGCATTGCGCCGTTTTATGGGAGGAGGTTGTGGAAGATACCCTCACCAAGGGTCAATTGGTGGATCGGGAAGTGCAGCTCGAACTCGCGGGATCTCTCAAAAACCTTCATATCCGCACCTCTCGAGATACCTCCTTCGGACATGGTGGCGCGGCCATCATTGCCACCGTGCGCGACATCACAGCGATGCGACAAAGTGAATACCAAGTTCGAGAACTTGCTCAGCGCCTTTCTTACCACATGAACAACACCCCGCTCGCCGTCATGGAGTGGGATCCCTCTGGCAAGTGTCTGACCTGGAATGGAGAAGCACAGCAAATGTTTGGATGGACGCGGTTGGAGATGCGTAAAAAATCTAAGAGTTGCCTGGAGCTGATCCATCCCGCTGACCGCAAAGGATTTCTTTTGCTCCTGAATCGCTTGCAGCAGGGATGGATTGTCAGCGACTTTGTAAAATTTCGCGCCCTCACGCGGAACGGCTCCTTGCTTTATTGCGAGTGCCATCTCTCGGCGCTTCTCGATTTGGATGGCAAAGCCAAGTCCATCCTCTGGGTGGCAAACAATGTCACGGCTCGCGAGCTGGCCGAGCAGGAGATGCAAATACTCAATCTCGGGTTGGAGCAGAGAATCAAAGATCGTACCGTCGAGTTGGAGTCTTCAAACCAGAAATTGCAGCGGGAGATTCTTGCCCGCATGCTCTTGGAGCGAGAAATCATCAATATCAGTGAGCGTGAGCACCGCCGCGTCGGCCAAGACCTCCACGATGGCGTGTGCCAAGAGCTTTCCGGTGTTCGTTTCTCCCTTGAGGCCATATCCAAAAAGCGGAGGAAAGGCACCATGCTGCGCAACCAGTTGGATAATCTCAGTGGTGCCATCGAGAGGGCCGTACACCATGTGCGCCTCCTCTCCCGAGGTCTCGCCCCGCTGGATCTCGAGGACGGCAATCTGCCCATGGCCTTGGAGGAACTTGCTGCCAATACCAGCTCCCTTTTTCAAATCAACTGTACGGTAAAATGCGTAGGCAAATCCCAGCTGCTCGAAATCGAAAAAGCCATGAACCTCTTCCGCATCGCACAGGAAGCTATCCAAAATGCCATCAAGCACGGCAAAGCCAGCGAGATTTGTGTCAACTTGAATCTGAAGCAAGGCGTCCTCTCCATTACCGACAATGGAAATGGCATCTCAGAGCATGCCGCACCGCCATCGCGTGGCAATGGCATGGGCATGAAAATCATGCGCCACCGTGCCGATGTGCTCGAGGGCTCCATCGCCATCGAGCGCTCGAGCTCCGGCGGGGTCTGCGTAACCTGCAACTTTCCACAATGAAAAAAAACGAAACTCTTTCGAAGAGAAAGAAAACTCCGAAGCAACGAATTCTTCTCGTCGAAGACCATCCGATGACGCGGATGGGAGTGAAACTACTCATCAATGGTGACACGAAGTTGGAAGTCTGTGGCGAAGCGGGAAATGTTGGTGAGGCCCTCGACGCAGCAATCCGCCTGAGCCCATCGCTCGTAATCACCGACGTCTCCCTCCCCGGGCGGAGCGGCTTCGAACTCGTGCAGGATCTGCAAGCCCGCTGCCCGGAAATCCCCGTGCTTGTCCTCTCGATGCATGCCGAGTCGATCTATGCAAGGCGCGCTCTCGAGATCGGTGCGCGGGGATACGTCATGAAAAGCGAGCGAGGCGAAAAGGTGCTCGAAGCCATCCACACAGTCTTGAGCGGCCGAATCTCCGTGAGCGAGGCCGTATCTGGGCAGTTGCTGGAATTTCTCTCCCATCGTTCCAAACAAAAACAATCCGGTCCCGATGCTCTCAGCCCACGCGAGTTTGAGGTCTTCAAACTCATCGGTGAGGGCGTTTCCACCCAGGAGATCGCCAAGCGCCTGAACCTAAGCCCGAAGACGATCGAGACCCACCGCGCTCATATCAAAGATAAACTCCAGGCAACCTCCGCCCCGCATCTCATCGCCATGGCAGCCGATTGGATCGCAAGACAAAGCATGGCGGAAAACAATATTCCTTCCAACGCGATCTGAAGGTCTTCTCAAACTCAAATTCCGGGTGAAAGCTCACCCGATCCTGAAAATGCGCCCTGCGCAGGTAGGCCGGAATCCCCGGCCGACACGGAGGTCGGCCCTCCACTTGTGGCAGCGGTCTCCGACCTAGCGAGTGCCAAGGCCGCGCGATAAGCGAGCCTCAGCCTATATCAAACGAGGCGGCGTTCTTGGGAATCGGAGGAAGGATAGTCTCTCTGTTATGTGCCGGCGGCGGGACTCGAACCCGCACACTCCTTTCGGAATAAGGGATTTTAAGTCCCTTGCGTCTGCCATTTCGCCACGCCGGCAAGGCTGTTTGAACAAGCCACCATCTTCGGACAGCAGACGATCTCCGCAAGCGTAAAAATGTGCTGACAACTTTGTTGAACCCGAAAACGGATTTTTGACAGGAAGACAGGATGGAGAGGATTTACAGGAGAGGCTTTGGCTTTCGTTTGATATCGCACAAATCATTTCAAACGCATCGAATCATAAACAGATCAGCCTCTGTGTCCTCTGTGCGCTCTGTGGTTAGTTCTGCTGGATTCGGGTTGAATGAACAAGGGGGGATGGGTTGATACGATGCTTGCGATTTCGGTAATCGAAATTACGATCCGCGCACGATGAAATCGCTTAGGGAATCTTTTCAACAAATCGGAGATCACCGTGTGAGCTGCGGACATCTTCTGCCTTTTGGGGTGAGTCCAGTTCCCGGCGGTGTGAATTTTTCGATCTTCAGCGCAAACGCGACCGGTTGCACGCTGGCGCTCTTTCAGTCCGGTCAGGATAAGCCGATGGAGGAAATCCCTTTTCCCAAAAACTATCGCCTTGGTCACGTGTGGGCGATGGTTGTGCACAATTTGGATTACGAGAACCTCGAATACGGCTTTCGGATGGATGGTCCCTCGAGTGCTCGAGATGGGCATTATTTTGACGCCTCGAAGATTCTCCTCGATCCGCATGCTCGCGAGATCGTGGGCCGTGAGGAGTGGATGGCTCCGCCTCAAGCGTCTCACAAGCCGACCTTTCGTTCGCGTGTGCCTGCAGGCGTGGGTCAACTCGAACCGAATGGAAGCACGAGGGTGCCGGTGAGCGAGCTCATCATTTACGAGATGCACTTGCGCGGCTTCACGCGGCACAAATCATCGAAGGTTAAAAATCCTGGCACGTTTGCCGGCCTCACGGAAAAAGTGAAGGACCTCGCCAATCTGGGTATCAATTGCGTGGAGCTGATGCCTGTCTTTGAATTCGACGAAACGGAAAACCTGCGGACCAATCCTACCAACGGCGAGACTCTCTGCAATTACTGGGGCTACAGCACGGTGGGGTTCTTTGCGCCGAAGGCCAGCTACGCAGCCTCTGCGGCCGAGAGCAGGCAGGTCTCCGAAATGAAGGAAATGGTGCGCGCGCTTCATGGCACCGGCATCGAAGTCATGCTGGATGTCGTCTTCAACCACACGGCCGAAGGCGGAGCGGACGGGCCGGTCTTTTCCTTCAGGGGGATTGACAACAAGACTTGGTACATTCTCGATGACAAGGGGGCATTTGCGAACTACTCGGGCTGTGGAAACACGATGAACTGCAACTACCCCGCAGTGCGTGAATTTGTGATCAATTGCCTTCGCTACTGGGCCTCCGAGTATCACATTGATGGCTTTCGTTTTGACCTGGCTTCGATCCTCGGCCGCGACAGCCAAGGCAATCCGCTGGCGAACCCTCCGCTGCTGGAATTCCTCGCGCACGACCCCGTGCTGGCAGACTGCAAACTCGTTGCCGAAGCTTGGGACGCAGGGGGGCTCTATCAGGTCGGAAATTTTCCAAGCTACGGGCGTTGGATGGAATGGAATGGCAAGTATCGCGATTGTGCGCGTCGTTTTCTTAAAGGCGATCTCGGCCAAGTTGGCGAAATGGTGCAGCGTATTTTGGGATCCCCCGACCTCTACGCCGCGGCGGGCCGCAAACCCACGGCGAGCGTCAATTTCATAACATGCCACGATGGCTTCACCTTGCGGGACCTTTTTTCCTATAACGGCAAACACAATCTGGAAAATGGCGAAAGCAATCAGGACGGTTCCAATGACAACCAGAGTTGGAATTGCGGAACCGAGGGCGAAACCGACGACCCAGCCATCAATGCGCTGCGTCTGCGCCAATGCAAAAACGCGATGGCCCTTCTCATGGTGAGCCAAGGCGTGCCAATGATCTACATGGGCGATGAGAGCGGTCGCACACAGCGCGGCAACAACAACGCCTATTGTCATGATACCGACTGGAACTGGCTGAATTGGAAGCCTGACGCTTTCGGCGAGGAAATGCTTCGCTTCACGAAATCGATCATTGCCTTTCGCAAAGCGAATCCATCCCTCCGCCAGACTGATTTTTTAAGCGAACTGGATCAAATCGGCAGTGGCTATCCGGATATCAGTTGGCATGGAGTCCTGCCTTGGCATCCGGATTGGTCGTCAAGCAGTCGGACACTCGCCTTCATGCTCTGCGGTCGGCATGGTCAGGCTCTTGGCGGGAAGCACCATTTCATTTACGTCGTCTGCAATATGTTCTATCAGCCGATCACTTTCGGCCTTCCGATTCTTCCAAAGACCCTCCAATGGTATCGTTTTGCCGATACAAGCCTCCCAGCTCCAAATGATATCTGTGATCTGGGCAGCGAAGTCCTCCTGCCTTCGCAGAAAAGCTACGAGGCCAAGGAGTGGTCGATCGCGATTATTCTCGGCAAGTAGCCAGTGAGCCCAAGCCTCCTCATAGCGACCCACTTTTCGAGCACCTTGGCCATGACCGGTCTCATCTGGTTCGTCCAAATCGTGCATTATCCGATGATGGCCTCTTTCAGCCGCGAAAATTTTGCATCGCATGAAAAGGAGCACTGCGATCGCACGGGCTGGGTCGTTGTGCCTCTCATGCTCGTTGAATTATCCACCTTTGCATTACTTTTTGCGGAGGGAACCCGATGCAATATGTTTTTAATAAGCGGAATGCTGCTTGGGATAATATGGGCTTCGACTTTCCTCCTCCAAGTCCCGATCCACCGCACGCTTCTATCTGGATGGAATAGTCAGGCTCATCGCAGACTCGTCGCATCGAACTGGATTCGAACGATCGCATGGACCGGACGCTCCCTTCTACTCGGTTGGCTGTGGCTGGTCTGAAAGCTCTCGGGAATCTAGGCTGGCGCAATCAGTCTTGCCAAGTATGGCCAGACTTATATTCTGCCACGCTCCATTATGACACTTGCCATTCTTTCTCTGTTCGCCCAGGCCGCTCCGGCGCAAACCCAACCAAACATGTTCATTTCCATGATGCCGTTGATTTTTATCTTCGTCATCTTCTACTTCCTCCTCATCCGTCCGCAGCAAAAGAAGGCCAAAGACCATGCCAAGCTTGTGGAGTCCATTAAAACAGGTGACCAAGTCGTGACCAATGCCGGCATTCACGGCGTGGTAGCGAATGTGAAGGAGAAGACTCTCATTATCAAAATCGCGGATAACGTGAAGGTGGAATTCGACCGTGCAGCTGTTGCAGCTGTCGAGAAAACTGCCGACAAAGAAGCCGCTGCTTCCTGATTCTCTTAACATTGGGCCGATAGGCCTGCTTCCCTGCTCCATTCGATGTCACCCGTCCTCACTTTCTGCTTTGGTCTTCTTCTTCTCGTGCTCTTTGGCTGGTATTTTGCCAGCGACCTTCCGTCCCGCAAACGCTGGCTGGGTCTGGTTCTTAGCGTCCTGCTTGCAGCCTTCTGCATCCAGCAAATCATCCCGCCGGATAAAAAAATCCGGTTGGGTTTGGACTTGCAGGGTGGCACGTCATTCCTGATCCGTCTCATTCCTCAAACGGAACGAGGCATCACCCCCGACTTACTTGACCAAGCGGTGGAAGTCATCCGCAAGCGCGTAGACCAATACGGCGTGAGCGAACCGGTCATCACTCCCCAAGGTAAGGATCGCATCCTGGTACAGATCGCAGGTCTGGACACGCAGCAAATCGAAGAGGCAAAATCTCAACTGCAGCGCGTGGCAAAGTTGGAGTTTGCCATTGTGGATGAAGGCGGCCCCGGTCGTGTCGATCGCATCCAGAAAGGCGAGGAGGTCATGGATCCCTCGTTCGTTCTCAAAACCTACCGCCCAGGCAAGGACAAGACCGAGTCGACACAAATTCTCGTGAAACGTCGCGCGGCCATGACGGGTGAATACGTGACCCGTGCATTTGCGTACTACGACCAGCAGGGCTACGGAGTGTCCCTCGAACTGAACTCCGAAGGAGCGAAGATTTTTGATGAAGTGGCCCGACAAAATAAAGGCCGCCAGATGGCGATCATCCTCGATGGAGAGGTCATCTCCGCCCCCGTCTTGCAGAGCGACCACTTCGGTGGTAGGGCTCAGATCACAGGCAAATTCGATGACAAGGAAGCCCGCGATCTCTCCAGCGCCTTGGAGAACCCTCTGCGAGTGCCCGTTCAGATCGAGGAAACGCGCAGCGTCTCGCCAACTTTGGGTGCTGATTCCATCCGCAGTGGTGTTATGGCTGGCGTCTCCGGCCTCATTTTGGTGATGTTTGCCACACTCATCTACTACCGCTTTGCTGGCCTCATTGCTGTCATTGGTCTTCTCTTGAACATCCTCTTGCTCCTAGGGGCCATGGCGATGTTCAACTTCACTCTCACATTGCCCGGTATCGCTGGTATTATTCTTACCATCGGCATGGCCGTGGATGCCAACGTGCTCATTTACGAGCGCCTCCGTGAGGAGATGGCTGCTGGAAAATCCCTCGCGACGGCCCTCACTGGAGCCTATGACAAGGCATTCAGCGCGATTTTTGACGCCAATGCCACGACCTTGATCACTGCGATCATCCTCTTCTGGCAGGCCACTGGTTCGGTGAAGGGATTCGCTGTTACGCTCACGCTTGGCATTATCGCCTCGATGTTCTCTGCGTTGCTCTTCACGCGCACGGGCTTTCGTTGGATGGTGGACAATTTTGGTCTTGCAAAAATCACGATGCTCGACCTTGTGCCAAAGCGCACTTTTGATTTTCTGGGCAAGCGTTGGCTCGCACTCGTGATCTCGCTCATTTTCATCGGTGGCTCTGTTGCCATCTTCGCCATTCGTGGAGAGAAAAACTTTGGCATTGATTTCCGTGGAGGCGACCTGCTCATCGTCGATTCTTCCAAGCCAGTAACCATCGCCGAGGCCCGCAATGCCCTGAATGACCCTGCAGTGGTGATCCAATTTGAACGCGAAGGCACCAAGCAAATGCTCACCTTTCGCAGCACGCAGGGAACGTCTGACGCAATCTTGGCGAAGCTTCGCGCCGTTTTTCCGGATAGCGGCATCGTCGCGTTTGGCCAAGATACTGTCGGGCCCCAGATCGGCTTGGAGTTTGCCAAGAGCGCCCTCATCGCGCTTGGGCTCGGTATGCTCGGCATTCTTTTTTATGTGACCTTGCGCTTTGAATTTTCCTTCGCTCTAGGCGCTCTTGTTGCCCTTCTGCACGACGTGATTATCACTGTCGGCATCTTTTCACTCATCGGTGGAGAGCTCTCGCTTGTGATGGTCGGTGCTATCCTGACCATCGCGGGATATTCGATCAACGACACGATTGTTGTCTTTGACCGTATCCGCGAAGGCCTCAAGAATGGCGAGGGCGGTACGGTGCAATCGCTGATGAACACCAGCATCAACGAGACATTGAGCCGCACGGTCCTCACAGGCGGCACCACGCTTCTCTCGGTCGGCGCCCTCTATTTCTTCGGAGGCGCCGTCTTGCGCGACTTCTCCTTTGCCATTTTGATCGGCATTATTGTCGGCACCTACTCGTCGATCTACATCGCAGCGCCAGTCGTTCTCTGGGCCTCGAAATTGCGTGGTAAGAGCGTGCGCCGCGAGGTTCTGGAAACCGAGGCGCTCAAAAAAGCCTAGTCCGCGCTCAGTTCGCCCAGCTGCAAAGCGGTTAACTCTTTAAGCGCCACATGAGCAATCGCTATTGCCGAGTGGCCTCGAATTCTGATTTAAACATGCCTTCCCTATGACCACGCCATTCAACACGCTCCGCCCCTTTGACTCCGGCACTGACGCCCCAGCTTACCTTCATTCGCTCCCAGCACTCGAAGAAGCAGGTGTGGGCCCAATTTCCAAACTCCCAGTCAGCATCCGCATTGTGCTCGAATCCGTCCTCCGCAACTGCGACGGAAAAAAAGTCCAGGCGCGTGATGTCGAGACGCTCGCGAACTGGAATGCGAAAGCGCCCGCTCAGGAGGAAATTCCGTTTGTCGTCGCCCGCATCGTGCTTCAAGACTTCACCGGCGTGCCGCTCCTCGTGGACCTCGCGGCCATGCGCACTGCCGTGAAAGGCCTCGGCGGGAATCCCGCCATCATCGAGCCCCTCGTGCCTGTTGATCTCGTCGTGGATCACTCGGTGCAAGTTGATTTCTACGGCTCCGCGCAAGCTCTCCAGCTGAATCTTGACATGGAATTCAAGCGCAACCGCGAGCGCTACCAGTTCCTCAAATGGGGCCAGCAAGCATTCCAGACATTCGGTGTCGTGCCTCCCGGCATCGGTATCGTTCACCAAGTGAATCTCGAGTATCTCGCGAAGGGCGTGCTCAGCGCCGGCGACCTCTATTACCCGGACACCCTCGTCGGCACGGATTCGCACACGACCATGATTAACGGCCTCGGCGTCGTCGGCTGGGGTGTGGGCGGAATCGAAGCCGAGGCAGGAATGCTCGGCCAGCCCGTGTATTTCCTGACTCCCGAAGTCGTGGGCGTGAACCTCACCAACAAACTCCGCGAGGGCGTCACAGCGACCGATCTCGCCCTTCATGTCACACAGCTCCTCCGCGCGGCGAAGGTGGTTGGAAAATTTGTCGAGTTCTACGGCGAAGGCGCTGTCACACTCCCGCTCACCGACCGCGCAACCATTGCAAACATGGCTCCCGAATACGGCGCCACGATGGGTTTCTTCCCTGTCGATGCTGAATCCGTCAACTATCTCGCCGCTACCGGCCGCACGCCCGAACAATGCCGCGCTTTCGAGAATTACTTCAAGGCCCAAAACCTCTTCGGCATGCCGAAAAAAGGCGACATCGAATACAGTGTCGATATCGACCTCGACCTTTCGACCGTCCAGCCCGGAGTGGCGGGCCCCAAGCGCCCGCAGGACCGCATCAATGTCCCTGATCTCAAAGACACCTTTACCAGCCTGCTCACGAAATCCGTGGCCGAAGGCGGATACGGCAAGGCGGCGAACGACCTCTCCAAGACGGCTGCAGTCAAACGCAACGGCTCGCAAACGGCCGATGAGGCTGAAATGGTCAATGACCGCCCGACGCCGGATACTATCACCGCCGCCCACGCCCAAGGCGACCTCCACCTCCGCAACGGCTCGGTTCTCATTGCCGCCATCACAAGCTGCACAAACACCAGCAACCCGAGCGTGATGATCGGCGCAGGCCTCCTCGCGAAAAAAGCCGCCAGCCGCGGCCTCCGCGTCGATCCGGCCGTGAAGACCTCCCTCGCGCCCGGTTCCCGCGTGGTGAAAGATTACCTCGAGACCACCGGCCTCCAGCCTTACCTCGACCAGCTTGGCTTCCAGATCGTCGGCTACGGCTGCACGACCTGTATTGGCAACTCCGGCCCGCTCGCTCCCGAGATCGAATCCGCCATCGTTGAGAACGACCTCGTCACCGCCGCCGTCCTCTCGGGCAACCGCAACTTCGAAGCCCGCATTCACCAAAACATCCGCGCCAATTTCCTCATGTCGCCACCGCTCGTCGTCGCTTACGCGCTCGCGGGTCGTGTGGACATCGACCTCACCAAAGAACCCATCGCCAAAGACAGCGTCGGCGTTGATGTTTTCTTGAAAGACATCTGGCCCAGCCTCGAGGAAATCCGCAACGAAATGCAGGCAGCTCTCAAGCCTGAGATTTTCCAAAAACTCTATACCGGCTTCGCAGACCAGAATCCCAAGTGGAACGAAGTGCCATCCAGCGTCGGCCAGATCTACGATTGGGATGCCAAGAGCACCTACATCCAGGAACCGCCCTTCTTCGAGAACTTCGGCATGTCTGCCGGAACGATCTCCGACATCCAAGGCGCCCGCCCCATGGGCATCTTCGGCGACTCGGTCACGACCGACCACATCTCTCCTGCCGGCGCGATCAAAGCCAGCTCACCCGCCGGAAAATACCTCGTCGAAAATGGCATCGAAGCGGTGGACTTCAACAGCTACGGCAGCCGCCGAGGCAATGACCGCGTCATGACCCGCGGCACTTTCGCCAATGTCCGCATCAAAAACCTCATGATCCCCGCGAAAGCCGACGGCACACGCGTGGAAGGAGGACTCACGATCCACCAGCCCACCGGCGAGCAAATGAGCATCTACGACGCCTGCATGGCATACCAGGCTGCCGGCACTCCGCTCATCGTCTTCGCCGGACAAGAATACGGCACCGGCTCCAGCCGCGACTGGGCCGCCAAAGGCACCCGCCTCCTCGGAGTCAAAGCCGTCGTCGCCCAAAGCTTCGAACGCATCCACCGCTCCAACCTCGTCGGCATGGGCGTCCTCCCGCTCCAATTCCCCGAAGGCATCAGCGCCCAAACGCTCAACCTCGACGGCACCGAAACCTACGACATCACCGGCCTCAGCGACAGCATCCAACCCCGCCAAGATGTCACCCTCACCATCACCCGCAAAGACGGCACCAAAGTTGAGCAAACCGTCAAACTCCGCATCGATACGCCGATCGAAGTCGACTACTATCGTCACGGTGGCATCCTGCCGTTTGTGCTGCGGCAGTTGATCGCGGAGGCGAAGTAATAAAGTTTGTTAATATTTGAGTGCACTCCTAAAATAAAAGTATAACTCTTTGCAGAATGTCATGAAAAAACGCAGCGCTAATGCTTTAATTGTTGACGCTAAGCCAGCAATTACGGCATACTTTTTTTACGTTTCAGACCCCCATCTGCTTGCTGCTGCTATACAGAAGATAGCACTTGATGCAGTCTCTAAGTATATGGGCGGATTGTGGGTAGGTGGAACCGCGCAGCTGTCAGAAACATCGCTTGAATTCATTCCTAATAAAATGAATCTTGCGCTAAACACTGGGAGCCTGTTTATTAAAGTTCCATTATTAGATATAGTATCTGTTAATGTTAGTAAAGGAATACTTACAAACATTATCTGCATTAATACTGAAAGCGGAACTTTTAAAATTAGATGCTTCTCAGCCTCTGCTTTTGCAGAGGATATTAAAGCAGCTCGTAATTCTTTAGTTTAACTTTTCATTTTAATACAAATAGCCCTAGTATATTAATTCACATTAAAATTGAATAATTCATCCTTATTGAAAAACGGTTACTAAAAAGCCCTATAGAAAATCTGCTTGAGTGTGAAAACCCATTGCTGAAATCAACTCCCGAAGAACTTTCAGCCATTGCGGTGATTTGCAAAAACAGAGACGATGTAAAACCTAAATTACGACTTTCTCGAATTCACTACGCTGTTGTAAAAAAGTCCATTGAGTATCTCGTTGTGACAATTTAGCTTCATCCCATGTTAGCCGAGTCCGAAATCCAAAGTATGAGCACAACCGAGCGCCTGCAGGCGATGGAGTTGCTTTGGCGCTCTTTTTCTGCATCGGAAGACAAACTCCCGTCTCCTGATTGGCATGGGGAAGTCCTCTCCGAACGCTTGGCAAAAGTGGAAGCTGGCGGAGGAAAATTCCTGACAATTCCTGAACTCAAGGCCCGGCTGGCGTCAAAACGATCATGAGGAAGATTGTTGTCCTCGAAGAAGCGGTTGAGGACATCGAGCAAGGGCGCAAGTTTTACGACCTGCAAGAAAATGGAGTTGGAGATTATTTTGAAGATACCATTGTTTCCGACATCGAGAGCTTGGGACTTTTCCACGGAATCCATTCCAAACATTTTGGATTCCATCGCCTGCTCTCGGAGAGATTTCCATTCGGAATCTACTACCGCGAAACGCCCACTGGCACCGAGGTTTTTGCGGTTCTGGATCTTCGCAAAAATCCGGTTTGGATTCACAAGGAATTGAAAAGCAGAAAGTGAATTCGATTAGTCTGACTTTAAAAAACCATGCCGATCGATAAAACATTCACCAAGCGCCCGTTGGAAAGCCTGCGAGAGCGTGACAACCCTTGGTTGAAATCCACTCCCCAAGAGCGCCTTGCTGCCATGGCGGTGATTTGCCAAACCCACGACGATGGAAAACCTGAATCCCGACTTTCTCGACTTCATTACGCTATTGGAAAAAAAGTCCGTTGAGTATCTCATCGTGGGAGGCTACGCAGTCACCTTTCATGGATTTCATTTTAATGCGCTGTGATGTGGGGCGTGCGTGGAGAAGGTGGGAGATTGGAAAGAGGCGGCGTGATGGCGGTATTTTGAACACGGTGAACAAAGAGACCTTCTTTGCCAAGTTGCCTAAAAAGAATTTTGAATTATGTTGGTTAGAGTGGGTGCATTCAGCGCTCAATTTTTTTATGGCAAATGCAATGGTTATAGGAATTGGCGGTGTGGGTTCGGTCATCGGCCAAAAGCTTCACGAATACGACTGTTTTGACAGGATCATCTTGGCGGATATGGATCCCATTTTTGCAAACCAGTTGGCGGCTAAAACACCCAAGAGCCGCTTTCTGGTGGTGAAAACAAATGCCATGCACACCGATGCGCTGGCGGCCCTCATGCGCGAACACGAAGTCACGGTGACTTGCAATGCTTGTGTGTGCCAGACGAACTACTCCGTACTCGAGGCCTGCCTTCGTGCAGGATCCCACTACATCGACATGGCGGCGGATATCTACTCTGCTCCTGGCGTGAAAAAGCCGGGTAAGAATTCCTTCGAAGCCGAAATCGAAAAGTTTAACCAGCCATTCCTCGATCGGGGACTTGCTGGAATCCTGTGTATGGGTATGGATCCCGGGGCGGTGAATGTCTACGCCCGCTGGGCGATGGATCGCTTGGATACGGCTTCAAGTATCCGCGTATTGGATGCCGACAACGCGGAAGTGCGAGGCTACCGCTTTGCAGTGCTCTTTTCGCCGGAGACATTTTTTGAGGAACTCGGAGCGCCGCCTTACTATGTGAAGGATGGGCGTGTTGTGAGCGGAAAGCCGTTGGAGACTGAAATCGAATGGGTTCGTTTTCCGGAGCCGATTGGACTTCAAAAAACCTATGCTGTCGCGCACGAGGAGGGTGTGAGTTTAGGTATTCATCCCCCCTTTGTGGAGAAAGGTGTTCGCTACTCGGTTTTCAAATACAGCATTCCGGACAAAGTGGTGAATATTTCCAAGAGCCTTCAACTCCTGAATCTCGATACTTGGAAAAAAATACGAGTCGATGGCGTAGAGGTTTCTCCAGTACGCGTAGCCAGTGCCCACCTGCCCAAGCCGGCGCAGCTCGGGGCAACGGTGGAGGGCTACTCCTGTGTGGGCACCGAGGTTCGAGGAACGAAGGACCGCAAACGCGTGGAGTATTTTGTGTATTCGATGGATAGCCACCGCGACACTTACGAGAAATATGGTTACTCACTCACTCTTGTGCAGACCGGAATCCCCCCCGCCATCACGGCTCGCCTGCTTGCTACTGGAAAAATCACCGAGCGTGGTGTCATGATGCCCGAGGCCCTCGATCCCGAAGAACTCATGAACTGCTTTTCCCGCGAGGGTCTGCCAACTTTTGTCGAGAAACGGGAAGTCGAGCGCATTTAAAATATCATGAAACCTTTCTACTTGGACGGTTGCTGGGTGGAGACTCAGGCCTACGAGGCAATTCACAACCCTTGGTCCGGCGAAATGCTCGCCAATGTGTGCATGGCTGGCTTGCCAGATGTCGAATCTGCCGTCGCAAGTGCCCACGAGGCATTTCGGAAAACGCGAAAACTTTCGAGCTCAGTCCGTGCAGCAACTCTGCAAAAAATCGCCCAGATCATCTCCGAACGGCGTCAGCAGTTCGTTGACGTCGTCGTTGCCGAGGCAGGAAAACCCGTGACCTTTGCCGAAGCCGAAGTGGACCGCGCCTGCCTGACCTTCGGTTTCGCCGCCGCGCTCGCCTTGGGCGACGGCGGGCATGGCGTCAATATGGATGCCAGCGCGCCCGGCTTCGGCCACTTCGGCTTGGTGCAACGCTTCCCGTTGGGCGTGATCCTTGGCATCACGCCCTTCAATTTCCCGCTCAATCTCGTTGCCCACAAAGTGGCTCCCTGCATCGCCACGGGAAATACGATGCTGCTGAAACCCGCATTAAAGACTCCTCTCTCCGCGCTTCTGCTCGCCGAGGTTCTCCACGAAGCTGGAGTGCCTGCGGGGCAAATCAACGTCCTGCCTTTCTCTCACGACCTCATTCCTCCGCTGCTCTCCGATCCGAGAGTGAAAATGCTTAGCTTCACCGGCAGCGTTGATGTTGGCTGGAGACTTAAGGGCCGAGCCGCCAAATTAAAAACCACCCTCGAACTCGGCGGAAATGCCGCTGTCATCGTCGAACCCGACTCCGATTGGCATGCCGCCATCCCAAAAATCGCAGCGGCTGCTTACGGATTCGCCGGCCAGTCGTGCATCAGCGTGCAACGAATCCTCGTGCATCGTGAGATTTTTACTCAGTTCCGAGGTGCTCTTGTCTCCTTCATTCAGGAAAAAATCCAAACTGGGGACCCATCTGAGCGCTCGACCCTTGTCGGCCCGATGATCAATGTTGCCGCCCGCGATAAGGTCGTAGAGTGGGTCGAAGAGGCCACTGCAGCAGGAGCCTCACTCCTCACTCCCCTGAAAGCCTCAAGCCGCTCTGTCCTCGGCCCCGTACTGCTCGAAAATGTACCCTCCGATTCGCCTGTGCTCTGCGAAGAAGCCTTTGCCCCGCTCGCTGTGCTCCAGCATTACGGCACCTATGAAGAAGCCCTCGCGATGGTCAATGACTCCCGCTTCGGACTCCAAGCCGGCGTTTTCACAAGCAATCTTCAAAAAGCCATCTACGCCTTTGAGGAACTCGAAGTCGGAGGCGTCCTGATTAACCAAGTCCCAACCTTCCGCGTGGAAAACATGCCTTACGGTGGAGTCAAAGAGAGCGGCTCCGGCCGCGAAGGCCTTCGCTACGCGATGGAGGAAATGACCGAGCCCCGCTGCTTGGTGATCAATAAAAACTAGCCCTCCGCAGCCTTGCCTGCATTGACCGAGTTCCTCGGTGCTGCTATTTTCTTAAATTATGAAAGTGCACCTTCACCATATTCCGGAAGGGGACACGCTGCACATCGAAGGCGAGGAAACCCCCTCAACCTTGGAACTCGAACAGGGTGGCTTCACCCCAACCACGCCCTTGTGCTACTCGCTCGATGTCGGCCTGAGCGGTGGAGGGTTATTTGCCATAGGGAGCCTTTCCATTCGGGGAAAAATGCAATGCGTCAACTGTCTCGAAGATTTCGACTGGGATCTGATCGTTGATCCCTTTTCGATGCAAATTGATTTACCAAAAGCGGAGTTGATTGACTTGACCCCCGAGGTCAGAGAGGATATGCATCTTGCCCTGCCCGCGCACCCCAAGTGCGACAGCGGCGGTGAAAAGCAATGCCCCGCGCGTCGCGATGACTCCCGAGTTGCCTCTGGGCAGCCGGTCGGAAAGTCCGTGCCGGCATGGGACGCGCTGGACAAGCTAAAACCAAAACTAAAGTAAAATTATGGGAGTTCCCAAACGCAAAACCTCAAAAATGCGCCTTCGCACGCGCAAGGCAGCAAACCGCTGGCAAGCCCCTAAGCTCGCCAAATGCCCACAATGCGGCGCATCCGTTCCCGGCCATGTCGCCTGCCCGTCCTGCGGATATTATAACAAACGTCAGGTCCTAACAATCGGCGCTGAGTAGTTCCGAGTCTCGGATTTTCTCCGGATGAAAATTGCCCTCGACGCCATGGGAGGGGATTATGCCCCGCAAAATCCCATAGCGGGAGCCATCCAAGCACTGCGCGATTTTCCCGATGTGGAGATTATTTTCGTCGGTGATGAGTCCAAAGTTCGAGCCGAACTCGCGAAGCACTCCACCGCCGATATCCAGTCCCGCTACTCCTGCCTCCATGCCTCGCAAGTCGTGGACATGACCGATAGCGGGCTCGATAGCGTTCGGAGAAAAAAAGATTCATCCGTGAGTCGCGCGGTTGATCTCGTTAAATCGGGCGACGCCGACGCGGTGGTTTCCGCTGGGCATACGGGTGCGCTTGTGGCGGCTTCGACTATTAAGCTTCGTACCTTGCCGGGCATCGAGCGTGCTGCTCTCGGCGTTCTCATTCCAGCCGATAGCGGGGTTTTTCTCTTGATTGATGGCGGAGCGAATATCGACCCAAGTCCTCGGCACATCGTGGGATTTGCTGTGATGGGGGCCGTCTATTACAAGGCTATCGTTGGGACACACGAGGCGCGTGTCGGATTGCTCAATATCGGTACCGAACCGGGCAAGGGCACCGATTTTTGTCGTGAGTGCCATCAGTTGCTCAGCGAGGCGCCTGTGAACTTTGCAGGAAATGTCGAAGGACATGGCATTTTCAAAAAGCCCGTGGAAGTCGTCGTCTGCGATGGATTCACTGGGAATATTTTCCTGAAAACCGTTGAGGGGCTCGCCAAATCAATGGTCTCCTGGATCAAGAAGGAAATCCAAAAAAACCCGCTTCGGATGCTTGGTGCTCTCCTCTCTCAAGGGGCATTTAAGGCCGTGAAAAAAAGGACAAGCACCGATGAATATGGCGGCACGCCCTTGCTTGGAGTCAATGGCATTTGCATTAAGGCACATGGCAACTCCTCCCCTCTCGCTCTGCGCAATGCCATTCGCGCTGCTCGCATGGCAGTCGAACTTCAAATTAACAACCGCATCGTCGAGGCGATGAAACCACTTCATGAAAAACTCCCTTCGCGACACCCAGCCTCGGTCTAACCGCAGCGCCTCTATCATTGGTACCGGCAGCTACGTGCCAGAGCGTGTCATGACCAATTCGGACCTCGAAGCCATGGTGGAGACAAACCACCAGTGGATCGTAGAACGGACCGGAATCTACGAGCGCCGCATCGCGGCGGAAAACGAATTCACCAGCCACATGGCTGCAAAAGCCGCCCAAGCAGCCATGGAAAATGCCGGTGTGACCCCAGAGGAAATCGACATGATCCTCGTTGCCACAATCACTCCGGACATGTTTTTTCCATCAACCGCTTGTCAGGTCCAGCGACACATCGGGGCGAAAAATGCGACGTGCATGGATGTGAATGCCGCCTGCTCCGGCTTTCTTTATTGTGTGGAAATCGCCAACCAATTTATCTCAAACCACGCTTGCGAAACTGTGCTTGTCATCGGCGCCGATAAGCTCAGCAGCATCGTCAATTGGGAGGATCGCAACACCTGCGTGCTCTTCGGGGATGGGGCTGGAGCCGCCATCCTTCGACACCGTCCCGGCTCAAAAGGTGTCGTCACAACGTACATGGGCAGTGATGGGAACTATGGAGATATCCTCCACATGCCTGGCGGCGGTTGCGCCAAGCCGATCACCCGCGAAAATGTGGATGACAAACTCAATACCCTCCAAATGAATGGACGCGAAACATTCAAGCAGGCTGTGACTTCCATGATGCGTGCCGCAAATATCGTCCTCGACCGCTGTGGCCTCACTGCGCAGGACATCCAATGCGTGATCCCGCATCAAGCAAACATCCGGATTATTGAGGCCATGGCGGACCGCATGGACCTCACGATGGACCGCTTTCACATCAATCTCGATAAATACGGTAACACCTCTGCTGCGGCAGTTGCCATCGCTCTGGATGAAGCGGCGCGCATCGGTCGATTCCAGAAGGGTGACCCGATTCTCCTCGTCGTTTTCGGCGGCGGCCTCACCTATGCCAGCTCTGTCATCGAGTGGTAGCCGGTGATTCCACCCGCGAGGCACTCGACTTTCTTGAGGCTTTTGCCCTCGAGAAAAAAATCGACTCCGCCACGCATGCCCAACGTGCTCAGGCTGTGCGTGAGGAACTCGCCTCCAGAGGAAGCTGGACGCCGACATTTGATGAACTCGAGCATGGTGCCCGCATGGCTTGGAGAAACAATGCGCGCTGCATCGGTCGTCTGTTCTGGCCCTCGCTCAAAGTCCGTGACCTGCGGCATATTTCCGAGCCCGCCGAGGTATATCGAGCCCTTCTCGAGCACCTCAATACGGCGACAAACGCGGGAAAAATTCAGCCGTTCCTTACGGTTTTTGCTCCAGCGACGAGCGAGGGTTCCGCCGTGAGAATCTGGAATCACCAGCTCCTCAGCTACGCCGGCTATGAGCAGCCCGATGGTACTATCCTCGGTGATCCCAAAAATGTGCCATTCACTCGCCAGGCTCTTGCCCTAGGCTGGAGAGGTGAGGGGACCCGTTTTGATCTCCTCCCTCTCATCATTCAAAAACGCGGTTGCGAGCCTGTCCTTTTTCCACCCCCACACACTCAAGCCTTGGAAGTTTTTCTGAAGCACCCGAGCCTGCCTTGGTTCCCTGATTTAGGCTTGAAATGGTACGCCGTTCCCATTCTTTCGGATATGCGCCTGCGTCTCGGAGGACTCGATTTTCCGGCCGCACCATTCAATGGATGGTATATGGGAACCGAAATCGGCTCGCGGGATTTGGGTGACGAAGCCCGCTACGATATGCTTCCGGCCATCGCGGAAAAAATGGGCATTGATTGTGGGATGGATTCTCTCTGGAAAGACCGGGCGCTCGTCGAACTCAATGCGGCGGTCATTTTTTCCTTTGAGGAGGCCGGTGTGCGTATTGTGGATCACCACCGCGCGTCCTCCGAATTTATGGAATTTGCCGCGCGCGAAATGAAGGCCGGTCGTGCCGTTTCTGCCGAGTGGAGTTGGATCGTTCCGCCGATGTCTGGGTCCGCCACACCAGTTTTCCATAAACTCTGGGAGAACACTTTGCAGCTCCCTGACTACCTACCCCAACCCCACGCCTGGGATTGTTTTTGATTCCACTTTCCATGAGCTTTCTCGGTTTGGTTAAGACCCTCGCCGTGCTAGTGTAGCTTCCATGCGCCTACTCTTTTTTTCTGCCTTCCTTGCTCTCAGCCTCATGGCGCAAGCCCGCGAGGACTCGACAGCGGCCACGCCCTCAAAGAATGAAGAATCACCCTACGAACAACTCCAGCTCCTAGCTCGCGCCATACAGCTGATTCGCCAAGATTATGTCGATGAGACTAAAATTGATTACAAAGAACTCACCTACAGCGCCCTTCGTGGCATGCTCGACCATCTTGACCCCCACAGCCAGTTCATGGAGCCCAAGAGCTTCAAAAGCATGCAGGAGGACACCCGTAGCGAATTCGGCGGTCTCGGCGTGGTTGTCACTCAGAAATCCGGCATCCTCACCGTCATCAACCCCATGGAAGACACCCCAGGCTTCAAAGCCGGAATCCTGCCAGGGGACCAAATTTTAAAAATCAACGGCGAAAACACTGATAACTTGGCACTCAACGATGCCGTCGAAAAACTCCGAGGTAACCCTGGCGAAAAGGTGAGTCTCACGCTCAGACGCCCATCCACCGGCGAGGTGAAGGATTATGAAATCGCCCGTGAGGTCATCAAGGTGGCAAGTATCAAGGATGCCTGCATTCTTCCCCGGCGCGACCCCGCCCAGGCACGTATCGGCTATGCACGCATCACTCAGTTTAACGAGCCCACCGCCGCGGAATTAGGCGCCGCACTTGATAAATTGGAGGCTCAGGGGATGGATGCTTTGATCCTCGACTTGAGGCACAATCCCGGGGGGCTTCTCGGAAGTGCGGTGGATGTTTGCGGCCACTTTGTCCCCCCGAACACGCTCGTTGTTTCCACGGAAGGCCGTGCTGCTTCGCGGGAATACAGAACCTCTGTAAAAGCTGCTCCTCATCGCAAGTATCCCCTCGTTGTGTTGACCAATTATGCGAGCGCTAGCGGTTCTGAAATTGTTGCGGGCGCACTTAAGGATCTGGACCGTGCACTCATTGTCGGCGAAACCACTTTCGGCAAGGGCTCCGTTCAGAGCATCGTCTCGTTACCAGATGGCTCTGCTGCACGTCTCACCACCGCAAAGTATTTTACCCCAGGTCGCAAGCTCATCCATGAGCATGGGGTAAGTCCCCACATCCGAGCCACTCTCACTCACGAGGAGGAAGCTGACCTCCTCCGCTCACGTCGCAAACGTGAGGACCCCGCCACTTCGGAAACTGCAATCTGGGATCCTCAGCTCGAGCGGGCGGTGGATGCCCTGCTCGGATCGCTGCAGCACGTCAAAAATCAAAATACAAAAAAGTAATGCCCACACTTCTTGCCATTGAGACTTCGTGTGATGAGACGGCGGCTGCTGTTTTGAAAGACTTCGATGGGATTTTGGCTCACGAAATTTTCAGTCAAGCGGAAATTCACTCTGAATTTGGGGGTGTCGTTCCAGAAGTGGCATCTCGGAATCATCTCGTTTCGGCTCCCGTGATCATTGACCGGGCACTTGAGAACGCGGGTCTAAAAATCCGCGACCTCGATGCGATCGCGGCGACAACCGGCCCCGGGTTGGCTTCGGCTCTCCTCGTTGGGGCAGCCGCTGCAAAGGGACTCTGTATCGGGGCAGGGAAACCTTTTCTCGCGATCAACCACATCGAAGGGCATCTCCTCTCGCCATTTTTCGGCTGCGAAGAAATCCCTCCGCACACGGCGATGGTCGTGAGTGGGGGGCACACGCTGCTGTGGGATGTGGAGGGCTTTGGGCAATATCGGCTGCTTGGCCGCACCCTTGATGACGCTGCCGGTGAGGCGTTTGATAAAGTCGCTAAGCTTCTCGGCCTTGGCTACCCGGGTGGAATCGAGATTGATCGCTTGGCCAAGTCAGGCAACTCCACACGCTTTGATTTTCCTCGTGGTATGATTGATTCAGGGGATCTCGACTTCAGCTTTAGTGGTCTTAAAACTGCCGTCCGGATTTTTCTTGAAAAAAATCGCCCTCCCGAAATGGCCGACCTGCCTGACCTCTGCGCTTCTTTTCAAGCAGCCGTCACGGATGTTCTCCTCGCCAAACTTTTCAAAGCAGCCAAGCAGAACAACCGACGGGTTATGAGCCTGAGTGGGGGCGTCAGTGCCAACTCCTCGCTTCGCACGCGGGCCATCCAGCGCGCCGCCGAGTTGGGTTTGGAAATCCACTTTCCGCCCGCTGGCCTGCTTACTGATAATGCTCTGATGATAGCCTTTTCCGCCGCTCACCACCTAGCCGCCGGTCACCTCAGCTCTATTGATGTCGAAATCACCCCAAATTTTCGCGCGGCGGCCCTCTGCTCAGCTTCTTCGTAAAAAACGCAACGACTGGATTGTCTGGAGCGTAAAAATTGTCGAAACAATCCTGATCCATGAAATTTTCATTTTCAGACGGCAACTTTTAACTTTTAGTGATCCTGTAGATTTGAAACCTCATTTTTGAAAATGTCAGCCACTACCATCGACGCACCCGTTCAAGAGTCCGCTCCCCACGCTCATCCCGAGCATCCAACCAGCTTTTTCCATAAATATCTCTGGACCTATGATCACAAGATGATCGGTCTGCAGTATCTCTGGACCGCCCTTGCTTTCCTCTTTCTCGGTGGCGCTCTTGCTCTGGGAGTTCGCTGGCAGCTCGGCTTTCCCGGTGCGGAAATCCCTCTCATCGGGAGGCTCCTTCCAGCAACCGTTGCCGTTGACGGCTCTATCATTCCCGGTGGTTACAACATGCTCGTAACGATGCATGCGACCATAATGGTCTTCTTTGTCGTGATGCCTCTTCTGATCGGAGCCTTCGGCAATTATCTGATCCCACTTCAAATTGGCGCGGGTGACATGGCGTTCCCGCTTTTGAACGAGCTCAGTTATTGGCTCTATGTCCTGTCTGGAGTTATTCTCCTTGGGGCCTTCTTCGCGCCAGGTGGGGCGCCGGGAACTGGCTGGACGGCCTACGCGCCGCTCAGTTCTGTGGCTGCCTACAATGGAACACCCATCGGTCAAAGTCTTTGGGGAGCAGCTATATTCATAAACGGTCTCTCCTCCATCGCTGGCGCTACGAACTATATCACGACCGTCGTAAACATGCGCGCTCCTGGCATGACCATGTTCCGCATGCCATTGCCAGTTTGGTCGCTTTTCATCACGGCAATTCTGCTTCTCTTGGCGGTGCCTGTCCTCTCCGCCGCTGCCGCCATGCTCTTCGCAGATCTCAACATGGGAACCAGCTTTTTCTCGCCCCAAGGTGGAGGTCAACCTCTTCTCTGGCAGCATCTCTTTTGGTTCTTTGGTCACCCTGAAGTTTACATCATGATCTTGCCGGCTATGGGCCTGACTTCGGAAATTCTAGCTGTCTTCTCCCGTAAGCCGATTTTTGGTTATAAGGCGATGGTTTACGCGATGATTGCTATCGGGTTTCTTGGCTTCGTCGTGTGGGGGCACCACATGTTTGTGAGCGGCATGAATCTGACTCTCAGCGCGGCCTTCTCGGTTTCCACAATGGTCATCGCCGTGCCATCGGCTATCAAAACCTTCAATTGGATGGGTACGATCTGGCGGGGTTCGATAGAATTTACCACGGCCATGTGCTTTGCCTTGGCGTTCGTATCAATGTTCGTCATTGGAGGCCTCAGTGGTATCTTCATGGCTTCCACGCCTGTCGATCTGTTCGTTCACCACACTTATTTCATCGTGGCGCATTTCCATTACGTCCTTTTTGGAGGGAGTATCTTTGCGGTCTTTGGTGCTATTTACTTCTATTTCCCGAAAATGTTTGGTCGCATGCTCAACGAGGCGCTCGGCAAATGGCATTTCTTCCTGACGCTCATTTTCTTTAACCTCACATTCTTTCCCATGCACAATCTGGGTCTCGGTGGGATGATGCGCCGCATTGCGGATCCAACTGTCTATGAGCACCTGCGGCAGCTTCAGCCGCTCAACCAGCTCTGCACAATTGGTGCGATCGGACTCGGCTTCACCACATTCCTCTTCTTGTGGAATGTCGTTATGAGCCTGCGCAATGGGAAAAAAGCTCCGAACAACCCTTGGAACGCTAACACTCTCGAGTGGACCGTCCCATCGCCTCCTGGGCATGGCAATTTTGACAAAACGCCTGTCGTTTACCACGGACCCTACGAATACAGCGTCCCTGGTCTTGACAAGGATTACCTGCCCCAGACCGAGCGTGCGCCCGAAGGCGCTCGCCTTGAGTCTCACTAATTTGCGAGTTCATGGATGGAGCAAACACATCCCTCAGTCTGCGTCGGCTTGCCATTCACGCTTGGGCTTGCATCACGCTGGCCACAACATTTCTTCTTCTTTGTAGCGGTGGGATCGTGACCTCCAAAGGTGTCGGCATGTCTGTGCCTGACTGGCCGACCACCTATGGCTACAATATGTTCCTCTTTCCCCTCTCGGGCTGGGTCGGTGGGGTTTTTTACGAACACAGCCACAGGCTCATTGCGTCGGGAGTCGGGCTCATGACAATGATCCTCGCCGTAGGGCTTCTGGTTGTGGAGCCGCGTCGCTGGGTCAGAAATCTTGGCATCATTGCTTTCATCGTCGTCTGTATTCAGGGTTTGTTGGGGGGGCTCCGCGTTTCGCTTTTCAAAGATGAAATCGGAATCTTCCATGCCACGCTGGCGCAATCATTTTTCTGCTTGCTGGGGATTCTAACACTGGCGACAAGCCCGAGTTTCTTACGCCGAGCGTGGGATGTTTTCTTGCCCGATCCCGTCTTAAAAAATCTTGTTGTCGCAGCCACCGGTCTCATCTTTTTACAACTCGGCCTCGGCGCGACGATGCGGCATGAGCATGCAGGCTTGGCGATTCCTGACTTCCCTCTGGCCTATGGAAAAATCCTGCCTGACACCTCGGCGGCCTCAATCGCCTCGATCAATTTGGCTCGTGTTGCCGATAATAAAATGCCCACCACCGCAGCATACGTCTGGATTCAGATGGCTCACCGAGGCGTGGCCGTTGCCATCCTGCTTGCTGTTGTCGCTGCGGCATGGCGCGCCTTCACTAATCCCATCGCTCGCTCGGCGCGTTTGTGGGCAGGCGTGTGGCTCCTGATGATTTTCGCTCAGGTGCTCTTGGGTGCTTGGACAATCTGGTCCGATAAAGCCGCCGATGTTGCAACCGCCCACATGGCGCTCGGAGCCTTATCTGTCATCGTGGGGGTTGTTTTCTCTTTTCGTCTCTGGCGCGGAGCGGACGCCGGTCGCTTTGTTATTCCCGACCAACCCCCAGTTTTGAACTTTGCCCGTATCGCATGAAGAGTGCCGCTGTCCTTACGCGGGAACGAAAAAACGCCTTGCTCGATGATGTCCTTGAACTGGTAAAGGCCCGTCTTTCTTTTTTGGTTCTCATCACCACGCTCGTTGGATTCCTGCTCGGTTGGCAAGGGCCCTTTGACTGGGTTTTGCTTCTCGCCACGCTGCTTGGCACGGCCCTCTCCGCAGCGGGAGCCGCCGCTCTTAATCAATGGTGGGAACGCGATATTGACAGCCGCATGAAGCGCACGCGGGACCGTCCGCTACCCGCTCGCCGCATGCAACCGCAAGACGCTCTCCTCTTTGGCTTGTTTTTTTCTCTGAGCGGTATTGCCATCCTCGCCCTTTTTGCCAATCCTCGCGCCGCCTTTCTCGCTTTCGCCACCATTGCGATCTACATCCTGGTTTACACACCTATGAAGCGCATCAGCTCGCTGAACACGCTTGTAGGCGCCATACCAGGAGCCCTGCCGCCGCTGATTGGTTGGGTTGCCGCCCGAGGCCAATATGATACCGAAGGGTGCCTCCTCTTCGCCACTCTCTGGTTTTGGCAGATGCCACATTTCCTAGCCATTGCTTGGATGTATAAAGACGACTATGCCGATGGAGGTTTTGTGATGCTCACCGCCAACGACCCCCAGGGCACTGTCACCTCACGCCAAGCTCTTCTGTATTCCCTCTTTCTTATTCCCGTGACTCTCATGCCATCAATTCTGGGATTCAATTCTCCCATTTACTTTTTTGGCGCTCTTGCTCTCGGCATGGCTTTTACGGCTTTTGCGCTGCGATTCATGATGCAGCGTAGTCGCGTAGCTGCGCGGAATCTTTTCTTTTCCTCCATCATCTACCTGCCGCTTCTTCTCGGCCTTCTTGTCGCCACGCATAGATGAAAAAAGGTCTCTCCCGAAATGCGATTGTTATGATTTTTCTCTGGCTTTTTGCTATTTCCCTCTCCGCACTCGTTCTGATACTCATGAATCTTCGCGGTCCTTTAATCAACCCGTGACTCTTTTCTAAATAAAACCAACCATATCCATGTCCACAGCAGTCCTCACCCACGATTCCCAGGAGCACCACGGCGCACCTCCAGCCACAGCCAAATTTGGCATGATCATGTTTCTGATTTCCGAAGGCATGCTCTTCGCTGGGCTTCTGGGTGCTTATTTTGTCCTCCGCTGGTCGGAGAATGGTTTCCCATGGCAGGCAGGCCATGCTTGGCCGCCGAGTCCTGATATCGCCCACCTCCCGCTTTTGCTCACCTCGATCAATACCGTCTTCCTCATTGCGAGCAGTTGCACATTTCACATGGGTGAGGTTGCGGTTCTGAAAGGAAAATCCGGCCTCGGTTGGCTTTTCGTGACGATTGCCCTTGGCTCCCTGTTCGTCGGCCTCCAATGCTATGAATGGTGGCACCTTCATCACGAAGGACTCTGGTTCAACACAGGCGGCGTTTATGGCTCCAGCTTTTTTGTCATCACTGGTTTCCACGGCCTCCATGTGGCGATCGGCGTTCTGCTTATCCTCTGGTGCTTTCTCCGCCAACTTTTTACCCGCTGCTTCACTCCGACCCACCATATCGCGCTCAACAACGTCGCTCTCTATTGGCACTTCGTGGACGTCGTCTGGCTCTTTGTTCTGGCGCTGCTCTACTATGTCTGAGATCCCCGCGCGGCCTGGAATACCGCGCATCGGGTGGATCGTGGCATTTCTCGTGGCAGCGGCCCTCATCGGTCTCGCCTATGTGAACCTCAAATCCACCCGCCCGCCGGCACTCCCATCAAACCTTGAGAAAATTTCCAAGGTTCCTGGATTCGAACTCACTGACCAAACCGGTAACCCCGTCACGCTCGACGATCTGAAGGGAAAAATTTGGGCTGCAAATTTTATCTTCACCCGCTGCAAAGGCCCGTGCCCGATCACCGTGCTCCGGATGCAAGAACTCAACACAAAGCTCAAGAAGGCGCGAGGTAATGTGCAGCTCGTCACTTTCACCGTCGATCCAGAATACGACACTCCCGAGGTTCTCAAGGCCTTTGGCGAGCAACAAGGCGCTGACCCTGCCTCTTGGAAATTCCTCACCGGAATGCCCGACGCCATTCAAAAAATCGTCGTCACAGGCCTCCTCCAACCCATTGCCAAGGAACCTGATGGTACCCCAGCCCACTCAACGCGTGTCGTGCTTGTGGATGCCGATGGCTGGCTGCGTGGATACCAAGACGGTCTAGATCCCGAAGCCGTCCAAAAGCTCATGGTGGACATCGGCGAACTCCTGCGCGAAGGTTCCTCAGCGTCTAAAAAAAACTGATCCCATGGTTAAAAACTCCGCCATTCATACAATGAAACACCTCATCGCCTTGTGCGTTTGCTTTTTTTTGACCCGTCTGCCCGAAGCCGCTGCATGCGTGGGTTGCCGGCAACCCGGCACCGGGGGACCCGACGAACCCCAAACCGTCACCGCCGGTATCGCCCTCTCCTGGGGAGTCGTTGGGATGCTCGCAATCGTTGGTCTGATCGTTGCGGGTCTCACATACTACATCGCGGATACCTGTCGCAAACTCGACCGCAGCAATAAGGTGCCATGAGCGTTTCTGACCTGCCGGCTCTCAACGCCGGACTCAACGCCATTTCCACCCTCCTCCTCGCTGCCGGTTTCATCTTCATCAAGACCGAGCGCAAAATTGCCCACCGCAGCTGCATGCTCGGCGCTTTCTCTGTCTCCTGCGTCTTTCTCATCACCTACGTACTCCACAAGATCTTAGTCCAAGGCGTCCACACCCCCTTCGGCGGCGAAGGCCTCTGGCGTACCTTCTATTACAGCATGCTCATCTCTCACATCATTCTGGCCATCGTCATCGTCCCTCTCATCTTGGTGACCATGACGCATGCCATCAAAGGCCGCTTTGAAAAACACCGCGCCTGGGCACGGTGGACATTTCCGCTTTGGTTCTACGTCTCCGTTACTGGCGTGCTCGTTTACTTCATGCTCTACCAGTGGTTTTCTAAAACCGCCTGACACCATCCGCTCGCATGTTCATTCTAGAAATTTTGTCAAAAACACACCCTCTTTGAGCACTCAATCCACCACCGCCCGCCGCCCTATGGGGCTTGAACATCCTGCCGTCCTTGATGCTTTTGCGCACGATAAGCGCCGTGATGCTCTTATCCTCGCCATGTACGAGAACCGCCCATGGACAGGTGACGAAGCCCACATCCTCCAGCTTCAAGAAAAACTCAACGCCTACGCCTCATTCATCCTCGACGGCGAGATGGCCGAGTCGTTTCCCCAATTTGTTGGCAAGCCGATCGAAATCCAGCTCCGCACCCGCCACCAACCCGACCCGCTCACGCTCGGATTCCTAAGCCAAGCTAAAGACCAGCTCTCCCTTCAGCAAATTACTATCGAAACCATCTGCATTGATTCGATCGAAGAATTCGAGCCTGCCCCAAGTTCCCATTCCTGCGGTTGTGGAAGTGGCGGTTGCGGATCGTAACCCCGCCCCGCTGACTTTAAAAAAATCAGCTCTCCTTCTTTGAATTGAGGATTTCACGAACACGGGATACCCACTGCGGGAAGTCTTGATGTGCTGGGTGCTTGCGGATGAGTTGAAGGATTTCTGTGCACCCTTGATTGCTTTGACCGAGGATCAGCATGTCGTTGGCACGTGAGAAAACCACTTTTGGCAGGGTGCCAGAATTGTAGGAGTCTGCTTCATGATCCAGGCGTCCGCGCGTGATGCGTTCCGCCTGAAATTTCATTTGCATATCCCAAGTTTGAACGAGCAGCGGATTTTTTAGCGCCCTGAAGAATGGGCGGACATTTTTCTCCAGAATTCCATTAAAGTCCCCCGGTTTCATCTCCCAGTCCTTGTCCTTGGGCAGCCAATTTGAGAGGTCCATAGACTTGGTAAAAATGCTCTCCGCAAGCGAGCGTTCAAGAAGCGACTTGAGCTCCGGCGGTAGATTTCCTGGCTTTGCTTGATCAAGGAGAACGCTTTCGAGTTCCACGGCATAGGCAAGCGATGGATTTGCAAAATCTTCGCCCTTCTCGGCGCCGCCGCGCTCCAAACTCAGCACCAAATAACGTAAGTGCAATCGCAGAGCGCTGTCCATTTCTTTGGACCCAAGTAAATTTGCATTCTTTTTTTTCCAGTCATCGAATGCTTGTGCCTCACCCTTGAGCCCTTGGAATTGTATTTTCTCGACAGCATCCTCGTAGAGTCGGTTTGCACTCGAGGAGTTATGCAAAGCCCCCTGCAGAATCGTAATGGCCTTCATCCTGCTGGAGCGAAGGATTTCTTTCTGTTTGGTCTCTAATTGATCGAGTTCCTGGAGAATTTGAGCCGCCTTGTTCGCGTCAAAATCCGAGCTTTGTGCAAAGGCAGTAAATACTGTCAGAAAAAATAATGCGACGAATGAGGGGGAGAGGAACCACATGCCGAAAAACCTATATAAATCGTCTAGCATCGAAAGCAGAAAATGTCTTGGTGGCAACTTCGAATGAATCAAAAACGAGCTGAGATAAGGTGCCTCGATATTTGCACAGCAAGGTTTCATGCAGGTCTACAAGCTCCTTGCGATTCCACTGTTGATCTCATTCGACATAATCAAGACCCTGGAATACGATGTTCCGATGAGTTCACTCTTCGAAATTGAAGAAGCAGCAGATGTTCTTCCGATTGAGGAAAAGAAAGAACTTGTAGCGTTTCTCCTTGCCCGCCTTCGCGTTGCTGGAGAAGAGCTTCCGCCCGTGCGTGATATTCCAAAGTCAACCATCGACAAGTGGATTGCTGATGACGAAGAGGGATACAAAAAGTTTCTCGCAGGAGCGTGAGAATCTTTCTGGATACAAATGTCCTTCTTGCCGCTTGTCGTCCCAAATCTGGAGCATCAAGAGCCATTCTTGATATAGCCGCAAAATAAGGCTGGAAGCTCATCGTCAGTCCATGGGTTTGCAATGAGATTGAGAAAAATCTTTCCAAGTTTCCTTTTGAATCCACGGCGACATGGGTTGGTCTGCGTTCCAGAATCTCGCTTGTCGATGATGTTGTCTCCATTGATTGAGAAGATTTCATCAAGATTCTTGGATTGTCCTGTTACGGTCTTCCCATCTTGCTTTCGGCAGAGTTTTTGATCCGGGAGCGGAATCAAGGCCGCTTGAACTGATTCGATTCTTCATCAGGAGCCTTGCGAAATTCAAGGTCTTGGCGATCTCATAAAGTTCCGTTACGCGCGGAGCTTTTCTGGAAGAGGATTCGGGAGGTTTTGAAAATAAAGTAAAACTGCTCGGGGGGGGACTCGAACCCCCATGCCTTGCGGCATGCGCCCCTCAAACGCACGTGTCTGCCATTTCACCACCCGAGCAAAGGACTTACGATATTAGAGAATGCTGAGTCGAATGCAAGAACGAATTTTAAGGGGGAATGGGCTTGATGGCTCTGGCTCGGTGAAACTACATTCTGCGAATGAAAATTTTGGTGACCGGTGGGGCCGGGTTTATTGGCTCGCATGTGTGCCAGCAGCTCTTGCGAGAGGGTCATGCGGTGACAGTGATCGATGATTTCAATGACTTCTATGATCCTGCCATCAAACGCTCCAACGTCGCCTCGCTGGGCGGCGAGATTACGGTCGCTGAGGGCGACATCCGGAACCGTGGGTTCGTGCAAAGCGCGATGGGCCACGAGTGTTTTGACACGGTCATCCACTTTGCTGCGCGTGCCGGAGTACGCCCTTCGTTGAGAGATCCCCAGCTTTATATTGATACAAATATCACGGGCACGCACAACCTACTGGAGGCGGCGAGGGAGCTGGGGGTGGAAAGGTTTGTGTTCGCATCCAGCTCCTCGGTTTACGGGCTCGCCAAAAAGGTTCCCTTCACGGAGGACTTGGCTCTCCCCCAGACTCTGAGCCCATACGCGGCGACGAAGCTCGCGGGGGAGCAACTTTGCGGAAATTATGCTCATCTCTACAAAATGCGCGTTGTGTGCCTTCGGTTTTTCACGGTTTACGGGCCAGGTCAGCGTCCCGATCTGGCGATTTATAAATTCACCGATGCAATCCACAGGGGAAAACCCATCCAGCAATTCGGGGATGGATCTACCCGCCGCGACTACACCTACATCGACGACATTGTGCAGGGCGTGATGGGGGCATTGCGCTACGAGGGGTCTCTTTTTGACATTTTTAATCTTGGAGAAAACCAGACGACCACCCTTTCTGAACTCATTACCGAAATCGAGAGGGCTCTTGGCAAGAAGGCCCAGATCGAACGCATGCCGGAGCAACAAGGAGATATGCCACTCACTGCGGCGGACATCACAAAAGCTCGAGAGTTTCTGGGCTATAATCCCCAGACACAAATCCGCGATGGCATTCCAAAATTTGTGGACTGGTATTTTAAAAAATGAAAGACGCTGTCGAAATCGCCTCGGCTCTCATCCGCATTCCTAGCGTGAATCCAGACGGTGGAGACCCTGGCACTGACCAGACTGGTGAGGCCGCCTGTGCTTCATGGGTGGCGGACTTTTTGAGAGGCTCTGGGGCTGAGGTTTCCCTCCGCGAGGTTCTGCCAGGCCGACCCAATGTCGTCGGGTATTTCCCCAACCGCCGCGCCAACGGACGCCGGATTCTTTTCGCGCCGCATTTGGATACTGTGAGTGTCGCCGGCATGACGATAGATCCATTCTGTGGTGATGTGCGGGATGGAAATCTCCTTGGACGAGGAGCCTCAGACACAAAGGGCACCGCCGCCGCGATGCTCTGGGCTTTGCGCGAGGCGAGGGAGACTCTCGCCGAATCCTCTTTCGAAATCTGGTTTGCCGGGCTCGTGGGCGAAGAAGCCGGCCAGTTCGGCGCGAAGGCTCTCGCGTCGGAAGAAAAATTTGATTTCGTAATGGCTGGTGAGCCGACCTCTCTGAATGTGGTTCATACTCACAAGGGTTGCTCTTGGCTGCAAATGCGCACCCATGGCCGAGCTGTCCATGCCTCCCAGCCCGAGGCGGGAGAAAATGCCATCTACCACATGATGCAAGCAATCGATCTCCTGTGCACAGAGGCGATTCCGAAGCTGGCAGAAAGTTCCCACCCGCTCCTTGGGACCTCGACGCTCAGCGTGGGAACGATCCGCGGCGGGTCGAAGGTGAATATCGTTCCTGATTTTTGCGAGGCAGCGGTGGACATCCGCACCATCCCGGGAGTGGACCCTGATTTTATCATCAATCTTTTGAGGCAGCATGATCCTCAGATCGAAATCGACCTTCAACGATCGGAGCCGCTTTACACTGACCCCTCGCATCCGTTGATCGAGCGCCTCCAGTCTTTTGGGGCCGCCTTGGTTGGAGCGCCGTGGTTTTGTGATGCGGCTGTTTTTGCCTCGCAGGGGTGCCCTGCGGTGGCTATCGGTCCCGGTTCGATCGCTCAGGCGCACACCGCAGATGAATTCATCCGAGTGGCCGATCTGGAATTGGGCGCCGATTTTTTCCTGCGTTTCCTACGATCGCTGACATAAGATGCTGCATCAGCGTTCTTGATCTCCGCTCAGCGACATGGAAGATTCCCCGTCATAAGCAAAGAATATTACAGTTGGGAAAAACAGGCAGCGGTGGATCAAAGACCACTCTACGCCCGTAAAATCGTCTGGGTGCCGCTTGCAATTTTTGCCGGAGGTGTTTTGACGGCGTGGATCACTTTTGGCGTACTCACACAAAAATACGAGGCGCGGGCCGAAGAATTCGACCTCAAACAGGTGAGTCAGATGGAGTCGGCTTCCGTCCTCTTCGACCGCAAGGGCCGCGAATTCGGAAAGCTCTTCATTCAAAACCGGCAACCTGTCCCCTACGACCGCTTGCCGCCTTCGCTTGTGAAGGCCGTGATTGCCGCCGAGGACAACCGCTTCTATGACCACGATGGCGTTGACTACATGGGTATCTTCCGCGCTGCTCTTACGAACTACCGCAAGGGCCGGATTGCTCAAGGTGCTAGTACGGTCACCCAACAACTCGCCCGCAATTCCTTCGAGCTGCGCGAGCGCACCTACGAGCGCAAGTTGGTGGAACTTTATCTCTCGTGGCGCATCGAAAAAAACTTCAGCAAAAAAGAAATCATGGGGCACTATTTGAACCGCGTCTATTTCGGTAGCGGTTTCTACGGTGCAGAGGCCGCCTCCCAAGGGTACTTCGGTAAAAATGCGATCGATATGTCCCTCGGTCAGTGCGCCACACTCGCCGGTCTCCTCAAGAGCCCTCAAGCGCTCTCTCCCTTTAACAATCCCAAAGACTCCACCGAATCCCGCAACTTTGTTCTCGGCCGCATGCGCGAATTGGGATTCATCACCCGCAAACAATACGACGAGGAATGTGCCTCGCCGCTTGGAACAGTGCAGCGCACAAATCCCTTTAAAGTCAGCTATGCCATTGAGCTGATCCGCCAGCAGGTCATCAAGGCGCTGGGCTTCGAGCGCGCTATGAACGGCGGGTACCGTATCGACACGACATTGGATGCCGACCTTCAAAAAGCTGCAGACCGAGCCACGCGCGAGGTTTTGTTAAAAGTCGAGCAACAACCGGGCTACAACCACCCGACCTTCGAGCAATATCGCGCGGCTACCAAGAAAATCGAAGACGCGATCAATCGTGGCAACATGTCCGTCAAAATGCCTGAGCCGAAATACCTCCAAGGGGCGGCTCTCGTTGTGGAAAACACAGCAGGCGGAATTCTCGCCCTCACTGGGGGACGCGATTTCCGACATAGCGAATACAACCGCGCCCTCCAAGGAACTCGTCCTGTTGGCACAGCATTCACTCCACTTGTTTTTGCATCGGCCTACGACTCTGGAATTTTTCCCGGTGAGATTGTTCAGGATGCATGCATAGACAATCGCTACGTGATGGTCGGTGGCGAGGCGGGTCTCCTCGGCGAGTGGGGCGTCGAGATTGAAGAAAACGAATATGAGGGTCCCATGACGACTCGCGATGCGCTTGTCAAAGGCAAGAACGCAGCGGCCGTACGGCTTGGAATGCAGGTCGGCTTAGATGCTGTCAAAAAAACCGCCGCAGCCGCCGGCGTGACTTCTCCACTCCGAGATTACTCGAACACCTTTCTTGGAAGCAGCGAACTCAGCCTCGATGAGCTTGTACTCGCCTACACCATTTTTCCCAATGTTGGCCAGCGACCAGCGGATCTCTACATCATCCAGACGATCCGCGAATCTAATGGGGAGACGATTTTTAAAGCTCCCCGCAAACGCTATCGCGCCATTTCACCAGCGGCTGCCTATGAAACACATTCGGTGTTAAGCGACTTCATGCAGCGTGGCGTTGGCTCCCTCGGCCAAAAAAAATTCGGCCTCGGTCCATTCCCGGTCGCGGGAAAGTCAGGCACGGCCTATGGATTCACCGATACATATTTTATTGGCTATACTAACGCTGTCACCTGCGGGGTGTGGGTTGGCTTTGACAAGCCTACCAAAATCTACCGGGGCGCCTTTGGTAAGGATCTTGCCCTCCCCATCTGGAGCCAAATCATGAACGCATCTGTTCAAAGCTATCCGCCCCGCGAAGTCGAGCGTCCATCGGGTCTTCAAGAGGTCGAAATCTGCCGTTCCTCCGGGCTCCTCGCCACGCCACGTTGCTCGGCCAAGCCCGCCGATCCCGCTACGGGCGGACGCGCAGGCGATGGCAACACTTATAAGGAATTGGCCACTGAAAAACAGCTGCCGACGATTCCCTGCGATATACATGGCGGGGGAGTACGCACCTACGCGAAGGAATTCGACGACGTTGACTGGCCGCGCGCGGCTACCGCGATCGATCTTACCAAAATCCGACCCGTCGCCGTAACCTCGCCGCCGCTTGTCGGGTTCAACGACATTTACCGATCCGTCCGTCCTGGCGCCGAATCCGAAAACGATAATGACATCCCTGTTGCCAAGGCTGTGCCCGTGAACATGCTCCCCGCCTCCGCCGCTGCCAGTGCCCCTCCTGCTGCGATATCGGGAGAAGTGGAAATCCGCAGAGCCGAGCCCGTCAAATCTCAGACCGCTCCCATAGAACAACCCGCCATCGAGGCTCCGCCGCCTGCGGCGATTGATTTCTTTTAAAAGTGCCAGCGATGGTTGAACTCCGACACGTGACGAAGCGCTTTGGAACTCACGAAGCCTTGTTGGATGCGAGTTTTGAAATCAAGGTCGGCGAGTTCATGACATTCCTCGGCCCCTCGGGTTGTGGCAAGACGACCTGCCTGCGACTCATCAGCGGATTCGACACGCCGACTTCCGGACAAATCTTCATCGACGGCAAGGACGTGACGATGGATCCACCCTACCGACGTGACGTGAATCAGGTTTTCCAAAATTACGCCCTCTTCCCCCACCTGAGCATTTACGAGAATATCGCCTTCGGGCTGCGAATGAAACGTGTGGCTCCCGCAGACATCACTCGTCGGGTCGAACGCGTTGTACAAATGACCTCGCTCACCGATTATGTGGACCGCAAGCCAGCCCAGATGTCCGGTGGCCAGCGCCAACGCGTCGCCTTGGCCCGAGCGATCGTCTGTGAACCGAAGGTCCTCCTCCTCGACGAACCTCTCAGCGCACTCGATGCCAAGCTCCGCACCCAAATGCGGTTGGAACTCAAGCAGCTCCAAAAAAAACTTGGAATCACCTTCATTTATGTTACCCACGACCAAGAGGAGGCTCTCACCATGAGCGACCGCGTGGCAGTCATCAACGCAGGCCGGATCGAGCAAATCGGCACCGTGAACGAAATTTACTATAAACCCGCCACCCGCTTTGTGGCCTCGTTCATCGGCGATACAAACATTGTTGAAGCGGAAATCCTGCAGTCCGATTCGGGAAAACTCCTCTGCCGAGTCGAGGGCGGATTAGAACTAAAAATCAACCAACCCGACATTAAGCCAAGTTCTAGGATTCTTCTCTCTCTGCGTCCCGAAAAAATCCGCCTCCACCGCACCGATTCCGGTGGCCTAAACTGCTTCCCTTGTCGAATCGCGATGGAAACCTTCAAAGGTGCCATGGACGAATTCACCCTCGTCACCACTAGCGGACTCGAACTCGGAGCGATCCTCGCCAATGACGGTACCCCCGGTGGAGATTTCCATGAAGGCGATCAGGTCTTCGCCAGTATTCAACCAGAAGATATCCACATCGTCGCAGAGTGACCTTTTTTACGCACAGCCGCCGATAGATCAAATCGCGACACCTCCCTGCGCGTTTCTGTTCAAAAAAATATTTTAAAAAAGTTTTGACCCAACTTTTCAATGAGATACAGCTTGGCACAGATAGTGCTTGAGTGGATTTAACCTCTGCATCAAGCAGGTTATCTCGGGATCATCCGCAAGGTGGCTCCCGCGAGAAGAAACAAACAACAAACAACCAAACAAAAATGAAATTAAACAAATCGATTGTTGCTCTTACGAGCCTTGTGGCCTTTGCTGCCACTCCGCTCTTCGCTGGAACCGGTAAAACCTTCAAAGAGACCGTGGTGGTCGAAGAGGAAGAAACCCCTTGGTACAACGCTGCTCTCAGCACTGGTTGGGACAGCCTCTACATGTTCCGTGGATACAACACCATCCGTCCAGACGGGAATGCCTATGGGTCTGGTATCTATTGGACAGATGTCAGCTTCACTTGGAACATCACAGATAATGACTTCCTGACAGTCGGGAGCTGGGTTGGTTTTGGCACGCAAAACACCTCTTATAAAGAGTTTGACGCGCGCGCTACCTACACCCACACATTCGGCGACCTCGCAGCGAGCCTTGGATATACTTTCTATGATGTTTGGGGTTCAGGAAACACTGTATATGCAAATGAGCTCAATGCTGCACTCGCATACACAATTGACCTTGGTGGATTCACCATCACTCCGTCAGCGACCTACTTCTTCAATTTGGGTCCTGATTTGGAAGACAGTGCTTCTAACACAGGTCTTGTGGCCACAGCTTCAAGCTTCTTGGTCTTCCGACTTGATGCCAATATCCCGCTTTACAAAGACGTGATTTCTCTGGCTCCATATAGTGCCTTCGGCTTGAACTTTGGTTACAACACCCGCCCAAGCGGAGATTCCTTGGCCCAGTTCGATGGAGCTAACAACTTGGAATTCGGTCTTGCGTTACCGATCAAGATCAATGACGTAATCACAGTGTCTGGTTACGGTGCTTACAGCTTGGCTTTCTATGACCTCGGAGGTCAAACTGACGAAAACACCTTCTGGGGTGGTGCAAAAGTCACCTTCGCATTTTAAGATCGCTTAGCACAATCTCGACAAAAACCCCTTCTGGTCATACCGGAAGGGGTTTTTTATTGCGCGCTCGGGAGCAATTTGGCATTGGCCGTTTCCGCGCGCACTTTGGCAACTTCCTCGGCGGAGATTTTTCGGCTCTGCGGACTCCATGTTGTGAGGAGGTAATTTAAAACCTCCGCGATCTGGTCATCGTTCAAATCAGCGCGCCATGAGGGCATGATGCCATTATAGATTTTCCCATCGCGCTCCAGAGGTCCGCGTTTGCCAAGCAGCATCAGACGAATCAATTCCTCCGAAGGCCCAGCGAGGCGCGGCGACTCCTGAAAAGGAGGGCAATTTCTTGGAATTCCCCCGCCATCCATTTGGTGGCATGCCGTGCAGCGAGTCAGGTAAATATCCCGACCGGTAAGCGGTGTCGTGTCAACGGTGGAATCCGGAGACGGTCCGCACGCTGAAAGACTTAGCGCACATAGTATTCCCGCGTTAATCCGGGTCGAGCACCTCCCTCCAAACACGAAATATTTAGTCACAGAGAAAACAAAGAGAGAATGTGTCATGAAAATTTTCATAAAGATCACCAGATTATTTCCTCTGTGTCCTCTGTGTCCTCTGTGGTCAATCTTTCTCCGGCGGCAAACCCAACACGCGGCGTATATCCCCCGCCAACGCCTCTGTATTCGCCAGTTGGTCCATTTTATAAACCAAGCGCAAATTCCCCTTGGGATCAATGAGGTAGGTGCTTGTCGAATGGTCGATGAGGTAGTCTTCCTTGCCCTGAGGTCCCTTGGAATCCTTGCGGTAAAAGGCGCCATAGGCCCTCGCTGTATTGCCTATCAGTTCTGGAGAGCCAGTGAGACCAGTGAATTTCTCGTCGAACATCGGCAGGTATTTTTTGAGGTCGGAAATATCATCCCGCTCGTCCACACTTACAAACACGACACGCACGCGATCCCTTGTGCCTTCGGGCAAGGTGCGCCGTGCCGCGGCAAGGTTTGCCAGCGAGGTCGGGCAGATATTAGGGCAGCAGGTGAAGCCAAAATTCAGCAGCACCACATGGCCGCGCTGGTCCGCGAGACGAAATGGATTCCCACTCTGGTCGGTGAGTTCGAACGGATAGGCGGCCCTTGATGGCTCGAGACTTTTTCCAAACCAATCGGCATCATTCGAGTTCGAGGATTCCATTCCTGCAATCACCAGAATCGCGCACCCGACTAGGACCGCTAGCGCCAGCGTAAGTCGCATCCCTGAGCGGCGGGGGGGGTGAGCAGGAAGCTCAGACATTTTTCAGTAACCGGATTTCCTCGGCGGCATCCTGCGCACGGAAAACTGATGTTCCGGCCACGAGCAAGTTGGCCCCGCTTCGAACCGCATCAGCAGCCGTTTTAACATTTATGCCGCCATCAACCTCGATGTGGAAATCAAACGCCCCGGCCTCACGCCAAGCTGACGCCTCGACGACCTTGTCCAGCATCGAGGTCAGGAACGGTTGCCCTCCAAAACCGGGGTTCACGGTCATAATTAAAAGAATGTCAAACTGCCCGAGGAACGGCTTCACCATTTCAACAGGCGTCGGTGGACTGATGGCAAGTCCGGCCAGAAGCCCCGCATTGCGCACAGTCGCTAGGGTTTTCGAGACATCATGGTCGGCCTCGACATGTGAGGTGATCGAGCTTGCCATCGGAAGAAAGCGCGAAAGATAGTGGTCGGGACGCTTGATCATCAGGTGCACATCGAGCGGAAGGCGCGTGTGGCGCGAGGCCGCTTCCACGAAGGCCGGACCGAATGAAATGTTATCCACAAAATGGCCATCCATCACATCGCAGTGAATCCAATCCGCGCCGGCTTGGGTGACTCGTTCCACCTCCGCACCGAGGCGGCTGAAGTCACAAGCTAAAAGAGACGGGGCAACGATGGTTTTGCGTGGAGGCATGGAAATGACATACCTTGCTGGTATGGAATTTGCCAGTGACGAATACTTCATGCGCGAGGCCTTAAGACAAGCCCGCCGCGCGTACGCTGCCGATGAGGTGCCGTGCGGTGCAATCATTGTGCGCGAGGGCGAAATCATTGCCCGGGCGTGGAACCAGGTGGAGATGCTCAACGATGCTACCGCCCATGCCGAAATGCTCGCCATCACTCAAGCTGAGGCGGCGTTGGAGGACTGGCGCCTCACCGACTGCGATCTCTACGTCACCAAGGAACCTTGCCCCATGTGCGCCGGAGCCGTCGTTCACACAAGACTTCGCCGCGTTATTTTTGGCTGTCCAGACCCTCGGGGCGGGGGGGCTGGGGGATTGGTGAACATTCTCCAAATGCCGCAGCTCAACCACCGTTGCCTCATAACCTCGGGTATTCTTGCTGAGGAATGCGCCGCTCTTCTGCGCGATTTCTTCCGAGCTAAACGCGGGAGCGGCTCAGGATTCCTGAAGTTGACCACAGAGGACACTGAGGGCTCAAAGGAGGCGGGGATATGAAGAGTCTCTCGACGATTCCTTTCAAAACGTTTCCTGCTTTGGATGCGCTTCCCAGAATCCGGGCTGTTTTTTTGCAACGCGTGCCAGGGTTAGACGTCAAAACCGACCGCGAAACCGCTTTGCAGCGTCTGGTTGGAATCCAGCGGGAGGCCTTGGATGCGCTTGGGTTTGCGGAGATGCGGCTAGCAAAGGCGAGCCAGATCCATAGCGCGAAGGTTAAGCGCATATCCAGCTCTGATACATTTCCAGTGCCGGACTGCGATGCCCTTGTCACTACGGAACCCAATCTCTGCCTTGGCGTCTATGTGGCGGACTGCGCAGCCGTCTTTGTCGCCGACCGCCATGGCCGAGGAATCGCGCTCGCGCACTCTGGACGGAAAGGAACCGAACTGGGTATCGTTCCCAAAACAATTGCTGCACTCTGCGAGGCTACTGGAGCGGATGCACAAGATCTCATCGTGCAAGTCTCACCCTGCATCCGGCCACCGAATTACGAAGTCGATTTTGCTGCAGAAATCCTCTCACAGGCTGCCGAAGCGGGAGTTCGCGAAATATACGACTGCGGCACTTGTACCGCGTCGAATCTGCAAAAGTATTACTCTTATCGAAAAGAGCATGGCCAAACGGGGCGCTTGTTGGCAGCGCTGGCGCTGAAGGAATTTTAAACATCCGTTCCCGGCTTTATTCAAGGCACGCGGTCTGAAAGGAAACAAGCGTTGCCGTTTCAAGCCTCTCCCAAAGACCATCGAGGGAGTTTCTGCCCTTCAAGACCTCAGGCGGTTCAAACACCGAGCCCGGTCCAGGTGCTTTGATCCTGCCGACCGATCCTTTGGATGTCGTTATTCCGATTGTTTGGGCATCGTCCATGACGGGCTTGACGAAAGATACCTCCCGCACCGCGAAGGAAATCACAGCCACCGCCTCTTCTTGACCTGGCGCCTCAAAGTTGGTTGATGGAGCGGATGTCCTTAACCACAAAGATCCTTCCTCCCAGCGGTCCGATCGAAAGCCTGAGTGAGGGAGATCGTGCAATACTAAGCAGCGTCGGATCTTTTGCATCCGCCAAAGCGGGCGAAAAACTCATCCACCAAGGAAAGCCACACGGTCGACTTATTTTTACCCTCAGCGGACTCCTGCATGCAAAGCGCGAGGACGATGGACACACGGAAATTCTCGGAAGCGTCAGCGCCGGCCAGTGGCTTGGTGAGATCAATCTTTTCGATCCCTCCACAGCGGTCTGTTCGGTAGAGGCTGTTGAACCCTCGGAATATTGGCTCATCACCCGCGATGCCTTTGAGCAGTTCATCAATAAAAACCATGCGGCTGGGAGTGTCCTGCTCATTGGACTCGCCACGACGCTGAGCAAACGAATCAGAGAACTGACAGAAAAACGCGCAGTCCCTGCGAAATCCAAGAGTAAGCCGTTCCTCTGGACAGGCCTTGCGTTTATGACTGTTCTTGCGATTGCGGCGACATGGAATTGGATCGGTGGAACGAACAGGATAAGCAGGCTTGGAGTTCAAAAGCAGCAGAGGATCGCTGAAGTCGAGCAGGCGTGGGAAGCGTCCAAGGTGAAGACGAAGGAACTCGAAATCGAGGTGACTCGACTTGAAGAAGAACTTGAATGGTCAAAGGCCGAAGCGGAAAAGAAAAATGCAGCGCCATTAGCAACGCCCGCGCCTAAAGAGAACATCCCTGCTGCAACGACTCCTGACCCGCAGCCGGTGGCGGAGAATTCGGCTCTTTCAGCCAAGACGGATCAAGAGAAAAGCCAGCCTTCTCAGCAGCCGCAAAGCGAAAGCCCCGACCCCAAACCCAAGTCGCCACTTGTTGCCTATCCACCAGAAATCACCCTTACCAAAGACACCATGGTTCCTCTGACTGTGGGTGGAAAAGTGTCGGGCAGTGCAAGAATCTCAGCCAGCAAGACATTCAAAGTCGTCGGAGCCGATGACGCCACGGTGCTTGTAACCATGGGGGCCTCGACTGTTCGAATTCCCAAGGAGAATACTAATTTCGAAGAAGCTTTGGATGCCGCCATCGCCCTTGCTGAGGAAAAAGCCAAAGCCGTGAAGTCCGCCGTGCCTCTGGCCCCTCTGGCTCGTAAGCCGTCTCCTACGCCCGTTGCAGCGACTGCTCCAGAGCCGGGAAGCCGCCAAGGTGGTGTGCATGCAGCCAGCACAGATTCGCCGGCTATCCAAATCGAAAAAATGGTCAATCTCGTAGCCCCCCTTAAGGCCCTCGATGCTCTGCATGACTTCCGCAAGTCAGGCAAGGAAAGTGCGCGATCGGCATTTATGAGAACCGAGGCCCGCAAGTGGGAACAGGCGGCTGAAACAGCTAAGAACTGCTTGCGCACCCAGGAACCAGATGAGTCCGCCAAGAGGCTGCTGAAAAATATTGTGCTTACGGCAGAGATGTTCGCGACCGAGCGATTCGATGGCATCGAAGGCAAGCTCCATGAAATTGATGCAGGATGGCTCGCCATCAAAACAGATCTGGAAATCTACGGTCCTGAAGGTCATCCCAAGCAGGCTGCACCTCAGGAGTGATGATTATTTGGAATCTCCTCAAAAATGCGCCCAGCGTGGAAGTCAGCTTTTCAGGGGGCTCAGAGAGATGCGATTTTGAAGGACGGAAATTTTTTCCCGTTCGATGCGGTCGAGTATTTTTTGGTAAACGGCGCTCATAATGGGGGTGGGCAGGAGCGATTTGAAGTCGGCCCGCGGAGGAATCGCTGCCGCAAAGCGTGCCCGCGCTTGCGCAGCCTCGTGGCGCTTGAGGGCTTTGAATCCAGCGCCCTCTTGCAAATTGAGGACTTCCTCTTCGTTCACGCCGAAGCGGGCAAGATCCTCCTGCGGCAGATAAATCCTGCCCCGGCTGGCATCCTCTCCGATATCGCGCAGGATATTCGTGAGTTGTAGCGCATGGCCCAGATGCACGGCATATGTTTCGCTGTGGGGATCGTGGCAACCGAAAAAATTTATAGAAACCAAAGCCACCGCACAGGCCACCCGCCAGCAGTAGAGCTCTAAGTCGGCAAGTGTTGAAAAGCGTCGCGGTTCAATATCCGAGGCGCATCCTTTGACGATCTCGGCAAAAAGTGAACGCTCGATACAATGACGAACGATAAGGCGTTCCAGATCCGGAGGAAGTTCGTTCTCCAGAGCGGTAAGCCATGCCTCAAGTTGCTTGTGTTTTCCGCAACGGTGAAGGACGGCAGCAAATGTGGATGGGTGAAAAGATATCCAAACGATGTGTCCCGAGGTTTTGTCGAAACAGGCTCAGACAATTCCGATACCTCTTGATCGAATAAAACAAGACTCCCTCTGTCTGGTCTTTCGATCAGGCCCAGAATACTCAGCAGCAGCTCCTTTGCTGCGGTATCTGAACCACAGAATCCCGTGAGGTCTCCACTCTCAAAAGAGGCCGAAACCCCCTCGATTAGTCCTTGCCTGAAAGTATTCGCAGTGGAGCGGCAGGTGATATTCTCGCAGCGGAGGAGGCTCATGGAACTCCCTGCTCACTGACACTGGAAAGGTTGCGGCAGCAATACGGAAAAGCACTCTGCCTGGCCATTATGGTTTTCTACAAAAGAAAGGTATCAGTCCCGCATTTTGGTTTATATTTGAAATCTCGGATGCCCGGGTTGCTGAAAAAACGCCTTCAAGTGCTGGTGATGGTCGAGGGGGGCGGCGGACTCCTGATGGCTGGGTTATCGCAGCCGGGCCTTACTTATTTTCCCAGCGTTCGAGGGATTCCTCGTGGAGGTGGCGGCGTTTGAAGTATCGAGAGAAGATGCCGTAGCGCGGGCTGAAGAGGTAGGCTAGCAGGAAGAACAAGCCGAGGATCAGAACGATGGCGGGACCGGAGGGGATATTGGCCCAGAAGGAAACAAGCAGTCCGGTAACGGCGCCGAATGTTCCAAGACTTGCCCCGCCCCAGAGCATAACGTCGAACGAATCGCTGAGGAGGTAGATCGTCGCTGCTGGAAGGATGAGGAGGCCGAGGGAGAGCAGGACGCCGACTGCCTGCAGGGAGGAAACCATCGCCAAGACGATAAGTAAGATCAGCATTCCGAGCAGCATTCCAACTGGCACTCCTTGGGTTTTTGCCACCGAGGCTTCGAAGATGGTGAGTAGGAGCGGACGCTGGAATGAGACCAGCAAGGTCATCGCCACGCAGGTGATCGCGTAGCTTGTCCAGAGATCGCTGTCGCCGACGCCGAGGATGTTTCCAAATAGGAAATGATCGAGACTCACTTTGACTCCAGCATACTTGATAAGGGCGATGCCGATGGCGAACGCGACAATGTAAAGTGCCGCGATGGCGGTCTCCTCCTTGAGCCGAGAGCTTCTGGAAATGAGATGGCCTCCAAGGGCCACAAAGATCGCTGCGAGCAGACCTCCCAAGAGAAGTCCGAGCGGTGAGAGGCCGATGAAAATCGCTGCCAGAGCAAGGCCGGGAAGAAGTGAGTGCGAGAGGGCGTCAGCCATCAGTGCGAGACGGCGGATGACAACGAACGCTCCGAGAAACCCATTTGTGAATCCCACTAGCACACACACCAGCAGGGCGCGGCGCATGAAGTCATATTCAAAAGGCTCGAGAATCCAATTCATGCGTGATGGTGCTGGTGAGCATGCCCGCTAAACACATGCATAGCGTAGGCACGGTCGATGTTGTCTTTTGTAAACGCCTCGGTTGTGGAACCGCATGCTACGAGTTCACCGTTCAAGAGGAGGATATGGTCAAAAAGTGCTTCCACACTTTTGAGATCGTGATGCGAGGCCATAATGAGTTTGCCTGCCTCGCGCAGACGGCGCATGGCCTGGGCAAAGGCATCTACGGCGTTTCGATCAAGCCCCGTGAAGGGTTCATCAAGCAGGTAGATATCGGCTTTCTGTGCCCACGCCCTTGCGAGGAATGTGCGTTGCTGTTGCCCGCCGGAGAGGGCTGAAATCTGCCTGTCGGCTAGGTCCTCCAAGTCGCAAATGTGAAGTGCCTCTTCGACTGCCTCCTGATCAAGCACGCTAAAGCGTCGCCATTTTCCAAGGGAGGGATAGCGTCCCATTTCAACCAAGCCGCGCACAGTAATCGGAAAGTCCCAGTCCACAGCCTCGCGCTGGGGCACATAGGCTATCTCGTGGCCGGATGATCCACTGAGCTGATGACCACGGAATTCAATGCGCCCGGTTTCAAGAGGCAAAAGCCCCGCTATGGCTTTGAGGAGTGTTGTCTTCCCGGCGCCGTTGGGTCCCAGCAGCGCCACGCAGGAGCCGCACGAGAGTGTGGCATTGAGAT
>CANMQB010000003.1 GCA_947499885.1 Spartobacteria bacterium
AAAAGCCTGACGCGGCCCCAGACTCTCATGCAGCCCGGAAATAGTTCGCGAAAGAGCCGCCGCCCGCCGCGCGCTCTCCGAGCCGGTGGAGCCATAGCCACCCCCACCCTTCGGATTGTGAAAATGAGGAATAGTGACGAGAACTTTCATGCAAAATTAACCACAGAGGACACGGAGAAGAGATAAAATAAACCGCTCCTATTAAGAGTTGTTGTCCTCAATCCGCTCCTCTCTGTGGCCTCTGTGCGCTCTGTGGTCAATTCTACCTCCGGGCATTCATCAGGCCAGACAGCCAGGCCAGTTTTTGGCGGAGGCAGGAAGTCATGTCGTACTTTGCCACCACGGTTTCCCTCGCTTTTTGCCTCATCTGGTCAAACTCACGCGGCTTCGCCAGCACGCGGTCGAGCGTGGCTGCGAGTTGGTCGGGCTTAAAAAAATCAACTAGAAGGCCATTGATTCCATCCGTGATGACCTCCTGCACTGGTGGGGTATTTGATCCCACAACGAGCGCGCCGCAGGACATCGCCTCCAGCATCGACCAGGAGAGCACAAATGGTCGAGTCAGGTAGATATGCGCCTTCGTGCATTGCAGGAGCTTCACGTATTCGCCGTAGGGCAGCGAACCCACAAAATGGGCACGCTCTGGATCAAGCGGGAATTTTTCCAGCAGGAGCTGCTTATAGGTTTTGCCGTCCGGCGCTTTCTTTCCGTAGGCAACCCGGTCATCACCTGCGATGACGACATGAGCGTTTGGCCTGGCCTTCAGCAGGAGGTGCGCTGCCTCGATAAACTGCGGAAAGCCTCGATACGGCTCCATGCCGCGCGTTGCGTAGGTCACAATTTCATCCACGCTGGAAAGGTCGAGCTTGCCATTCGCGAGTACCAATTTCCCACCCGGATTCGGTTGGAAGAAATTCGTATCGATGCCCTCATGCCCAATGATGAGATTCGAGCGCAGATGCACAGGAAATTGATCATACTGAAAACGCGTGGCGCAGACCCCTCCATCACACGCTGCCAAATCCGCCAGCAGTGTCGCATTTTTCGAGCGAATCCGCGCCTCGTCATCGGCATTGATCGGGTCTGCCGGGTCAAAATCGCAATCAGTCCCGCGCGCATGATAAAACCATTCGAAATTCAGCGCCATCGGCGTGCGCGGAAAAACATCCTTTAAAAACAAGGTAGGCCCCCACCCCGCGTGGCCAAAAATCAAATCCGGTACGAACCCCTTGTTCCGAGCCTCCATGCAAGCCATGTAAGCTGCCTGACCATGCAGAATCGCCTGCTCATACCCTCTCAAATAGTGATGCGTCTGCGGCGCGGGTTCCCGTTTGGGTTTGTAGATGAGCTTCTTCACTCCTGCAATCTCGCCATTGTCCGTATTCGTCAAAAAAACGACTTCATTTTGGGGATTCGCCGCCAGCACCTGGGCCACGGAGCGGAGTTGGGACGGAAAGTTCGGGTGGGTGAGAAGAAAACGCATGCGACAAAACGATTGTTCAATAGGAAAATATGGTCCAAAGAAAGTACAATTGTGGGTGGGCTGGTCACGAAGGAGAATCTGGGAAAAATCACTCCTAATTTTAAGGCGAACGATTGAGAGCGACCTGCCTCAGCACGCTCTTTTGATCTTAGAATGGAGAGATTTTGGCAAAGAGAGTTGATTTGCCCAGCGCGCTTGCGTCATCCCGTATCTGCGGCAAGAATGTGGTCTTGTGATTGCCTACTACGTTCACGATTTAAATCCATTTTTGATTCAGTTTAGTGAGGGCTTTGGTCTCCGCTGGTATGGCCTCGCTTATGTGCTGGCTTTTGCATCGGCTTATGGGATTTGCCTGCACCTGGCGAGGCGGGGTTACTCGGACATTCCCGCTAAGGACGTCGGGGATTTCATCACTGGAACGGCGCTTTTTGGGGTTATTCTAGGTGGGCGGCTTGGGTACATGTTTTTTTACGATTGGCATAATTTCGTTGGGGACCCGTTGATATTTTTCAAGTTCTGGGATGGCGGGATGTCGAGCCACGGCGGGATTTTGGGGATCGTTGTGTTTACTTGGTTTTACTCACGGCGCAAAAAAATCCCATGGCTGAACATTGGTGATAGCGCGGTTGTGGCGGCGCCTATCGGGCTTTTCCTCGGAAGGTGTGCGAATTTCATCAATGGCGAACTCTACGGTCGCGCGGCGTCGGTGCCTTGGGCGGTTCAGTTTCCAAAGGAACTCTATGAGGCCGCGCCTGAGACTGCTCGCCAAGTCTTGATGGAGACATCGCAGATCAATCCTGCTCTCACCAACATCACCCTTGTGATTGAGAACGCAGGCACATCGCCGGAATTGCATTCCGTTCTGGCGAAAAGCCTCACGCCACGGCATCCCTCGCAGATCTACGAAGCTCTTTTGGAGGGGGCTGTTCTCTTTGCGATTCTTTGGATTTTGAGAACACGTTTCCGTCTTCCTGACGGCATTCTGACGGGTGTCTTTTTCATCGCTTACGCGCTGCTGCGGATTGTCGGTGAAGTCTTCAGGGAACCCGATGCGCCGCTCACGCTCATGCTCACACGAGGACAATTCCTTTCGCTTTTCTTGGTGTTGATCGGTGTAGCGTTTCTGATTGCCGCAAAAATCCGTCCGACTTGGGCGCCGAATTTCCGCACATGAAGAAGCTGGCGCTTTTTGCCCTACCGATTCTTGTGCTGGCTTTTTTTATGATGACGCAGATGCCCTCTTTCAAATCCACTCCTGAACCAGCGCTCTCCTTTGCAGAGGCATTGGCGAAATTTGAAACGCTGAGGCGCAATGAGTCGTCGCAGCCACTTCGCCCTGAGGGGGCGAGTCGCCTCATGCATCACGGGCAGCGGACGGACCGCGTCTTTGTGCTTCTCCACGGGCTCACAAACTGCCCAGAGCAATTTGTGCCGCTTGCAAAAATCCTCTATGCCAAAGGCGCAAACGTCGTGATTCCTCGGGCCCGCCTCGCGGGCTTTACAGATCGCCTCAACAACGAGCAAGGCCACCAAACCGCTCAGGACCTCATCAATCAGGCCGATGTGGGCCTCGACATAGCCGCCGGTCTTGGAGACAGAGTCACGCTCATCGGGCTCTCAGGCAGCGCTGTGGCGGCGGGATGGATCGCACAGAACCGAGACGGAATCCACGATGTCGTGCTCATCTCGCCGTTTTTCGGCATGTATGGCGTGTCTCCTTCAGTCCTCGATGCGACCGCGATGACACTTTCCAAATTGCCGAATTTTTACCAATGGTGGGATGCGTCGAAAAAAGAGAACCTCCAAGGCCCGACCTACGCCTACCCGCGCTTCGGAACCCACTGCATGGCCGATACAATCCATCTTTCGAGGGCTGTGAGAGCTAACCTCGAGAAGCTTCCACTACACGCAGAGCGGCTCGTTTTTTTAACCACTGCCAGCGACCGGGGGGCAAACAACGATCTGACAAATGCGATCTCCGATAGATTCAAAGCCCGGGAGGGATCAAGGGTCAGCACCTACGAATTTCCGCAGGTCCTCGGCATCCCCCACGACATGATCGACCCCTCACAACCGGGTGCAAATACCGATCTGAGCTACTCAAAGATTCTCGAACTGGTCGAAATCTAAGTTTCAAAATCCACACAAGCGCGGATTTTTGCTGGAATGAAGGCGCTAGCAGTCGCAGATTGAAAGTATGCAAATCCACATCACTCCGCGAAACATCACCCTCACTGGCGCCATCCACGAATTTGTGGCGGAAAAAATCAGCCACCTCGAGGGACATGGTGAAACGATTCTCGCTGCACACATCGTTCTTCTTCACAATCACGACCGGAAGAAACCCTACATCGTGAAAGTCCACCTCGCTCTCAGTGGGCCAGATATCCACGCCGAGGATGCAGAGGCTGATCTCTACGTTGCGATTGATAAAGTCATCGACAAACTCTCACGCCAGATCAGCAAACTCAAAACCAAGAAAAAGGAACACGACAAACACCGCATCCAACAAAAACGCGAAGCGGAAAAACGCGGCTACAAGCGCCCGTAACCTCGCGTGGAGGACTACAAGGTCAAGCTCGATGTTTTCGAGGGTCCGCTCGATCTCTTGCTCTACCTCATCAAGCGCGATGAGGTGGACATCTACGATGTATCGATCGAGCGGATCACGAAGCAGTACATGGCCTACCTCGAGGCCTTTCAGGTTCTAAATATCGAGTTGGCGGGAGAGTTCATCGTCATGGCGGCAAACCTCCTTTACATCAAAAGCCGCATGCTCCTCCCCGTCGACCAACAGATGGCAGAGGAAGATGCCGAGGCAGATGATCCGCGCTTTGAGCTCATCCGCCAGTTGATCGAGTATAAAAAATTCAAAGAGGCGGCTTCACTTTTGCGCGACAACGAGACAGCTCAACTCAATCTGTTTGCACGCGTGCCAGTGACACCTGACTTGGCGCCAGCGGAGAATCTTCTCGTGGAAGAGGTGGGCATTTTCGACCTCATCCATGCCTTTCAAAAAATCCTCAAGCGGCTTGAGAAAAAGCCGGAAGATCTCCGTCAGATTTTTGCAGAAAATTTTACGGTTTCAGATAAAATAGAACACGTTCTTCGCATGACTCAGGAAGGCATTCCGCTCCGATTTGAGGAACTCTTTGCCGATGCTGCCAGCCGCACGGAAATCGTTGTCACTTTCCTAGCCATGCTGGAGCTCATCCGCCTCAAGCAACTCCGCGTGCGACAAGAAGCAGTCTGTGGCGATATCTGGATCGACCGAGTGAGCAATGCGCAACCCACCTTTGTATGATCGACGAATCTCCTAGCCCCGAGCCCCGCCTCCCACTCCACCGCATCATCGAGGCAATTCTTTTCGCTTCACAGAAGCCGGTTTCGGCTAAAGAACTCGCTTCCATTTTTAAAGGCGCAGCAGATGCCTCAAAAGACAATCCGGATATGGCCATGTTTGCCAAAGTGAAAGGTCCGCTGATCGAGGCGGCCATAGAGCAACTCGAGAGGGAATACTCGGAAACAGGGCGTTCCTTTGAAGTTCGGGAAAGCGCAGCCGGCTGGCAACTGGTGACACGCGCAGACTTCGCCCCGTGGCTGAGACAGCTTTTCCCAGAGAACCGCCAAGCACGACTCAGCGCCCCCGCCATGGAAACGCTTGCTATCATCGCCTACCGACAACCTATTACCCGGGCAGATATCGAAGCCGTGCGGGGCGTGGCGGTAGATGGCGTCATGCAGACACTTCTCGACCGCAATCTGGTCAGAATTGCGGGTCGCTCCGAGATCGCAGGCCGCCCCCTTCTTTACGAAACTTCCCAGTTTTTCATGGACCACTTTGGATTGAAAAATCTGGATGACCTCCCAAACGCATCGGAACTCCGCCGCGTAGCGCTTCCAACAGCCGAGCCACCTGCCCCACCCGTGCATGAACCTCCTCCAGCCGAAACAGAAATCCTCGCTGCAGAGGCCCCGGTGAATGAGCATCCTCTTAACGAAGTGAACAGCGACGAGACCCCCAACCATGAGTAACCTCGAAGAACTCCGCCTGCGCATCGACACACTCGATACCGAATTGCTTCGTCTCCTCAACGAACGGGCCACGCTTGCGAAGGAAATCGGAGTGATTAAAAACCGTGCCTCGCTTCCCATCTACTCCCCAGACCGCGAGATGAAACTGCTCCGGAGCCTTGTGAATAGAAGTACCGGACCGCTTCGTGCGGAATCCATTCGCGCCATTTACCGGGAGATCATGTCCGCCTCCCTCGCTCTGGAAAACGACATTGTCATTGCCTGCCTTGGCCCTTCCGGGAGCCCTACCCACCAGATTGCCATCTCCAAATTCGGTTCTAGCGTGCGCTACACACCCTCGCACTCGGTCACGGAGGTTTTGCAGCAGGTCAGTGCAAATCATGCCGACTGCGGCGTTATTCCTCTTGAGGATCCAGCGCATGGTTTTGTCAACTCCACACTCGATGAACTGGCCACGACTGATCTCTCGATCTGTGCAGAAATCGCCCCCGAGCCCGACGCATACGCTCCGGCGGCAGGAATGCGCCACATCATTCTTGGACGACAAATTAATGACCCTACAGGCCGCGACCAGACCATGATCATGCTTCGCATCGAGAACAAGCCAGGCGCACTCGTTTCCGCATTGGAGCCTTTCCGAAAGATGCAATGCAACCTTGCCCACTTTGCAAGCCGCCCATCCCCCTCCGACGGCGAAGAGATATTTTTCTTTGTCCAAACGGATGGCCATCTCCACGATATCCAGAGCTCGAGCCTGCTCGACGAAGTCACCAGAAGCTGCCGCTCAGTAAAAATACTCGGGAGTTATCCCAAACCACAACCTTGAAAACCATTCTCGACACCATCCTCGAGGACGTGCGCCACGAAGTCGCTGCGGCCAAGAGCTCAGCACCCCTCTCGGAAATCCAAGCACGCCTTGCAGATGCCCCACCAGCGCGTGATTTTGCGGCCGCCCTCTCTTCAAGTTTCGGTCTCATCGCAGAAATCAAAGAGCGCTCACCAAGCGTGGGCCCCATGCGTGCTGATAATGTTCGGAATGCACCCGCAGCCTACGAGACATCTCCCCTCGTCAGGGCCGTCTCCGTTTTAACGAACCATACCCATTTTGGAATGGACATCCACCGACTTGCCGAAATCCGCAATCAGGTCTCCAAACCTATTTTGCGGAAAGATTTTTTTGTAGATGAATACCAAGTCTTCGAAGCCCGGGCATTCGGAGCGGATGCCATTCTACTCATGGCCAATGTCCTTGACGCTCCAACCATGCAGCGCCTGCACCAACTGGCCCTTGAACTCGGCATGGAGGCACTTTTTGAAATTCATACTCTTGATGAAATCGCTACATTGCCATGCAAGGCACGCATTGTAGGCATCAATAGCCGAAAATTTAAAACAGACTCCGGCTTCGTTGCGTCAGGTCAATCCTCAGCGAAAGATTTCAGTTTGGACCCCCAAGTCTTCCATCTCGTGGACAAGCTTCCCGCCAACTCAATCCGAGTCGCTGAAAGCGGCATCTCTGCAGAAAATCTTTCCTCCCTGGCATCGGCTTTTCAGGCTGCTCTTGTGGGCACCTCCCTCCTGCGTGACGAACGCGGCATTCTCGCTGCCCTCCAAGATTTTGAAGCGACCATCAGCTAATGAGTCTCACCTTTAAAAACTCGACCACCAGAGGGCGCTACGTAGTTGTTTTTCTCCTCATGGCGTGTGGCATTGCCTTCCTGGCAACGGTTTGGAATTACCAGCGGAATCACATGTTCGCCACCGAAGCTACACTCACTTCGAATGGCACCAAATCTCAGGTCACCGCAAACTTTCAACCAGAACCAAGAATTCAAATCGGCCAGCGCGTTGTTGTGAGCATTACCGGAGACTCCGCTGGAGCACGCGGTGGGGAAATCACGAGTCTCACCCCAGAACGATTCGCAACCATTGAAATGGATGAACAAGTCCACGCCCCAGTCTCTTCAAAAGCGATCGTGAGCATCGATGGAACAATCGCACCGCAACCAGCCCGTTAGGACTTTTCCACCCCGTTTCAAATCAATCGAAAATGTTGTAATAAAAGTATTGCATCGTGTTCGTTAACTCCTAGAATACCGACTTCACAAAAACACACTCCCTATAAATATGGCTAACCTCACCAAACGAGATCTGGTAATGCAGATCAGCAAAAAAACAGGACTCACTCAGCAAGAAGTATTCAGCGTGATCCAACTCACGTTGGACGGCATCACTGATGCCCTCTCAACTGGTCGCGATGTGGAACTCCGCAACTTCGGTGTTTTTGAAGTTCGTTTGACCAAATCCCGTGTGGGTCGTAATCCAAACAAACCCGAACACGACGTGGTCATCCCCGCTCGCGCTACAGTGAAATTCAAGTCCGGAAAAATCATGCGTCAGCGTGTACTTCTCCGCACGGATGAACTGCGCGTCAACACAAGCGCCTAGGAACCCAGCCGATATCCACGGGTGGAATCCATCCGGCTCCGCGGAGCCAAACAAAACAACCTGCAAGGGGTTGATCTCGAGCTGCCTCTTGGTAGGCTTATTGTCGTTACCGGACCTAGCGGCAGCGGCAAGTCAAGCCTTGCGTTTGACACCATTTACGCTGAGGGACAGCGGCGCTACGTGGAGACATTTAGTCCCTACACGCGCCAGTTCCTCGAGCGGATGGACAAACCGCTTGCCGATAGCATTGAGGGAATCCCTCCCGCAATCGCCATCGAACAGGCCAACAATGTTCGAACCACCCGATCGACAGTTGGCACGATTACGGAAATCAATGACTACCTGAAACTACTCTTCCCTCGCGCAGCAAAGGGCTTCTGCCCGAAGTGTGCGAAGGAGGTAGTCCAAGGAACACCGCAGTCAATTCTCCGGCAGATTCTCGACGACTTCCGTGGCAAGTCGCTCCTCTTGACCTTTGGAGTTAAAGTTCCAGAAAACACCGCCCCCAAGGACTTCTTCGAGTTTCTCGTCCAGCAAGGTTACTTGCGCGTATGGATTAACGGAACAATCCATCGAGCAGATGAACCCTCTGGGTTGCGCAAACTCCCGGAAACTATACTAGTCATCCAAGACCGGATCGATCTTGCGAATACCGCGCAAGCAAGGCTCTTTGAGAGCGTTGAGATTTCCCTGCGACTGGGCAATGACAGAATCACCGTTATTGACCCAGACTCCTCCACATCCCATACACACACAGCCGGTTGGCATTGCACCACCTGCGACATCGACATCCGCCCCCCATCCCCTGGCCTCTTCTCATTCAATTCCCCTCTGGGTGCCTGTCCAGAATGTAAAGGCTTCGGACGCATCATCGGAATCGACATGCAACGCGTCATTCCGGACCGCGCGCTTTCGATCTCCGAAGGTGTCATCCGTCCATTTCAAAGCGGTCAATCCGCCGAATGCCAAGACGATCTGATTCGCCACTGCCGCAAACGTGGCATCGACACAGTTCGATCATTCGACAAGCTCTCAAAAGCGGATCAGGATTTTGTCATTCATGGCGATCCCGATGTTGATTCCCGATTAGCTTGGGAGTCCGGCGAATGGTATGGAGTAGATGGGTATTTTAAGTGGCTTGAAAGCAAATCTTACAAAATGCACATCCGTGTGCTGCTTTCCCGTTACCGGAGTTACCAGCCGTGCCCAAAATGCCATGGCGGCCGTTTCCAACCAGACACTCTAAATTATCGCATCCATCCCCCAGGCCTGACGATCGCCGATCTGGCCGCGCTCCCATTCCGGCGTTTGGCTCCGATCTTGGAAGCTTTTGAGCTCCCGGCATCAGATCGAGGCGCAAAACTTGTTCATCAGCAGGTTCTTTCACGCGTCAATTACCTCTGCGACATTGGCCTCGGCTACCTCACTCTCGACCGCCCCACCCGCTCTCTCTCCGGCGGCGAAATCCAACGTGTGAATCTCACCACATGCCTCGGAGCCTCGCTCGTCAATACCCTTTTTGTCCTCGACGAGCCCAGTGTCGGCTTGCACCCACGTGACACCTCTCGCCTCATCGAGATCATGCAAGACCTTCGCGATAAGGGCAACACACTTCTTGTCGTAGAACACGAGGAGGCGGTCATCCGTGCCGCAGATGAGTTGGTGGATATCGGTCCAGGACGCGGCATTTCCGGCGGGCACCTCCTCTATTGCGGACCAGCAGAAAATTTCGCCACGGCAAAAAACTCCCTCACAGCAGACTATCTCGAGGGAAAAAAGTCCATCCCTATTCCGAGTAAACGCCGCAAACCGGAAGGGCACATCACTCTCAAAGGCGTCACCCACCACAATATCAAGAACCTCAACGTCAAGTTTCCACTTGGCGTCCTCTGCGCCGTAACGGGAGTTTCAGGCTCCGGCAAAACATCCCTCGTCCGCGACGTCCTTCATCGCCAACTCATAGGCGAAGACCCCTCGGAAGACGAAGCCGCCGGGTTTGTGAAATCAATCAGCGGCGACGAGGAAGTGGACGAAGTCGTCATGGTGGACCAGTCCCCCCTTTCAAAAACACCCCGCTCGACTCCGGCCGTTTACCTCGGAGTTTACGAGCACATCCGCGAACTTTTTGCCGACACCCCGGCGGCCGAGGCCGCAGGCTTCACCGCATCCAGTTTTTCTTTTAACGCTGGCAATGGACGCTGTGACCGCTGCTCCGGTCTGGGATTTGAAAAGGTGGAAATGCAATTTCTCAGCGATCTCTTCCTCCGCTGCCCGGAATGTGATGGCACGCGCTTCCGCGCCCCTCTGCTGAAAATCCAAGTCGCGGGGAAATCAATCCACGATGTGCTGGAAATGACTGCAGCCGAGGCCATCGCTTTTTTTAAGCCGCTCGACGCACAGAAAAAAATCATCGACCCACTCGTACTCCTCGGCGAGGTGGGCCTCGACTACCTGAGGCTCGGCCAGCCTGTGAATGCCCTCTCCGGTGGCGAATCCCAGCGCCTCAAACTTGTCCATCACCTCATCCGCCAATCCCGCGATAAGGCCCTGCTCATCTTCGACGAACCCACCACCGGACTGCATTTTGACGACGTAGCTCTCCTCATCAAAGTCCTCCACCGCCTCGTCGAGGAAGGCAATAGTGTGATGGTCATTGAGCACAACCTCGAGGTCATCAAGTGCGCTGACTGGGTCATTGATCTTGGACCTGAAGGCGGAGACGAAGGAGGAAAAATCGTCGCTGCAGGCACTCCAGAGCAGGTTGCAAACGTTGCCGCATCACTGACAGGTCAATTTCTCGCCCCCGTTCTCTCTGGGCGTAGAAGCTCTCTCAACGAGCAGCCAAAACGGCATAAGCCTCGGACGCCCGCATCCAAGATGATCACCGTGCGCGGCGCCCGGGAACACAATTTAAAAAATATCGACGTCGATATCCCACGCGATGGCATGGTCGTAGTCACCGGTCTCAGCGGTTCCGGAAAATCCACTCTCGCCTTCGATATCCTTTTCGCCGAGGGCCAGCGCCGCTTCCTCGATAGCATGTCGGCCTATGCGCGCCAGTTCGTCGATCAACTGGAAAAGCCAGATGTGGATTCCATCGAGGGCCTCCCCCCCAGCGTGGCCATCGAGCAACGCGTCACACGTGGCGGCGGAAAATCCACTGTTGCCACAGTGACCGAGATTTACCACTTTCTCCGACTCCTTTTTTCAAAGCTCGGAACCCAATTTTGCCCAGACTGCAAAGTCGCTGTGGAAAACCGCACCCCGACTGCCATCGCCGCAGAAGTAGATCAACAGGCCGCCAAGGGACCGGTTAAAATTTTCGCAAACCTTGTTAAGGGACGCAAAGGCTTCCACACCGATATAGCCCGTGCCGCAGCCAGACAAGGAATCACCACCCTCATTGTGGATGGTCGCCCCACCGCAGTCGAAGGCTTTGAAAAACTGGAGCGATTCAAGGAGCATACGATCGATGCCCTCATTGGAGAACTCACCTCGCCGGATGCCAAGAAATCCGACGACCTCACTCGCAAAGCCCTCCGCATGGGCAAGGGCACAGCACGCATGGAGGATGCAAGTGGCAAGTCCACCATCTTAAGCACCGAGATGAACTGCCCATCGTGCAGCCGTGCCTTTGAAGCACTCGATCCCCGCCTCTTCTCATTCAACTCGCCACACGGCTGGTGTAATCATTGCCGAGGTTTTGGCGAAGTCTGGAAAGGCCTCGGCGAAGAAGGAGATTTTGAAACCGCCATCGAAGCTGAACTCGACGAGGAGCGCCGGCACGAGGGACTCGAGGACGACGAACCCCGCCCCTGCCCAATTTGTAAAGGCACACGTCTCAACGAGACGGCCGTCAACGTGCGCATCCAGAAGACATCGATCTCTGATTTCACGCACTCGCCAGCATCCGATGCCCTCGCGCTCTGCGACTCGCTCAAATTCGAAGGCCCGGCCGCCGAAGTCGCCCGCGATGTCGTCGCCGAAGTCCGCCAACGCCTCGAATTCCTTGCCAAGGTCGGCCTTGACTACCTGGCACTCGACCGCAGCGCCAAGACCCTCTCCGGCGGAGAATCCCAACGCATCCGCCTGGCTGCGCAGCTCGGTTCGAACCTGCGCGGCGTGCTCTACGTTCTGGACGAACCCACAATCGGTCTCCACCCAAGAGACAACGAACGTCTCCTCGATGCCCTCCAAGCATTGGCCAAAAAAGGGAACTCCCTCGTCATCGTGGAACATGATGAAGAGACCATGCGCCGAGCCGATCGCATTCTCGATCTGGGCCCAGGAGCCGGAAGCCGTGGCGGCGAGGTGATCGCCTCTGGAACTCTTCAAGAAATTATCGACCATCCGGTTTCTCATACCGGCCGCGCGCTCCGCGAGCCGATGAAGCACCCGCTTCGTGGAAAACGCCGCCCCGCTCCCACAGAGTGGCTCGAACTCAAAGGCGCCCACCTCCACAACATCAAAAACGAGAACGTCAAAATCCCCCTCCACCGCCTCAGCGTTCTCACCGGTGTCTCAGGCTCCGGCAAAAGCACACTCATCCGAGGAATCGTCGTTCCTGCAGTTCGCGACGTACTCGCGCGCAAACGCGCCCCACTGCACTCGGACCTCCACAAAGGCATCACCGGATTTGAACAACTCGGCGCCGTCCTCGAAGTGGACCAATCACCCATCGGTAAGACCTCCCGATCCACACCGGCAACCTACGTCAAAGTCTTCGACGAAATCCGCAAAGTTTTCTCCACACTTCCCGCCGCACGGATGCGCGGCTACACGGCAAGCCGGTTCTCGTTCAACAATGAAGGCGGCCGCTGCGAAGCCTGCCTCGGCCAGGGCGTGATCAAACTCGAGATGAGCTTTCTCCCGACCTCCTACATGCCATGTCAGGACTGCGGTGGACGCCGATACAATCCAACCACCCTCGAAATTCTCTATAACGGTCAGTCCATCGGCGATGTCATGGATATGACGATCGATCAGGCCGTCGGATTTTTTACCTCACATCCCAAAATTCAACGCCCCTTGGCACTCCTGCAAGAGACTGGCCTCGGCTACCTCAAGCTGGGACAACCCAGCCCGACACTCAGCGGCGGCGAAGCCCAACGCATCAAACTCGTCACCCAACTCACCCGCAGAGCCACGCCCGGAGCCGAGGAAATCCGGACCACCCGCAAAGGGAAATCCACACTCTACGTCCTCGAAGAACCCACCATCGGCCTCCACGCCCACGATGTTGCCCAGCTCATTAATGTCCTCCACCGCCTCGTCGATGAAGGCGGCACGGTCGTGGTCATAGAACACCACCTCGACATCATCGCAGAGGCCGACCACATTTTGGACATCGGCCCCGAAGCTGGTGCCAACGGCGGAAAAATCATCGCCCAAGGAACCCCCGAAAAAGTCGCCTTAGCCAAGGGCAGTTGCACCGCGCCATTCCTCAAAAAAATTCTCGGCATTCAGGACCAGAAAAAAACCAAAGCGTAATACCCCATCGCGCTTTTTTAAAAAATCTGAGGTTGAGAGGGAGATAATCAACCCGTACTCTGTACTCCGTGCTCTCTGTGACCTCTGTGGTCAAGATTGCTGACGTCCGCATTAATCCGGCAAAATTTCCGTACCGATTCCTGCATTGGTAAAAATCTCGAGCAGCAGACAATGCAGAGTGTGACCGCCAATCATGTGGATTTTTCCCACTCCGCGTTCCATCGCGGAAATCGCTGAAAGAACCTTTGGAATCATACCGCCTGCGATGATTTTTTGCTGAATGAGGCTTTTAACCTGCTTTGCGGTAACGCTGGGAATGAGAGATTCACGATCCGATGCGTCGCGCATAATACCCGATACGTCAGTGACATAGATGAGCTTGGCGGCCTTGAGTTCAGCTGCCAGTGCCGCTGCCGCGATGTCGGCATTGATATTCAAAACAATCCCACCCGGCGTGGCCCCGATCGGGCTGATGACGGGAACGATTTCGTGACTCAGGGCTTCTCTCACCAACTGGGCATTAACCTCCTGAGCCTCGCCAACAAAACCAATTTCAACCACCTCCCCATCGATCAAAACCTGTTTCTGCAATTGGCGGGCGATGAAGACATCCTTCCCAGAGATTCCTTTGGCATGGCCACCAAATTCCTTGATCGTTGAAACGATGGAAGGATTGATCTCCTTGTCGAGTGTTGACTCCACAATCCCGATTGCTGTGGCATTTGTTGCCCGAAGACCCTCGATGAAGTGGGCCTTCAATCCAGCATCCTTCATGCGAGCGGTGATGGCCTTGCCGCCTCCGTGCACCAAGACGGGATTGATGCCAACGGCCTCGAGAAAAACCACATCGCGAAGGAATTTGTCAACGATGTGCTCGTCCTCCATCGCAGAGCCACCGTATTTGATCACGAAGGTCTGTCCCCGATATTTCTGAATATAAGGGAGCGCCTCGATCAGGCACTCAGAGCGTAATTCGGGAGTCGTAAGCATGATCTTACTCCCCCAAGTTCAATCTCACATATTCCTCAGTGAGATCTGTGGTCCACACATAGTAGCTGCCTTTACCGAGTTTGAGATCAACTGTGACCTTGAAGGATTTTTTTGCAGCGACCGCGCGAAGTTTTTCAAACGGAGTCTGCGAGGCAATGCCGTTTTTAACCGAGGCGAGTTTGTCATAAAAGATATCTACTTTTGTGTCATCGATCTTCACACCGCAGTATCCCACCGCATCGAGAATTCGGCCCCAGTTCGGATCGCCGCCAGCCCAGGCGCACTTCACCAGCGTGGAGTTCGCTATGGCCTCAGCAGCAGCGCGCGCCTCTTTGTCATTCGCTGCGCCTGTCACTTCCACTTCGACGAAACGCGAAACGCCTTCCCCGTCACTCACGATCATTCGCGCCAAGGTGCGCGTCACCTCGTCGAGGGCCTGACCGAATGCGGACATATCAGGCGTGCAAGCACTCAGCCCGTTGGCGAGCAGGATGACCGTGTCATTCGTGCTCATGTCGCCATCGATGGTGATGCGATTAAAAGAATTTGCCACGGAACGCTTCAGCTCAGCTCGAAGCACTGGTTGGCTGAGATCGGCATCCGTGGTTACCACGCAAAGCATGGTAGCCATGTTCGGGTCGATCATTCCTGCACCTTTGGCAATACCCCCCACTCGAAACGAGCCCTTGCCTGTCTTCACCTCGACAGCAAATTCCTTGGCGAAGGTATCACTTGTCATGATGGCGGCAGCCGACGCGAGGCTGCCAGTGCGGTTCGGTTTCAGCGAGGCGATGCCTTTCGCGATACGATCCATCGGCATAGGAACCCCAATTCGACCAGTCGAACAGACGAGCACTTCTTTCGACTTCAATCCCAATAGGCCAGCGGCAGCGTCACACATGGCACGCGCATCTTGAATCCCAGCATGACCAGTGCAGGCGTTCGCATTGCCGCTATTGAGAATCACAGCACGCTGTCCCCCTGTCTTGAGATGTTCAGCAGAAACACGAACAGGTGCAGCTTTGACTTTATTCGTGGTGAACGTGGCCGCCGAAAATGATGGCGCCTCCGAAAAAACAACTGCCACATCATCACGTGTCACGTTTGCTGTTTTAATTCCACACCCAGAGGCTCCCGCAAAAAAGCCCCGTGCAGCACAGACGCCGCCCTTGATTTTTTTAATTTCGATCATAGCAATCCAGCCGTCTCATCAAGTCCGGCCATGAGGTTGAAGTTCTGCACCGCCTGACCGGCGGCACCTTTGACTAAATTATCCTCCGCAGAGAGCAGGATAAGCCGACCCGTGCGAGCATCAAACCTCGCCGAGATATCGCAGAAATTTGTGCCCGACACATTTTTTGTATCGGGAAGGTTTTTGGAAACTCTCACGAACGGTTCATCAGCGTAAGCGGACTCAAGTACTGACAGAATTTTTTCCTCTGCAACCCCATCGATGAGCCGAGTAAAGATCGTTGTATGGATGCCTCTGGTCATTGGGGCCAGGTGCGGAACAAAAGTAATCGTGACCTGTCGAGAGGCAGCCAAGGAGAGCTCCTGCTCGATTTCAGAAAGGTGTCGGTGCTTCGGCAGCCCGTAGGCACGCAGGCTCTCATTGCACTCACCGAAAAGAAGCGCCGCCTCCGCCTTACGCCCTGCTCCGCTGACACCACTGGCACTCGCGACAGCAATATCCCGGAAATCAATCAGACCCGCCCTCAAGAGAGGAACAAGCAGGAGCAGCACCGATGTTGGATAGCAGCCTGCAGAGCCCACAAGTTTTGCAGACCGGATTTCCTCTCGATGCAACTCAGGCAGTCCGTAGATTGCTTCGGGAAGCAGTTCCGTAGCAGGATGCGCTTCTCCATAAAATTCCTGGTAAACCTCAGCATCACGCAAACGAAAATCCGCACTCAAATCAATGATTCGTTTACCTGCCCGCCAAAGCGGAACGGCGTACTCGGCCGCAAGACCATGAGGAAGGGCTAGAAAGTAAAACTCAGCGCCGCATTTCAAAAGCAAGTCGATCGAAGATTCGATAAAAACCAAATTGGAAAACTCCCTCACAGATGACAGGCGCGGCAGAACTTCGCCAACCGGCTTTCCCGCATGTTGACGCGAAGTCACAGCCATGACTTGGACATCTGGATGCCTTGCAAGAATCGAACAAAGTTCTTCCCCCGAGTATCCGTTGGCGCCCACAATCGCGACAGGAACTTTGGCACTCATAAGAGATCAGGCTGCGGCTTTTGCAGAGGCGCGCTCGAAGCGTGCCAGGGTGCGGTCCTTGCCGAGAACGACAAACATTTCATAGAGCCCCGGGCCAACCGATCTTCCACTTACAGCGACACGAGCGGGATGAACCAACTCACCCGTTTTGACTCCAAGAGCCGTAGCCGTCTCCTTCAGCGCTGCCTCTAAGGAAGCATGCGTCCACTCGCTCAAATTTACCAGCGTGGTGCGGAGGGCCTGAAGACGACCAGCTGCACCCGCTTTGTTAAGGCTTTTTTCAACGGCCTCTGAGTCAAAAGAAAAATCCTCCGTGAAAAGGAATCCAATCCAATCCGGAACATCACTCAGATGCTTGACCTTTGGCTTCACAATAGCCAGCGCCGCTAGGAGCGATTCATTTGTGCCATAGGCGATAGCGGCCTTTTCGACAAACGGCTTCGCCAACTCCACGAAACGCTCAAAGCTCATCGAAAGAATATGCTGACCATTCAGCCAAAAACATTTGTCCAAATCAAAAATCGCATTGCGGCGATTAATCTTATCGATGTCAAACACAGCAAGAAGCTCCTCCATCGTGAGCTTCTCGCGATTGTCGCCAGGCGACCAACCGAGCAGACAGAGGTAGTTCACGACAGCCTCCGGAGCGTAGCCATGCTCCATGAAATACGTGATACTCGACCCCCCATCGCGCTTACTGAGCTTCTTGCCCTCATGATTCAGGATGAGCGGAATATGGCCAAAGACCGGGGGTTTCTCGCCGAGCGCGTTGTAAAGTTCGACATGCTTCGGCGTGTTGGAAAGGTGGTCCTCACCACGAATGACATGTGTGAGTTTCATCTCGATGTCGTCCACAACATTCACAAAATGAAAAATCCAAGACCCATCGGGGCGGCGGATCGTCATGTCAGGATGCGTCGCCGGATTCGACATATCGAACTCAATACGCCCACAAACCATATCCTCGACGACCACCGATTTGCGCGGAGAACGAAAACGGATCGCCCCGCCATCCTCGTACACATGCCCTCCAAGCTCCAATCGAGCCAGGTATTTTGCATAAATGTCCGAACGCTCGCTCTGCCGATAGGGGCCAAACTCTCCTCCTTTGTCAGGTCCCTCATCCCAATCCAGCCCCAACCACTTCAAGCCATCATAAATGACTTGGTGAGCCTCCTCCGTATTGCGTTTCTCATCGGTGTCCTCAATCCGAAGAATAAATTTTCCACCATGGCGGCGTGCATAGAGCCAATTGAAAAGAGCAGTGCGCCCCCCACCCACATGAAGATAGCCAGTCGGCGAAGGAGCAAATCGAGTACGAACAGTCATCGGCACACAAAACGGGATTTCCCCTCAGAACTCAAGATAGGAAAAATATCCAAACCGAACTGAACCAAAAAAAACGATCGCTCAATTTTTTGGCGATCGAGAGGTAGAGGGGCGGATCAGTTTTTTGTTCAAGGACCTCGGGTTATTTTCTTTCGAAGTGGTCCCATCCGCCAGGCCAGTTGGTGGGAGCAGGTCGTGGCGGGGTGAGTGAGCCAATTTCGGTCAGACGGGTTTTGGGAAACGCCGAGGGCCACTTTTTTCCGAGGAGCACGGCTTGGGCTGGAGGGACGGCGAGGAGGAGTTCGTAGTCTTCGCCATCGGATAAAGCCGCTCGAATATCGAATCCCTTGCGGGAAGGAATTTTCGCGTAGTCGACTCTGAACCCACATCCACTCGCCCTCGCGAGACGGGGCAGATCGGTACCAAGTCCATCACTGATGTCCATCATGGCAGATGGGTGTATGTTTTTGGCAAGCCAGCGACCCTCATCAAGGCGGGGGATGAAATTTAAATGGTGACCGGCAATCGAGCCGCCGAGCTGGCCAGTAACGAAGAGGATGTCGCCCGGGTTCCCGCCAGCGCGGGTGAGCAGGTGTTTCGAATTGATTTGTCCAGTGAGCATCACCGAGACGGCGATGCCTGATTTTTGGCGAGACATCTCGCCTCCTGCGATTGTCACTCCGAAGCGCCGCGCGGCCCGGCCTAGTCCACGGTAGAATTTCTTCCAGTAGGCGAAATCAAGATCTGGCGGAGAAAAGAAGGTGATGAGGGCTTCAGTGGGTGTACCGCCCATGGCCGCAATGTCGCTGAGAGGCCGGCAGAGGGCTTTCCAACCCACTTTTGCAGGATCGTGCGACCTCAGGAAATGAACATCCTCCGCTATACAATCAGTCTTGAGCAGGATCAGTGTGCCCGGTTTTCCTCCTCTGATGGCGGCGCAGTCATCACCGGGGCCAAGTGGTTGGTTTTGCGTGACCGGGACGAGCCGAAGAAGTCCGTGGAGTAGTTTATCCTCGGCACAGATTTTCATTTCATGAGATCTGGCCATTGGAGAGTGCCGTAAATGCTGAGGCCATTGAAACCCGCATGTAGAAGAATAGGAGCCCAGAGAGAGCCTGTCTTTTCATAAAGCAGCGACAGCCCAACAGCGAGAATCACCAAACCGGCAAGAGACGGGATATGACCATGGATGAGTGCAAAAAGAAGAGAAGAAACGGCTATGGCAGCAACCCGGCCTCCCACCTGCCTAAGAATGCCATAAAGACATCCCCGAAAAATCAATTCCTCGGTGAGTGGTGCTGCAACGACTGCAATCAAAACAACGAAAAGACGGTCCTTGAGAGTTTGATGCTCTACGAGGAATGACACGATGGGTTGCGGAGCAGTTTGTGGCCCGCACCAGGTGTAACCAAGCCACTGTGCGGCATAAATCAGAGGCATAAGGAGGGCTAGAGTGGTAAGCACAGCCAGAAGACCGTTTCTCCATGAAACCCATCGGAGACCAAATGCTTCAACGGGATTGATATTTCGAAAGACTAGGAATCCGATGATGAAAAGAACGATTGCAGAATAGAGGCTGAGAGCGGATTCAATGGCTTTCAGATCAATCGCCCCAGCTGGGGCTGTGAACGCAGGAATCGCCATGAGCAGAAAAAAAACCACCACGCCTGTGATGAAAAGAGACTCCGGCCACTTCCAGATTACAGAGGGAAAGGGATTCTCACTCGCCAGAGCGCTCCTTGCCGCCTGTGACGCCCATTTCAAATAGAGGAGGCCCAAGAAGAGCAGGACGGCGAATTTCAGAACAAGCATATCTAGAGAGTGCTAGGAAAATCCGAGTCAGCCAACCTGCAGTGGCCAAAGTTGATTAGTCCTCGTTTGCAAGTGAGGCGCTAATAAATGACTTAAAGAGAGGATGAGGCGCATTGGGCTTGGACTGGAACTCTGGATGGTATTGGCAAGCCAGATACCACGGGTGGTTTTTGAGTTCAACCAGCTCAACCAGATTTCCATCGGGCGAAGTTCCTGAAATCACGAAGCCTTTTTCCTCAAGAATCTGGCGGTATTTCATGTTGAACTCATAGCGGTGGCGGTGCCTCTCTGAGCCTTCAGTTTTTCCGTAAACTTGATGAGCGTGGGAGCCTTCGAGAAATTTGGTCTGCCAAGTTCCTAGGCGCATGGAGCCTCCCATATCGGTGACGTCTTTCTGTTCCTCAAGAATAGCGATGACAGGATGTGGGGTTTCCGGTGCAAATTCCGTACTGTTGGCCTCGGCGAGGCCGCAGACATTACGTGCGAATTCGATGGTGGCCACCTGCATACCAAGGCAGAGGCCAAGAAAAGGGGTGCGGGATTCGCGCGCGTAGCGTGCCGCTTTGATTTTACCCTCCACACCGCGATCACCGAAACCTCCGGGGACAAGAACCCCAGCGACACCTTGAAGATACTTTTCAGCGCCCTCGATCTCGATGTCCTCTGCATCCACAAGCACCATGTCGATGCCACAGTCATTGGAAGCTCCAGCGTGTGTGAGAGATTCATAGATGCTTTTATAGGCGTCCTGGAGCTCGATGTACTTTCCAACAATCGCAATGCGAACGCGTTTTTTAGGTGAGATAACGCGCTGAACAAAACGCTTCCAATCGGAAAGATTCGGTTCCTTGGTTTCGAGATTGAGAAGGCGACAAACAATGGAATCGAGACCCTCGTCGCGAAGATTCAGTGGCGCTTCGTAGATGGTGTGATCCACGTCGCCCGCTTCGATGACGGCATCGAGTGGAACATTGCAAAAGAGGGAAAGTTTTTGGCGGACCTCGGCATCAAGCGGCATTTCGGTTCGACAGATCAAAACCTGTGGCTGAAGCCCGATTTCACGGAGCTTTGCGATACTTTGTTGTGTCGGCTTGGTCTTGAGTTCGCCTGCCGCCTTGATGAATGGCACGAGGGTGACGTGCATGATGATTGCGTTGCCGGAGCCAACTTCGAGGATGAATTGGCGAATCGCCTCGAGGAAAGGCAGTCCTTCAATATCTCCGGTAGTGCCGCCGATTTCAGTGATCACGATATCAGCTCCAGAGTCGGCGCCAACTTCACGGATGCGGGTTTTGATTTCATCCGTGATGTGTGGAATAACCTGAACGGTCTTGCCCAGGTAGTCCCCGCGGCGCTCCTTGGCGAGAACGGTTTCGTAGACTTGCCCACTGGTCAGGTTATTCGCCCTTGTGAGAACGCAATTTGTGAACCGCTCGTAGTGACCGAGATCGAGATCGGTCTCGGCTCCATCAGCCAAAACATAGACCTCGCCGTGCTGAAAAGGGTTCATCGTACCCGGATCGACGTTGAGGTATGGGTCGAGCTTTTGCAGAACCACTTTCAATCCCCGCAGCTCCAGAAGCGTGCCGAGCGATGCCGCCGCTAATCCTTTTCCAAGAGAACTCACAACACCACCGGTCACGAAAATGTACTTCATGGGCTATGACCCTATCGACTCCAAATGGAAAATCCAGCTTCACCGTGAGGCAACGAGAATTGAATTCGAATTGAGACAGGCATGGAGACGTTACCGACTTGTCAAATCGGCGATAATCTTGGAGTAACAAGAAGTATGAATCCGAGACCGGTCCTCGAGCCGCCAACGAAAGAAAAGAAAGTGCTACTGCACTCGTGCTGCGCCCCTTGCTCTGGAGAGGTGATGGAGGCGATGGCCGCCTCAGGGATCGATTACACGATCTATTTTTACAATCCGAATATTCACCCACGGGAGGAATATGAATTAAGGAAGGCGGAAAATATCCGTTTTGCGGAAAAAGAAGGCATTCCATTCATTGATGCCGACTACGATACGGATAACTGGTTTGCTCGTGCAAAGGGACTCGAATGGGAACCGGAGAAGGGGGCTCGCTGCACGATGTGTTTTGACATGCGCTTCGAGAGGACAGCCCTCTATGCCCATGAGAATGGATTTCCAGTTATCACAAGTTGTCTGGGGATCTCCCGCTGGAAGGACATCGACCAGATCAATGGCTGCGGAGAACGTGCAGCTGCCAGATACACTGGTCTAGCCTACTGGACATTTAACTGGCGCAAGGGAGGAGGAGCTCAGCGCATGCTGGAAATCTCAAAGCGTGAGAATTTCTACCAGCAGGAATACTGTGGCTGCATCTACTCGCTCAGGGACACCAACAAGTGGCGACTATCTAACGGGCGCGAGAAAATCGAGATGGGCGTGAAGTTTTATGGCCAACCGAAAGCCTCAGAAACCTAGGTATTGGTCCGTAATCCGTAGAACTCATAGCTATCTACAAGCGCCAGCCAACTGGCCTCGATGATATTGTCCGAAACCCCCACGGTTCCCCAAGTGGTCTGACCATCGGTTGACAAAATGAGCACGCGAGTTTTTGCAGCCGTCCCACGAGTCCCGTCAATGATACGAACTTTGTAATCGGCTAGGCGCACTTGATCGATCCACGAATAAAACGGCCGGAGCGCCTTCCGAAGTGCGGCGTCGAGGGCATTAACAGGACCATCTCCTTCTTCTACCGTATATTCGGAGCGAGAAGAGGCGTGGAGCTTCACTGTGGCCTCACAGGTCGTGAACGCGTGCTGGCTCGATTGGCGGAATGAGCAGTGGTACTCCTTCAGGTCAAAAAGTGGAGTGTGGCGTCCGAGCGTGCGGCGAATGAGAAGAGCGAAAGATGCGTCGGCTGCCTCGAATTCATACCCTTGAGCTTCGATTTCTTTCACTTTTTTCAGGATCGCTGAAACTTCAGGCGCGCCTTTCTGAAGGTCGAATCCGAGTTCGGCTGCCTTTGCAAGGATGTTGCTTTGACCTGACATGTCGGAGACGAGAATGGTCTGAGCATTTCCAACCAGAGTTGGATCCATGTGCTCGTAGGTGCGGGAGATTTTCTGCACGGCGTGAACGTGGAGTCCGCCCTTGTGAGTGAATGCGGCAGTGCCGACGTAAGGAGCGCGGATATCTTGAGGAACATTAGCCAACTCATCCACAAAGCGTGAAACCTCACGCAGAGAGGACAAATCTGGCACACAGGGGATTCCCATCTTCACCTGCAGAGTTGGAATAATAGTGGTAAGATTGCAATTTCCCACACGCTCACCATAGCCGTTAATGGTTCCTTGGACTTGGCAGGCTCCCGCTTCGATCGCAGCAAGAGCGTTGGCTACGCCGAGTCCGCAGTCATTGTGGGTGTGGATGCCGACTGGGCATTGGAGGTCGGCGATGACAGCGGATGTGATCCGGTGGATTTCGCCAGGCAGAGTGCCCCCGTTGGTGTCGCACAGTACAAGCAGGTCGGCGCCAGCATCACGTGCAGCTCGCAGAGTTTTCAATGAGTATTCTGCGTCGTCTTTGTAGCTATCAAAAAAATGCTCGGCATCGTAGAAGACATCGCGACCGTGCTTTTTCAGGTAGGCCACCGTCTCAGCGATCATGGAAAGATTTTCTTCTGCTGTGACGTTCAATACCTCCGTGACGTGCAGTAACCATGTCTTACCAACGATTGTGATCACTGGGGTCTGAGCCTCGAGAAGAACGCGCACTTGGGCATCTGCCTCCACAGCCATACTACCACGCCGCGTGCTTCCAAACGCTGCGATGCGGGCGTTTTTCCAAGTCAGCTTGGCTGCCTCGGCAAAGAACGCCGCATCACGAGGATTTGATCCCGGCCAGCCTCCCTCAATGAAATCAACCCCAAATGAGTCCAATTTCTGCGCCACACGAATCTTATCAAGAATGGAAAAAGAAATTCCTGTGCCTTGAGTTCCATCGCGCAGCGTGGTGTCGTAAATGGTGACCGGTTTCATAAGTAAAGAAGCAACCTATCTGCGAGATCAGTAAGGATCAAGAACACGCAAACGCTCCGCTTGACCACGTGAAGGGGGCGACCCATCATTGCGATGCCTTGAATACGTATTCCTCGTCCCAATGGGACATCCAATTCCTCGCTGAAAATCAGACCGTTCGCTCGAAAGATTTCGGCATGACCAAGGAGGCTAAAAGTGTGAAGTATCCCATCCGCCTCCTTCGTTACTGGTTCGGTTACCAACTCCTTCGAGAAGAATGCCGTCACGCAGGACGTCCGCTCGATGTGGCAGAGATCGGCGTTCACGTCGGCCAGATGCTGGAATTTGTGAAGTCCGCTCCCGCTGGAGTCGAGTTCGCACGCTGGACGGCAGTCGATGCGGTGATGCTGCGGGAGAGGCTTCTAAAGGCAGGTTATACGGACTTTCTCGAAGCAAACCTCGAAGATGCAAAGTTTGAGCTGCCTCAGCAATACGACACGGCCATCCTACTTCATGTGTTGGAGCACCTCTTCGAACCGGAAGATGTTTTGAAAAAAATCGCTGCATCGATCCGTCCCGGTGGTTCTCTTATTGGAGGCTTTCCTGTTGTGCCGGGTCCGCTTGCAGCGCTGCGCCAAAGTCAAGTCCGCCGGACAGCGAAGGCCATGGGGCATGTCAGCGTTTTTTCACCTGCCAGAGTGCGCCGGATGGCTCAGCAGGCTGGGCTGAAAGTTGAGTTTATGAGTGGTGCTTTCCTGATGCGCAGCAAAGGGAGCAGGCTGGAGAATTCAGCTGCATGGATGCGTTTCAATATTCTTTGGGGTCGCATGTTTCCCGGCTGGCCCGGTGAGATTTACTGGCTCATGCGCAAACCAGTATGACATCCGCTGAGGCCACAATCACAATTGACCGCATCGCCTATGGTGGTGCGGGGATCGGCCGCCTTCCAGATGGGCGCGTATGTTTCGTTCATGAGACGCTTCCTGGAGAGCGCGTTCTGGTGCGCGTAGTGAAATCCAAAAAAAACCTCGCTGAAGCCGATTTGATAAAGGTTTTAGAAGCTTCCCCACGACGCCAGATTCCAAAATGCGTTGTCTTTGGGAAATGTGGTGGCTGTGCGTATCAGCACGCCGATTACAATCTTCAGCTGGAAATCAAAACCTCCCAAGTCTCTGAACTCCTCAAGCGCATCGGAGGAATCAGCGAAATCGAGGTGCGATCCATCCTTCCCTCTCCGGAACAATGGGGTTATCGAAACCGAATTTCCGTTCATTTTGCGCTCGGCGAGACTGGCTTTTTCCACCGCAAGTCCCATGAGCTCGTGGACGTCGCTGAATGCCCGATCGCGCACCCAGAAGTGAATGAACTTTTATCAAAGCTTCGCGAGAGCCCGCCACGCGATTCCGGAAGGCTTACCCTTCAAAAGCCAACCTCCATACGCGGTTTTACACAGGTGAATCCCGGCGCGGCGGCGTTGCTTATCAATACCGTCACCGAGTTCGCAGGGAGTTCAGAACGGTTGATTGATGCCTATTGCGGCGCGGGATTTTTCACTAAAAATCTTCTTTCACATTTCCGGGTTGTTCTCGGCATTGAGTGGAGCGAAGGAGCCATCCGAAGTGCCAGAGAGACCGCGACGGAGAAGGAAACATACATCGCTGGCTCTGTAGAAGCTCACCTTTCGCAAGCTCTACTTAGTGGAAATCCAGCCCAAACAACTCTGCTTGTCGATCCGCCTTCCGAGGGTCTTTCACCCGATGCGATGCGCATGATTCTGGAAAACCCGTCAGCTCGAGTTGTGTATGTCTCCTGTGATCCCGCAACATTTGCGCGGGATGCAAAAAAACTTTCAACTCACTATGCGCTCGAGTGTGTTCAACCGGTAGACATGTTTCCCCAAACAGCAGAGATCGAGCTGGCGGCCTTGTTTTTACGTTTGCCCACGGATGGGTGATAAATACCGGTCTTTTATACTTTTGAGGTAATTGTTGATCTTTTGAGGTTGCACCTCGCCTCAAGCCGAACGAACCTGCGCCCGTTATGTCACTGGGCTTTATTAAATCTTTTCTACGCAATCCTTCCACCTTGGGAGCGATATGGCCTTCATCGCCATTTTTGGCTGAAGAAATGGTGCGTGCATCGGATTTGCAAGCAGCATCCAGCGTCGTTGAACTTGGTCCGGGTAGCGGTGCTTTCACTGGGCATATCCTAGCAAGCCTTCGAAGCGGCGCGCATTTCGCAGCGATCGAAAAATGCCCTATTCTTGCCAAAGAGGTTTCTGGGAAATTTCCTGATGCCCGAATTATCCAAGGCTGTGCAACGCGTTTGAGCGATCACCTGAGCTCAGAAAAATTTCCGCGCCCGAACGCAATTCTCTCGGGTCTTCCGTGGGCAATTTTCGACGCAAATCTGCAGTCTTCGATTCTGAACGAAGTGCATGGAACCTTGGAGGAGGGCGGTGTTTTTTCAACCTTCGCATATTACGGCCCACATCGTCTCGCGTCGGGCCAGAGGTTCCGAAAAAACCTTGAACGAACTTTCACCCATGTCCGCCGGAATCCAGTGGTGATGAGAAATTTTCCACCAGCATTTGTTTACACCTGCACACGCTGATCTCCGCCGATCAGCTCAGTGAGACGCTCTATGGGCAGGCCGATGACATTGCTCAAGGAGCCCTCAATTTTTGCAATGAGCCGACCATCATTGTCCTGCGCAGCATAGCCGCCAGCCTTGTCTAGCGGGTTGATCGACAGCAAGTAGCTTTCGATGGAATCGGCATTCAATTCATGAAAGGAAACCCTCGAGTGTTCCGCAAACTCCACAGGTTCAGAGAAGCTTCCAACGACAACTCCAGTCACCACCTCATGAGTCTGCCCCACGAGTGTAGCCAGCATAGCCTGCGCCTCGATGAGGGTTTTTGGTTTGCCGTAAAATCGCCCGGCAAACCAAACAACGGTGTCTGCCGCCACAATGAGATCCCTTGGACGTCGCCCGGCGATAGCGCTCCATTTTAAGCGAGCATTTTCCAAGGCGAGCACTTCAGGCCGGATGGAATCGTCTTCGATTTCCTGAACCCCAGAGACATCAACGGAAACTTGCCAACCCGCATCGCGCAATAAATCGAGACGCCGCGGTGAGGCAGACGCGAGAACGATTGGCCTCACGATTAAAAACCAGACGCCTCAGTGCTCGATATCCGTGTCGTACTCGCCACGGATGCCTTCAAGTTTTTTGCGCATCGCGCGAGAGGATTCCGGGCGAGAGCTGATTTTTGAAGCAATGCCCCACACGATTGGAACAAGTGCAGCAGCGCCAAGTGTCATGAGAGCAACCCCGGCATTGCGGCGCGCGTTATGACCGATGCTATCCGCCACGAGAAAACCTGCACCGAGGCCGATAGCCACCTGCGAAAAACCCACGATCCCAGAAACAGGAAGGTTTTCGCCAAATTTGTCTAAGGACAGTTGCGACATGATTGATTGAAGCTATTCAAGTAATGTGGGAGTTTCAACCTCAAATGAAAAAAGCCCTCGGCATTGATCTTGGTGACGCGCGAGTCGGCGTGGCCGTAAGCGACGATCTCGGAATGTTGGCCCATCCGCTTGAAACCATCTCGACTCAGTCCACGAACGTTGTAAAACGCGTGCTCGCTCTAGCAAGCGAACGCTCTGTAGAAACGATCATTGTCGGCATGCCACGCAACATGAATGGAAGCCATGGCCCCGCAGCGGACAAGGCGAAAGCTTTTATAGAGGAGCTGCGACGAGAGACAACACTGCCAATTGTATCGTGGGACGAGCGCCTCAGTACGGTTTCTGCACAGCGGGCCCTTCAAGAGGCCGGCCGTAATACAAGAAAGCAAAAATCCGTCATCGACCAGGTCGCCGCGCAGATTATTCTTCAAAGCTGGCTCGACTCTCAGGCATGAGGCTCCAGCTTGAAGTCGCCTATCATGGCGGCAGCCTCAACGGCTGGCAAAGTCAAGCCTGCGGGAACACCGTGCAGGATCACTTGGAGCGAGCTTTCTCGGCGCTCTGCCCCGGATTCGTTAGCGTGCAGGGCGCGGGACGCACGGATGCCGGAGTCCACGCGGAAGCACAGAGCGCGCATGCAGATGTCACGCCTGACAGAATGAACCCTCGAGAATGGATTTTGGCATTAAATGCCCATCTGCCTGAAACGATTCGGATTATGAAAATTCGAGAAGTTTCCGATGACTTCCACGCGAGATTTTCCGCCAAGGGAAAGATCTATCGCTATACGGTTTGGAACGCAGCAGCGATGCATCCATTGATCAAAGACCGCGCATGGCATGTGCCGGGCGAGTTGGATTTGCAAAAGTTGCAGGCCGCATGTGCTCTATTTACTGGAACACATGACTTCGCCGCCTTCTCACTGAGGAGGTCGGAAGGACCTGAGATGACAGTTCGCACCATCACAAGCATAGGGTGTGAAAAGTCTGATGAACGATTGGAACTCACTTTTGAAGGCGAAGGTTTCCTCTACAAGATGGTGAGGATTTTGTCTGCGGCTGCAATCCGCTATGCAAGCGGAAGAGTCGGCTTCGATGAGCTTGCATCGCAACTGCAAAAACCATTGCCCGCCTTCAATCAGAGCGCACCGGCAGCCGGACTTTGCCTCCAACGCGTTATTTATTGAGCAGCTTGAAATTCCCACTCCGCTTGATACTCTGCGGCGTGCGGAATCGGAATCTGATTGCCATCATCATCTGCGTTGAATGCTTCATGCTGACGGCTGGCGTGACGCGCGGGCAAGTCAGCGATGTGGAAAAAAGGCGTCTTTTTATTGAAGCGCGCGAGCAAATCCAACCGGTTAAGAAGCCTACTCCATCGGCCACACCTCGGCCTAAACCGAAACCAGCTGCCCCGACAAGCTCGAAGTCCAAGCCAAAAGCCAAATCGTCCCCCACCCCGCGCAAGTCGCCTGCAACGGTAGAAAAAGCCACGCCCAGGCCGACTCCAAAGGAAAGCCAAAATTCAAAGTCAGCGGAGCAATCTCAGGTCGAAGCCTCTCCAAAAGAAAACCCGGAGAAACAGGATTCGAGTGATTACATCCTCATCCCCGGCGAGGAGTCTCCCTCCTCGCCAACTTTGCCAACACCGCTACCAGCCACCACGGTTGATGATAAAAAACTGCCAACGCCAACCCCTGTAAGCCCTCAGCTTCCCAAGGGAAAAACGCCAGCAGGCAGATCTCTCGAGGCACCAATTCTCATCGAGAAATCGGGACTCCAGGAAGAGGAAGGATACGAGCCTCCAGCCAGATCGACGTTCGGCGGTTTCATGAAACGCTACCGATACCTTACGCCTGCCGTCCGCAAGGCCATAGATGGGGCGAAGGTGCAGCGAGGACGTTGGAAGTACATCATCGTTCACAACAGCGGAACCCGACAAGGCAATGCACGTATTTTTGAGAACTACCACCGCAAGGTTCGCAAAATGCAAAACGGACTCGCGTATCATTTTGTCATTGGAAACGGCAATTCCTCGGGCAATGGACAAATCGAAATCGGCAACCGCTGGACGCGCCAGATCAACGGCGGACATGTCGCGAGCGACTACCTCAACGACATCTCGCTCGGCATCTGCCTCGTCGGAGACCTCAATCGCGACCTGCCCACCAAGGACCAACTCGGAGCCTTAGACGAGCTCTGCAGCTACCTCCGCGACCGCGTGGGAAAAGTCAAAGGTCGACCGGCGATTGTCAAAGGACACAAGGAAATCAACCCCAAGCCGACCGATTGCCCCGGTGACCGCTTTCCGCTCGGATGGCTCCGCAAGCGCTTCGGCGGTTGACTGAGGTTTCGCATGCGCGATCTTTTTCTTTGGTTTGTGGCAGGTGAGGAGAGCGGCGATGCGCGCGCGGTGGAGATCATGCAAGCCATCAAAACGCAACACCCGTCCGTAATCTTCGGCGGAGCTGGTGGCAACGCCATGCAGGCGCTAAGCGAGGAGCAATTCGATAATTGGGTGCAGCGTGCTGCAGTCACCGGTTTGTGGGATGTCCTGAAAAACTACGGCTACTTCAGGAAAAAGTTCAACGTGATGTTGACGACCATTCGTAACAAAAAACCCGATGCCGTTGTGCTGGTCGATTATCCCGGCTTCAACCTCCGCCTAGCACGGACGCTTAGGGAGAGCGGGTACAACGGAAAAATCCTCTACTACATAAGCCCCCAAGTCTGGGCATGGAACAGGGGGCGAATTCCCAAGATGGCACGCTATCTGGATCTGATGATCTGCGTTTTTCCTTTTGAGGCCCCGATGTATGAAGCCAGCGGTCTGCACACCGTCTTTGTGGGGCATCCCCTGCTTGAAGCGCTTACTCGCCAGATGCGAAAATTCCAGCGCGAACCGAGTTTGCTCGGACTTTTTCCAGGAAGTAGGGAGCGAGAAGTGAAAAGGAATTTTCCCGTGATGCTCGAAGCAGCCCGCTTGGTAGCCAACCAAATGCCAGATGTTCGCTTTGAAGCCTCCGCAGCATCCCAATCGCGTGCCGAGACCATGCGCCAGATGGCAGTGGGTTTTCCAATCGAAATCCGCGAGGGCAACGCCCACGAACTCATGCAACGCGCGACGGCGGGAATTGTCTGCTCGGGCACCGCCACGCTGGAAGCCGCATTTTTTGGCCTTCCCTACGCCCTCATCTACAAAACGGCTTGGCTTACTTTCGAGGTCGGCAAGCGTCTTGTCGATGTCAACGCACTGGGAATTGTGAATATTTTAAACAACTACCGCATCAATCCACCTGCCAATCCAAGCCTGCCTGCGAAAGCTGCTCCCCACGTCGTGCGAGAATTCATCCAGAACGATGCCACACCGCAGTCCCTCGCAGACGAATCCCTGCGCCTGATGAAAAACGAATCCGCACGCCTAGAACTTCGCAAACAACTCGTTGAAATCATCTCCACGCTCAAAGCCGAAGGCGCAACCAACAGGGCCGCAAAAACCCTGCTTAATGCTCTGAGCAAATGACAGCCCGAGTCTAAGCCAAAACCAAAGTACTCGGGCCAAAAAATGAACGATCGTTCGTTTTTTGGTTTGTTGAGGGACAGGGTGGAATAGTCGGAGAAGTTGGGGAGTTTTTCGCTTTTGCGGCGGGGCGGATATCTTGAAAAACGTGGTGGGGCGTTACTTTGATAGGCGCAGCACGAGTTTGAGCGTATCGGCGCGGATGGTTGCGGAATCTATGGCACTGAGGAGCGATGCTTTCAGTGATTGAAGGGCTTCGATTTCGCTGGGGCGAATGTGATCATTGATGAGGCGCAAGTCTTCAAGGCGGTCGATTTCGGCTGTGATTTGATCTGATGCCTTTTGGCGGGCGATTTGGATGATGGCTTCTTTGCGGGCGTTTGCGAACTCAGCCGCCTTTGCGAGCATTGCCGGTAGGTGCTTTTTCTTGAAGACAGGAGTGTCGAGCAGGGTGAAGACATCCCCCGTTTCTAGGACGGCGCTGCGAAACTCGTCATCGTCGCAACAGTCTTTTAGTGATTGATCCACCACAATGCGTAGAGGGGTGGCTGGCAGGAAGCGGTCGGCATGCAGAGTGGGAGGGGCGATGGATTCGATAACGAAGTGGGCTTCGAGGAGAATGCCGTCCGCCTGATCAGATTTCCAAACGGCGAAAACCGAATTGCCTGTTTCCATTCCAAGAATGGCATCGAGTGCGGCGAGAACGAGGGGGTGGTCGGGTGTGACAAATCCAATGTCCTCGCGCGAGAGAGCGCGACTGCGCTGGAAGGTTACCGTGGTACCTTCCGGGGCGAGGCCTGGGAGCGTGGCGGTCTGGGATCCACCGCTCTTGAGCAGATAACTCCGCAAACCGAGTTCCTCAACCTGAACTCCCAAGTGGTCGAGCATGCGGATGAAGAAGGCTTCAAAGTCGGCATCGGCATCCTGACGCTGAATCGACTCGATGAGCGGTTTGGCAATTTCTGGCCGGTTGGAATTGAGCTCGAGAAGTCGATCGTGGCCACCCTGAAGTCGTTTGGTGATTTTCTTGGCTTCTGCGGAGGTTTCCCTGATGAGTTGAGCCAATCCAGCAGGGGCAAGATTTTCCGAGAGAGCATGGATTTTTTTCTCAAAGCGGAGCATGAGATCGGAGGCTCCATGGGGATTTTTTTGAAAGGCGTCGAGCGCCTCGTGATACCAGTGCGCGAGCACATCAGCGCGGGTACCCTCCTCGAACGGGACATGGATATGGATGGTCGAGGTCTGGCCGATTCGGTCGAGGCGTCCGATACGCTGCTCGAGCAACTCGGGATTATCCGGCAGATCGAAGAGGACTAGGTGGTGGGCAAATTGAAAATTCCGGCCTTCGCTGCCGATTTCGGAGCAGATAAGCAAGCGTGCACCGTCCTCTTCGGCGAAGTAAGCGGCATTGCGATCGCGTTGGAGCAGGGTAAGGCCCTCGTGGAAGACTGCGGCGGCGATTTTGATTTCCTTCTGCAGACGGTTCAGGATTTCTGTGGCTGTATCCGGGGACTTGCAGATGACGAGCACCTTTTGCTTTTTGAGTTCTTTGAGGAGAGCGATGAGCCAGCGGATTTTTGCTGCGGTTTCATCCGCCTCTGGGGGCAACTCGGCAAGGTGGGCCTTGCGCTTTGGGAAGCCCGAGAGTGCGGCGCGGGTGTTGCGGAAGATAACTCGACCAGTTCCGTATTCATCGAGCAGTGATGAGACCACGCGGTCACGCGCGGAAACATCGCCTGCTAGAAACTCGGCATAGTGGCCGGACACGCGTGTGCCTTTGAAAATAGAGTCGTCGGGAATTTTCTTTCCCGCCAGCAAGGCGTCGATGGATTTTGCGACGGACTCGTATTGTTCCGACTCACTGAGAAAAGCCTCGAGGCTATCGTAGCGGTTTGGATCAAGCAGACGGAGACGGGCGAAATGGCCATCCATGCCGAGCTGCTGGGGGGTCGCCGTGAGAAGAAGAAGGGAGGAAGCGGCCACGGAGAGTGATTCGACGAGCTGATACTCGGGACTAGCCTCTTTCGGCGACCATTTGAGGTGGTGGGCCTCATCCACCACTAAGAGATCCCATCCGGCCTCGCGCGCTTGAGCCGCACGCTTGGAATTGCTCGAAAGAAAATCGATCGCACAAATGACGAGCTGGCTGTCCAGAAAGGGATTGGCTCCATCCAACTCCAGCGAGGCGCAACGGTCCTCATCGAAAATGCTGAAGGAAATCTGAAACCGGCGAAACATTTCCACAAACCACTGGTTGAGCAAAGCCGGGGGCAGAAGAATCAAAATACGACCAGCGCGGCCTGTGATGTGGAGCCGGTGCAGAATGAGCCCAGCCTCGATCGTTTTACCAAGGCCCACCTCATCGGCCAGAAGGACTCTGGGGTTGATCCGAGCAGAGACATCTGCGGCGATGGAAATCTGGTGTGGAATCAAATCCACGCGTCCACCGGCAAAGCCACGAATCGGACTCTGGCGCATCTCACGACGGCGATGTAGACATTCCACCCGGAGCTTGAAGCGCTCCAACTCATCCACCTGACCGGCGAGGAGACGATCTTCGGGTTTAGAAAAAGTGATGTTGTCGGAAAGTTCCGCCTCGGCGACATCCCTCGACCCGCAGCGATAAGTTAGCAAACCGCCGGCATTGATGAGAGAGTCCACATGAAGACTCTCACCAGAGTGCGTTCGCACGGAGTCACCCTCCTTGAAAGCCACACGTCGGATAGGAGCACTGCCGAGGGCATACTGGCGGTGTTCGCTTGCGGCGGGGAAAAAAATTTCGGCACGGCCAAACTCGCTTTTTAAGACAATACCGAGACCGAGTTCTGGCTCGGTATCGCTGACCCATCGTTGGCCGGGAGCGGGAGTGATTTTACTCATAAGGTCGAAAGTTCCTCCCAACGGGCGTAGAGACGCTCGATCTCGGAGCGACCAGATTGAAGTTTGGCCAAGATAGCAGGGGCTTCCGAGGCCCGCTCGATTTGGAATTTGGGGTCGTTCAGCAAGTCTTCAAGCGCGACAGCGGCTTGTTCGGCTTCAAGAATTGTTCTCTCCATTCCTTCCAGTTCGGATTTTTCCTTGTAGGTCAGCTTGCGCCCAACGGGAGCGGGGACGACTGCGGGCTTGGAAGCTGGCACGTCGAACGTGCGGGCGAGATTTTTGCCATGCTGCTCGCGGTGTTTTTTCTTCTCCAAGTAATAGGAATAGTTGCCCGACTGAATGTGAATGCCCCCTGACTCGAAAGCTATGATCTGGTCGCAAATACGGTCCAAGAAGTAGCGGTCGTGACTGACAACAAGGACTGTGCCATCGAAGACGGCGAGCGCCTCTTCCAGCATGCGCAGGCTGCTCAGATCGAGATCATTTGTTGGCTCATCGAGTACGATCACATTGCCTCCCCGACACAGGGTCTTTGCAAGCATGAGCCGTGCACGCTCACCACCAGAGAGCTTATCCACTCGCTCGTTCACTCGAGATTCATCAAACAAAAATCGGCGCAGGTAGGATCGGACCGTGAGCATTTGTGTTCCAAACCGAACCATCCCACTTGTGCCGCCAATTTCTTCCATGACAGTACCGACTCCATTGAGCTGAGCGCGGCTTTGGTCAATGTAGTTGAAAACGACGCGCTTTCCGATGGTTGCGCTACCCTCGCTTGGTTCCTGTTGACCGAGGCAGATGCGAAGGAGCGTGGTCTTGCCGACACCGTTTCGCCCGACGATGCCGGTGCACTGGCCGGGCCGGAGCGAAAGATCGAGATGACGGAATAGCCATCGCTGCGAATCGCCGCGCGGGATTGAGACCCCCACATTCACTAATTCCACGGCTGTGTTACCGATTTCGGGTGCTGGAGGAATCAGAAGATCCATTTCACGTTCCTCTGGCGGGGCGCTTTGACCCGCAACTTGGTAGAATGACTCCAAGCGGTGCTTGGACTTGGAGCGCTGAGCACGAACCCCGGCACGAACATATTCGAGCTCCGCCTTAATGAAACGCTGACGGCGGCGTTCGGATTGTTCCACGATCTGTTGTCGGAGCGCCTTGGATTCGAGATAGGCGGTATAATTTCCTGGATGCGAGAACGCCTGACCGAAGCTTATCTCCGCAATGCGGGTGGCGATGGTTTCCAAAAAATACCTATCGTGAGTTACAAAAATGATCGCACCGGGAAAGCTCTGGAGAAAGCCTTCGAGCCAGTCAATCGACTCTGCATCGAGATGGTTTGTCGGCTCGTCCAGCAGCAGAAGATCGGGCTGGGAGGCAAGGGCGCGACAGAGCGCCACGCGGCGTTTCTCGCCGCCTGAGAGCGGAGCGACGGGAGCGTCAAGCGGAGGAGCGTCGAGCGCTCCAGCCAGAGATTTGATGCGGGTCTCGAGATTCCACCCATCCGCATGCTGGATGAGATCGAGAAGCTCGTGGAGCTCGGCATCGCTCCCCTCGCCGCTTTCGTAGCGGCGCATCCACTCCACGAGATCAGCAGCGCCGGACTCGATGTTTTCAAGAACTGTGCGTGTGGGATCGAGTTCAAATTCCTGCGGTAGGTAGCCGGTGCGAAGCCCACGACGGCGTGAGATTTCGCCCGAGTCTGGATCATTTGCTCCGGCGAGGATTTTCAGAAGACTTGTCTTGCCACAGCCATTGCGTCCAACGAGGCCGACTTTCTCTCCCGGTGAGACGGTGAGTGTGACTCCGTTGAGGAGAACCTGAGTGCCATAGGCGAGCTTGATTTCTTGGGCGGAGAGGAGTGATGGAATTGCGGACATTTAAAAGGAAAAGATATCGGGAGTGTTGAAGGCGTTTTGAATGTGGCGAACTTCCCGGGGTGGGCCGATGACGACTTCGATGATGTCGAACCTGTATGTGATATCTGGCATGTCCAGCATGCGGAGCCATTTCATTGCGCCGCGAATAATGAGGCTCTGTTTTTTTTCGTCAACCGCATCCGATGGTCGTCCAAATTCTTCATGCGAGCGGGTCTTGACTTCCACAAACACAAGCTCGCCATGCGGCTTATCGCGGCAAACGATATCGACCTCACCGCCATGCGGAGCACGGAAGTTTCGGTAAAGAATTTTATGACGATGGAGCCGAAGATAGGCGACTGCGATATCCTCGCCTTCATTCCCGAGCGCGATGTGTGCCGCTTCACCAGAGTTCCGCCTGCGCAACCGGCGCAAAGCTTCTGCGATGGATTGGACAAGGGCCATGGACTCGGAGTTTGGCAAAGTGTTCTGCCGTTGGGTAGCCTTTATGCTTTGCAAATCCATACTCAGGATAGAGTCGGTCATTTTCCAACATGATGAGGTCGCGCTCGACCTTGGCTATGATACTTGCCGCAGCGATGCTCAAGCTTAGGCCATCACCTCCGACCAAAGCAGTCTGCGGGCATGGAAAATTAGGAACAGGAAGGCCATCGATAAGGGCGTGGGCGGGGCGGGGCGAAAGTTGCTCGATGACCGCGCGCATCCCAGAGTGGGTCGCGCCGAGGATGTTCAGGCGATCGATTTCCTGCGCCGGGATTGCGATGGATGTCCAGCGAATCTCAGAATTCCCCGTGATCTCCGCGTAAAGTCGCTCGCGCGCTTTGGGTGTGAGTTTTTTGGAGTCGTTGAGACCATGTAGCTCAAAATCCGGTGGCAGGATGACTCCGCCAATAACAACAGGACCCGCGAGCGGTCCGCGACCTGCCTCATCGATACCCGCGACGGGGGTGAATCCTAGAGACGACAGACGATGCTCATGAATGAGGGAGCAAGGCATGCGTGGTGTTTAGAATGAGATCATCCAGATTCAGGCTTCAGACACTCTCCTTGCGGAGGCAAAGCGCTGCTGATGATCGCACAGCGGACTCCATACTGGCGCGTGAGAGACGCAAAAAGCTCTAGATTTATTTTATAATAAACACAAGCAAGCACGCTGACAAACATCATGCCTGTGCATTTTATAATGAATGATCAGTTGGAAAAACCAATCGACCAAAAACCCAAGGTCAGAACGAAAACCTCGTTTGAACCACTCAGGCGCGGTCTGTCCGGTCTTTAACCGTAGTGGCCGATTTTCCTTTGCGGGAGCGGAGGTAGTTCAGTTTCGCACGGCGAACAGCACCACGGCGCTCGACCTCGATCTTGGCGATGCGAGGTGAATGAATTGGAAAAACGCGTTCTACACCCTCACCATAGGAAACACGGCGGACGGTGAAGTTTTCATTAATACCAGCGCCTTTGCGGCCAATCACGATACCCGAATAAATCTGGATTCGTTCTTTTTCGCCTTCCACCACGCGAGTATGGACTTTGATTGTGTCTCCAACTTGGAAAGGGGTGATGTCGGACTTGAATTGTTCGGCTTCGATTTTGGCTAGTATGGACATAGGAAATTTTCTAAAAATTACTTGAGGGGAGTTTCTGTTGCAGGGAGAACGCCAATGCTGTTGGTCTCGTTGTATTGAGTCTTTTTGTAGACAGCTCCATCACCGCCCTTACGGATGACTACAAAACCTGCGTCTTTAAACGGAATGTCGTTAGTAAGAGGCTTGGCGTAGATATAATTTTTTGTCGTTGCAAATAAAGTTGTTCCAGCATCAGCATCTTGAACTCTGTAAATCGAAAAAGCGCAGTTTGCTAGTCCGATTGTGACGTTGCTTGCAGTAACTGTTCCGGGCGTGATACCTGAAACAGAAAAAATTTTGACAGCTTCTTGTGGTTTGAAAAAATCGTTGTTCACCAACATATTAACATAAGTTTGTATACTAGTCACACTATTTGTTACATCACCAGGCCATCCGAAGTTAGTCGAACCGGTAGTCGAGGCATCGGTAGCTGCATTGAAGTTAGCGGTATAGATTTGCCTGAGATTGGACAAAGCACCTGTCATCTGGGCCTTGGTTATGGCACCAGTAATCGAAGGAAGCGACAATGAAGCCAGAATCGCAATGATCGATATAACGACCAAAAGTTCGACGAGGGTGAATGCGGTAAGTCGTTTGAGAAGTTTTAAAGAATTTGAAAAGTTTTTCACAGTAGAAATGGGCAGAGGGTTAGGAAAGACTATATAAAGCGAAAGACCGAGTTCAAGTCCAGCAAATTTTTTCCAACCTTTTTGCCACCTCTTCCACATTCGTCCTGCTATTGAACGCCGAGATCCGGAAGTAGCCCTCTCCGGCGGGTCCGAAGCCGCTACCTGGGGTGATGACGACATTGGCTTCCTGAAGCATTTTATCGAAAACTTGCCAACTGGTGAGATGCTTGGAAGCGTGGACCCAGATGTAAGGGGCGTTGATTCCACCGAGGGTTGCGAGGCCACATTTCTCTGCCGCCGTGCGGAGGATGGCGGCATTGTCCATGTAATGCTCGATGAGTGCGGCGACTTGTTCTTTCCCAGCGGGCGAGTAAAGGGCCTCGGCAGCGCGTTGGGTGACGTAGCCGACGCCGTTAAATTTTGTGCTGAAGCGGCGGTTCCAGAGCGGGTGAAGTGCAGTTATTTCACCGGTGGCTGTACGGCATTTCAGCTCCTTTGGAAGGACGGTAAACGCGCAGCGGACTCCGGTGAAACCACCGTTCTTTGAAAAACTGCGAAATTCAATGGCACAACGACGTGCTCCCGGGATTTCATAGATGGAATGCGGGATCTCGGGGTCGCGGATGTAGGCCTCGTAGGCGGCGTCGAAGAGGATGACCGCGTCATTCGCCAGGGCGTATTCCACCCAAGCCGTGAGTTGTGCCCGCGTGGCTGTGGCCCCAGTCGGGTTGTTTGGGTAGCAGAGATAAATGAGATCCACTTTCTCCTTGGGAATCTCAGGCACGAAGCCGTTCTCAGCACTGCATGGCAAATAAACCAGTCCGCTGTATAGGCCGCTCTCATCAGCCTCACCAGTGTGTCCAGCCATGACATTGGTATCCACATAGACGGGATAAACTGGGTCCATCACGGCAATGCGATTGTTGCTACCAAAAACATCCAGGATATTTCCACAGTCGCACTTGGAGCCATCGGAAACAAAAATCTCATCATCCGCGACGTCGAGTCCACACGAGCGGTAGTCGTTTTCCGCGATGGCGTGCCTCAGAAATTCATAGCCCTGCTCGGGACCATATCCCCGGAAGCTGCCGCGTTCACCCATTTCATCGACCGCCTTGTGCATGGCCTCGCGAACGGCAGAAGGCAAGGGCTCGGTCACATCGCCGATTCCGCAGCGAATGAGGCGGGTGGCACCTTCGGGGTTGGCGTCTGTGAAGGCTTTGACGCGGCGATTGATCTCGGGAAAAAGGTAACCCGCTTTGAGCTTGAGATAATTTGAATTGAGGTGAGCCATGATTGAAGAAGACGAGTTAAGCAAAAACGCCCGACCGTTTCCAGTCGGGCGTTTGACTTTAAGAAGGATCGTTGATCAGGCGTTGGCGAAATTTTTCTCCACAGCGGACCAGTTGATCGTGTTCCACCAGGCCTTGAGGTAATCGGCGCGGCGGTTTTGGTAGTTCAGGTAGTAGGCGTGTTCCCACACATCGCAACCAAGCACAGGCGTACCAGTGCACTCGGCGACACCTGTCATGAGAGGGTTGTCTTGGTTAGGCGTCGAGCAAATGGCGACCGACTTATCGGCTTTCACGCAGAGCCACACCCAACCGCTACCGAAACGACCGAGGCCAGCGGCTTCGAATTTGGCTTTGAAATCGTCGAAGCTTCCAAAGGCAGCATTGATGGCATCAGCGAGCGCACCGGATGGAGCGCCGCCTGCGGATGGTCCCATAAGATTCCAGAAGAAGGTGTGATTCCAGTGTCCACCGCCATTGTTGCGAACGGATCCACGGATCGCTTCTGGCACGGCAGCGAGGTTACCGATGAGTTCCTCGAGGGTCTTTGAGGCTAGCTCCGGGGCGCTTTCGAGGGCTTTGTTGAGATTTGTGACGTATGTGGCGTGATGTTTCCCGTGATGGATTTCCATCGTGCGGGCATCAATATTTGGCTCGAGAGCCGTAGCGGCATAGGGAAGGGATGGTAGTTCGAATGACATAATATTTTTTATGGTTGAGAGGCGCTAAAATAGCGACGACGGGGCCACATTCAAGCGGGTTGTTTTACTCACCCTCCGGTTGACTCTCGGCGTCAGCACGTCTAAAACCGATGGCCTTGTGAGACCCACCTTAGAAAAACTCGAGCAAATCTATCGCCGTCCCCTTTTTGACCTGATTCAGGAGAGCCGCCGCGTGTTTCTGGAATTCTGGCCTAAAAACGAAGTCCAACTGTGCACTCTATTGAGCGTGAAGACCGGTGGTTGCAGCGAAGACTGCGGCTACTGCTCCCAGAGCGCACATTACGATACCGGCCTCAAGAAAGAGCGCCTCATGACCACTTCCGAGGTGCTCCCCGTGGCCGAGCGTGCCAAGCAAAACGGGTCCACCCGCTTCTGCATGGGCGCCGCTTGGAAAGGTGTGCGCGATGGAGATCCTAAATTCGAGACGATGCTTGAGACCGTGCGCGAGGTGAGCAAGCTCGGCATGGAAGTTTGCGTCACGCTGGGCCAGCTCGGCGACATCGAGGCCCGCAAGCTGAAAGAAGCCGGACTCACCGCCTACAACCACAACATCGACACCTCGCCCGAGCACTACAAAAAAATCGTCAGCACGCACACATTCGAAGACCGTTTGAATACCATTGGATCTGTGCAACGCGCCGGACTGAGTGTTTGCTGTGGTGGCATTATCGGCCTCGGAGAAAATGACACCGATCGCTTAAAAATGCTGGAGGTCCTGTGTTCGCTCGACCCGGAGCCGGAGAGTGTGCCGATCAATTGCCTCACCCCCATCGAAGGCACGCCGCTTGCCAAGACGCCTCCGATCGATGTCTTCGAACTTGTACGCCTCATCGCCACAGCGCGGATTGTTCTTCCAAAAGCAAAAATCCGGCTCTCGGCTGGGCGCGACCGTCTGACCCGCGAAGCGCAGGCACTCTGTCTTTTTGCGGGGGCGAATTCCATTTTCTATGGTGACAAGCTCCTCACCGCCTCGAATCCCGAGGTTGATGACGATCGCGCCCTCTTGGAATCCCTCGGTCTCGAACCTCAAACACCTTACTCCGACCAACCCCAACCCACCTGCACATTATGAAAATTTCGATTGGAAGCGACCATGCTGGATTTGAATACAAGGAAGCCATCATTAGCCACCTCAAGAAGGCTGGCCATGAAGTGATAGACTACGGGACAAATAGCAACGAGAGCACCGACTACCCGATCTTCATCATTCCTGCTGCCGAGGCTGTCGTCCGCAAGGAATCCGAACGCGCCATCGTCATTGGCGGATCTGGAAACGGCGAGGCCATTGCGGCAAACAAGGTCAAAGGTATTCGATGCTCCGTCTGCTGGAGCCATGAGACCGCCGAACTCGGCCGCCGCCACAATAACGCAAACGCCCTCTCCATCGGCCAGCGCATGATTCCACTGGAGCTCGCACTCGAGATTGTGGACATCTGGCTTGCGACTCCATTCGACGGGGGGCGCCATGCCCGCCGCATTGCCGAGCTTGATTGCTACGAGGCCGGCGGCAGCCATGCGGAAATGCTCGCTGTTCTCGATCGCAAACAAACCCTATGAGCCAGGCAGAGGTGTCCGTCGGAATCCGCATGGAAGCCGAGGATGCCTTGCGGCAAAGCATCCGGCGTTCGCAGGATTTCCTTCTTTCGCTACAGAAAACCGACGGCCACTGGGAAGGTGAGTTGTTGGTGGACTCCACACTTTGTTCGGACACAGTTCTCTACATGAACTGGCGGGATGGGGTTGACGAGGTACTCCAAGCGAAATGCGCCGATCACATCCGTCGCAGGCAGACTGCCGATGGGGGATGGAATATTTTCATCGGGGGCCCAAGTGAGATCAACGCCTCGGTCAAAGCCTACTTTGCACTGAAGCTTGCAGGCGACTCGCCGAACGCCCCTTGGATGCGCGAAGCCCGTGCCAATATTCTCCGGCTCGGAGGCATTCCGCAGGTGAACACTTACTGCCGTCTTTACCTCGCCCTGCTTGGCCAGTTTCCTTGGGACTACGTTCCAACCATTCCGCCCGAGATTTTCCTCTTTCCGCGCTGGTTCTTTTTCAACCTCTATGAAATGTCCTCATGGAGCCGCACGATCATTGCGCCATTGGCAATCCTGAACCACTTCAAACCCACGCGCACGCTGCCTGCCGCCTTACACCTTCATGAGCTCTATCCCGCCGGAATGGAAAATGCGGACTTCTCCCTGAAAAAAGACAAACGCTTCTGGGCCTGGCGGAATTTTTTCCTGCGCTGCGATGCTTTGCTGAAAATCCACAACCGCTTTCCCATCCATCCCCTCCGCAAGCGGGCACTCAAGCGAGCCGAGGCATGGATGACCGAGCGCATGGGCGAAGGCAGCGATGGGCTCTCCGCCATTTTTCCTGCGATGCTCAACAGCCTCATGGCCCTCCACTCGCTTGGCTACGCGGAAGATCATCCGCTGGTGAAAAAAGCGGAGGCAGATTTTACAGGACTCTTCATTCACGACCCTGCCGATTTTCGTATTCAACCCTGCCTTTCACCAGTCTGGGATACAGCGATCACCACAGTGGCACTGGGCGAATCGGGTGTGCCCAAAAACCATCCCGCCCTGCAAAAGGCCGCTGCTTGGATGGAGACACGCGAAGTCCGATTCGCCGGAGATTGGACTGCCCGCAATCCGGGAGTCGAGCCAAGCGGGTGGGCATTTGAGCATGCTAACAAGTACTATCCCGACACCGACGACACCATGATGGTCCTGATGGCGCTGAGGCACTGCACGCCGCGAGACGCGAAGGCGCGCGAAGAGATTCAACGACGCGCTTTGAAGTGGCTCCTTTCCTTCCAATGCCACGATGGCGGATGGGCGGCTTTTGATAAAAACCTGAATGCCGCCTGGCTCGAGCATGTCCCATTTGCAGACCACAACGCCATCCTCGATCCCACATGCAGCGATCTCACCGCCCGCGTGCTTGAGCTTCTCGGCTACATCGGCCACGACCCACGTTCGCAAGAAGTCCGTAGTGCCATTGCGATGCTTCGCCGCACACAAGAGGCCGACGGTTCCTGGTATGGCCGCTGGGGCGTGAACTACATCTACGGCACTTGGCAGGCGCTGCGTGGTCTCGCCTCGATCGGCGTTAATATGGACGAGGAATGGATTCGCCGTGCTACTACTTGGCTCGAGAGCTGCCAAAACGAAGATGGTAGCTGGGGCGAAACCTGCGAGTCCTACAATTTCCCGGCCCTCAAAGGCCGTGGAGCTGGCACTCCGAGCCAGACCGCCTGGGCGCTGATGGGACTCTGCGCCGCAGGTGATCCGCAACGCGAATCCATCCGAGCCGGTATCCAATGGCTTGTTTCAACGCAAAACCTCGATGGTTCCTGGACCGAGGACTACACGACCGGCACAGGCTTTCCGTGCGTGTTCTACCTCAAATACGACATGTATCGAAACCACTTCCCTCTCCTCGCATTGGCTACTTACCGGAATTTAATCAGGTGAAGGTTGCCACAAGCCTCGCCACCCATGCTTCAATTTGAACGTTATTTTGGCATAGACTATTCCGGTGCGGAGACGCCTGATAGCAGTCTGAAGGGTCTGCGTCTTTATGCCGCCACCGGTGCAGAACTACCTGTCGAAATCTCCCCACCGATCAACACTGGGAAACTTTGGACGCGGCGACGACTCGCCGAGTGGCTTACTAATGAGCTTCGCCAAGGCCCGCCAACGCTTGTCGGGATTGACCACGCCTTTTCCTTTCCACGCCATTACTTCGAAATCCATCGCCTCCCGCACGACTGGCCCGCTTTTCTTGATGACTTTCAGCACCACTGGCCGACTGATAGTGAGCACATGTACGTGGATTTCATTCGAGATGGGGTCTATGGCAATGGGGCAGCGCGGAGCGGGAATGCACGCTGGCGGCGGGTGACAGAAGAACGCTCTCGCGCGAAGTCGGTCTTTCATTTCGATGTACCAGGCAGTGTGGCCAAGTCCACTCACGCCGGCTTGCCGTGGTTGCTCTCGATCCGACAGGAGGTCGGATCGAGAGTTCATTTTTGGCCCTTTGATGGATGGACGCCACCATCGGGACGTTCCGTGATCACGGAAGTTTATCCCTCATTGTGGAGCAAGACCTTTCCCACAGACGGCAGAACTCCAGACCAGCACGATGCCTACAGCGTGGCGCGCTGGATGCAGGAAGCCGATGCGACAAATTCGCTGGCAACTTGTTTTCACCCGCAATTGAACTCCGAGGAGCGATCTTTGGCGAATTTCGAAGGTTGGATTCTCGGGATCGCCTAGGTTGCTAGAGGGTCTGGCGCACTTGTCCTTGCCCGAATCGCAAGTCTCAAGCAAATTCACATTTTACAAAATGCCCAGCGTCCATATCAAAACCTACGGCTGCCAGATGAACGAGCGCGATTCCGAGCAAGTCTCGAAAATGCTCGCCGAGCGCGGATACCGATTCGTTGTGGATGAAACCGAGGCGGACGTGATTTTGCTCAACACCTGCAGCGTGCGCGACATGGCCGAACAGAAGGCGATCGGCAAGATGGGCATGTTGCGAAAACTCCGGCGGACTCGTCCGCATCTCGTCTTAGGCTACTTGGGGTGCATGGCTCAGGCACGCGGCGAGTCGCTTTTGCAGACCTCACCGCATGTTGATCTCGTCGTTGGCACGCAGAAGTTTCATCGCGTCGCAGACTATGTGGATGACCTTCTCAAATCCCGCA
>CANMQB010000004.1 GCA_947499885.1 Spartobacteria bacterium
CGAAAAGATTCGCGGACGAGATGGGAGGTGTAGGTTTTGCCGTTTTTTCGAGATTTGGTGGCTTGAACAAACATGTGCTACAAAAATACCTAACAAAAACATGGTGTCAAGTATAAAAAACATAAAATTAGTAAAATTTACTTGCTACAATTATACGCACTTTTGTTGAATGGCAATGGATTACAAAAAAATTAGAGGGAAGTTAGGTTAGCGATAGTTGGAGGCTACGGCTAGCAGGAGAGTGCTTATGATTAGCGCACGCTTGATTTGGAATGAAAAAAGTTGAGCATGAATCATTCTGAGGTCAGCGCAAAGCGTTCGGAGCCGAGGAGTCCAGATTTTTCGAGGAAGTAGTCGTAGCCGCCGGGGTAGGAGTTTACTTGTCCAGCGTTGATGTGGAGGATGCGGTTGGCGAGTTTGCGAAGAAAGTGGACGTCGTGGGAGATGAAGACCAGTGTGCCCTCGTAGGCTTCAAGCGCGAGGACGAGGGATTCCACGGTGAGGATGTCGAGGTGCGTCGTGGGCTCGTCCATGAGGAGGAGGTTGGGGGGATTGACGAGAAACTTTACAAGGTTGAGTCGGGTTTTCTCTCCGCCGCTGAGGACAGCTGTCTTTTTGTGGATGTCGTCACGTTTGAAGAGGAACGAACCAAGGATGCTGCGGGCTTCGTCCTCGCGGAGCGTGCCATTGGAGGCGAGGATTTCTTCAAGAATCGAAAAATTCGGGTTGAGTGTGGCCGCGCGGTGTTGGCTGAAGTAGCCGACCTTGGAATTGCTGCCGAAGGTGCATTTTCCTTTTTGAAATTCTACGACGCCGGCGAGGATTTTGATGAGGGTGGACTTGCCGGAACCGTTTGGTCCTACGAGGGCGACGCGCTCGCCCCGCTCAATGATGAGGTCGAGGTGTTTGTAAACGATGTGGTTGTCGTAGGCCATCTGCACGCCATCGAGGAGAGCGGCGCGCTGGCCGCCGCGTTCGGGTTGCGGAATGCGGAAGCGGAATGGTTTCTTCGGCGGCTCAGGCCGCTCGATTTTTTCCATGCGTTCGATCTGCTTGATTTTGCTCTGGGCTTGAGCGGCTTTTGAGGAGACCGAGCGGAAGCGGTCAGCGAATTCCTGTAGAGCGGTGATTTCCTTTTGTTGGTTCTTGTAGGCTGCTGCTTGGATTTCGTAGTTGCGCTCGCGTTGTTCCATCGCGGCGGAGTAGTTGCCCTTGTAGTGAATGAGCTTGGGATTTGCGATTTCGTAAACGCCGTCGATCAGGGCATCCATAAACTCGAGATCGTGCGAGATGAGCAGTAATGCGCTGGAACAGGTCTTTAAATACTGCTGCAGCCAAAGCAAGGAGAGGAGGTCGAGGTGGTTGGTCGGTTCATCGAGGAGTAGAAGATCGGGCTCCATCACGAGCAGGCGGGCTAGGTGGGCGCGCATCACCCATCCTCCACTCAGCTCGCGTGCGGGGCGGCTCCAATCAAATTCTCGGTAGCCAAGGCCGGTGAGCATTTTCTTGGCTTTGGCGTCCACATGTGGGCTGCTGAGTGTCTCGTGTTTCGCATGGGCCTCGAGGTATTCCGCTCCCTCCACATCGCCTGCGGCTTCGAGGATGGCGAGCTGTTTTTCGAGGGCCTGAAGCTCTCCGGCACGTCCACAGGCGATGTCGAGTGCCGTCTCAGAATGAACGGCTTCGGCTTCCTGAGGCAGGTAGCCGACGGTTGTCCACTCGTCCCGTTGCACAGTGCCTGCATCGGGTTCGTCTTTTTTCAGGATGAGGGAAAAGAGAGTGGACTTGCCGGCACCATTGGGACCTACCAATGCGATGCGTTCACCGTAATTAACCTGCATGTCGGCTTCCTCAAAAAGGAGGCGTCCACCGTGGGATTTTTTCAGATTGCGGATAGTAAGCATGTCAGCAGGACTTCAGTTCAAAAATTGGCACCCCATAGAAATGACACGCCACGAGGGATCTGACAATCCGCAGATGCTAGAGGCCCTTGCCTGTGGTCGTTAAGACCGAAGGTGAGTGGTATCGGCTTGTGCCTACGCAGGGGCTGCGGCAGGGAGGCCTCCGGATGGAAACTCTGGTTTGATTGGTGACTGAGGCTCGTGGGCCGAGTCTGAAGGAGGCGGAGGCAGAGGTGGTGGCGCGACCTCGATGACCGGAGGATTTTGGATGTTCCCATGCTCGAGGATTTCTTTAACGTGCGAAGCGTCCAGCGTCTCGTATTCGAGCAGGGCCTTGGCGAGTGTCTCGACTGCTTGTCGGCGTTGTTCAAGCAGGACACGGGCGCGTTCGTAGGCTTCGTCAATGATACGCTTCACCTCGGTGTCGATCTGTTGGGCCGTGTGTTCGCTGTATTCGCGGGGACGGGAAATATCACGTGCTAGGAAGACGTGCTCGCCGCCCTCGGCGAAGCTGATCATGCCCAGCGAGCTCATACCCCATTCGCAAACCATTTTGCGGGCTAGGCTGGTGGCTTGTCGGATATCGCCTGAGGCTCCATTCGAGATATCTTTTGTGAACATCTCCTCGGCGATCCGGCCGCCCATGGTCACGGCGAGGAGGTCAAGGGCCTCTTTTTGCTGGGTAGAGTACTTGTCGCCTTCGGGGAGATACATTGTCGCTCCCAGATACGGGCCGCGCGGGATGATCGTGACTTTATGCAACGGGCTGGTGTGTTCGAGGAGAACATTGAGAATCGCATGTCCGGCCTCGTGCCAAGCGGTAGAGATTTTTTCCCGTTCGCTCATGGCCATGCTGCGGCGTTCTTTGCCCCAGCGCACTTTGTCTCTTGCTTCCTCCAGTTCCCGCATGCCAACGGCTTTCATTCCTTTTCTAGCTGCGAGGAGAGCAGCTTCGTTGAGGACGTTGGCCAGTTCCGCACCGGAGTAACCTGGTGTGCCACGTGCGAGAACGGCGAGGTTCACGCCCTCGGCAATTTTTACTTTTTTAGCGTGGACTTTAAGGATTTCCTCACGTCCTTTCACGTCTGGAAGAGAAACGGTGACTTGGCGGTCAAAGCGGCCTGGACGCAGGAGGGCAGGGTCGAGGACGTCTGGGCGGTTTGTGGCTGCGATGATGATGACGCCTTCTTGAGTGTCGAAGCCGTCCATCTCGACGAGGAGTTGGTTGAGAGTTTGCTCCCGTTCGTCGTGTCCGCCGCCCATACCGTGTCCGCGGTGGCGACCCACGGCGTCGATTTCATCAATGAACATGAGGCATGGAGCAGATTTTTTCCCTTGTTCAAACATATCACGAACGCGGGAGGCCCCCACGCCAACGAACATTTCCACGAAGTCTGAGCCGCTGATCGAGAAGAACGGCACGTCTGCTTCACCCGCAATGGCGCGGGCGAGGAGGGTTTTGCCGGTTCCCGGCGATCCGACCATGAGAATCCCCTTGGGAATTCGGCCTCCCAGTTTTTGAAACCTTTTCGGATCCTTCAAAAATTCCACGAGTTCTTGGACTTCGTCCTTTGCCTCTTCGACGCCTGCGACGTCTTTAAATGTGATGCGGTTTTTATCCTTCGAGAGCATGCGGGCTTTCGACTTGCCAAAGTTCAATGCGCCTTTGCCGGCCATTTTGATTTGTGAGCGGAAGAAGAAATAGAGGATCACCAAGAAAAACACGATCGGGAGGAAGCTGACGATGGCCGAGGCCAACAGATCAGACTTAGGCGAGATCGCCGGAGTGATGCCTGCCTCGCTGAGAACTTGCTCGATTTCTGAGCCATTGAACTGCGTGAAGATTGGCGTGTGGAAGGAGATGGGAATCTCTTCACCTGTGGTTGGCGAGGGGAGCTTGAATTTGCCTTCGAAATACTGCGTGTTGCGGCCCTCCTCCACCACAAGCTGGAGTGGCGACTCGGGGGTCACAACGAGTTTGCCCTGTTTCACCAATTGGATGAAGCGCGGGTATTGGATTTGCTGGATTTGAGCAAAATTATTTCCCCGGAAGAGAAAGGCTCCTCCGATAAGAGCGAACGCGATGGCGAAGAGCACGAGTCCGCGCCAGTTGAGTTGTGGGTCTTGACCTCCGCCCTGCCGCTGGCGGTTGTCGTTCGATGGCTTCTGGTTTTCGTCTGACATTGCCCTAAGCTTCGCGCAAGATACGGACTTGGCAAATGCAAAAAGTAATGACTAACCGCGCTTTGGTAGTGTCCATTCATGATGTGAGTCCTTTGACCATGAGGCAGACCGATAGGATTCTTGATGATCTAAAGGCTCTTGGCTGCGTGCCGATATCCCTGCTCGTTATTCCGGATCACCACAAGCGAGGTAGGATTTCGAATGACGATGCGTTCGTTGAATGGCTCCAGAAGAGGGTTGCTGAGAGTCATGAGGCTGTTCTGCATGGCTACTACCACTTGCGGGAGCGTAGAGCTGGAGATGGCTTTTTTAAGAAGCTCGTGACGCAATCCTACACAGCAGGGGAAGGTGAGTTTTTTGATTTGACTGAAAGCGAGACGTCGCGCCGCCTCGCGATGGGGCGCGCGGAATTTTCTGCATGCGGGCTTTCCTCGAGTGGTTTTATTGCGCCCGCATGGTTGCTCGGAAGCGATGCGGAAGTGGCAGTGCGAGGCGCTGGCTTTGAATACACAACTCGCATTTCGACGGTGAGCGATTTCCCCTCGGGGTCGGTTTACATGGCAAGGAGCTTGGTTTGGAGTGTTCGATCCGGTTGGCGGCGTGTCTGCAGTCTGGCTTGGAATGCCCTTCTTTCAAGGGCGCTGGAAAAGTCACCGCTTTTGCGTATCGGGATTCATCCTCCGGACTGGAACTACGACTCGATCCGGAGTCAGATTCTGCAGCTCGTTGTCACCGCGCTTGCGGGGCGACGCGCAATGACCTATCAGCAATGGCTCGCAAGCAAGCGAGGCCAAAAATGAGTCGATTCACAACACGCGCCGATCTGCATATCCACAGCCGCCACAGCGCACGGGCGGCAGACTGGGTTTTGCGCCGTCTGGACTTCCCCGCCAGCGCATCCGATCCATTCGACCTCTACAGCAAATTGCGATCCGCCGGGATGCGGTTTGTGACGCTCACGGATCAAAATACCATCGATGGTTGTTTGGAAATCGCGCATCTTCCGGACGTGATCATCGGCGAGGAGGTCTCCACGGTTTTTCCCGAAGACGATTGTCGCGTGCATCTTCTCGTCTGGGGAATCAATGAAAAACAGCACTGTGAGATTCAGCAAGCAAGGGAGAGCGTTTACGACCTCCAGAAGTATCTGTTTGCAGAAAATATCGCTCACTCCGTAGCCCACCCTTTTCAAAGCCTGAATGGAAAGCTGACCGACCTGCACCTGCAAAAGATTGCTCTGCTTTTCCGGCATTTTGAAGGGATTAATGGTCGGTGTTGTGCGTTGTTGAGTGACACGGCTCGCGCTGTACTGGGAGATCTCACGCCGCGTCGGATTGAGATATTCAATGCACGCACCGGTATTGACCCGACCCATTCGGAGCCATGGAAAAAAGTCTTCACCGGCGGGTCCGATGACCAGGGTGGGACGGGTCCGGCATCCGCTTTCACTCAGACTCCAGCTTGCGCCGATGCGCGGGGTTTCTTGGAAAACATTCGTTCAGGTCGCTGTGAAGCCGTTGGTCAATCAGGCACTCCGCTCGCGATGGCTCATGGCACTTACAGCACAGCGATCGAGTATGCGAAGGTTCGCTTGCCATTGAAGCCCGGGGATCCGGCATCCGCTTTAGTTGAAAAAATCACCTCCCGATTCATGGAGGGGCGCGATCCCACTGAATTTTCGCTCTTGGACAAGTTTGGCTTCCTCACTCAGGGGATACTGACGGGAAAACTCTTCGAAATTGCAAAGTCGGGGAGCATGTCGCTTTGGAAGCAACTTTCCGAAGCGCTCAACCAACGCGATCTCAAGGCGGCTATGGCTCGGGACACAGCTGGGGTTGTCGAGGCTGAGAGGCGCGCATTTCTGATGGCCAATCTTATTGCAAACAAGATCGGCTACCGTCTCGTTACGGAGTTCATTCAACAGATTTCCAAAGGGAAATTTCTTGAGAGCATTCAGACGATTATTCCCTTGGCGCCCGTTGTTGCTCTTCTGAGCCCGTACATTCACGCTTTTCGCCTTCCCAAGCGGGAGTGGCTGCGCCAAGTCGCACTACCGGTTTCGGGATCTGTTCCAGCATTTCTCAAGAACAACAAGCGCGCTTGGTTCACTGACACGCTGGAGGATGTGAATGGTGTGGCCACCACGATCCGCAAGATGACCGCTGCCGGAGTCGCCACAGGCCACGATGTGACCATCATGACCTGTCGATCGGAGATTGCAGACCATGGTGTGCCACTGAAAAACTTTGAGCCCATCGGCGAATTTGAGCTGCCTGAATACGAATTGCAGCGTCTGAGTTTCCCCCCGGTGCTCCAAATTTTCGACCACCTGCAGCGCGAAGGTTTTTCCGAGTTGATCATTAGCACGCCTGGTCCTACCGGCTTGTGTGCTCTTGCTGCCGCAAAAATGCTGGGCCTGCGAGCCGTCGGCATTTACCACACGGACTTTCCGCAGTACGTCCGCATTCTTACGGACGATTCGTTCATGGAAACACTCACGTGGAATTACATGCACTGGTTCTACAGCCAGCTCGATGTGCTTTATGTGAACTCCGAGGACTATCGCAAATGTTGGATCGAACGAGGTATTCCTCGAGATCGTCTCCGCATCTTGCCGCGTGGTCTCGACACACATCTCTTCCATCCCGACAAGCGAGACCGAGGCTTTTGGGAATCGCGCGGTCTTCGCAAGGGTGAGCTTGCCATGCTCTTTGTTGGCAGGGTTTCGAAGGAAAAAAATCTTGATCTCCTTGTGGCTGCGACGCGGCGTTTGGCGGAATCGAAAACGCCCGTGCGTCCAATCATCGTTGGGGATGGGCCTTACCTTGCCGAGATGAAGAGGCTCTTAAGCGATGCAATCTTCACAGGCTACTTAGGCGGGGAGAGCTTGGCCATCGCTTATGCCTCCGCCGACTTTTTTGTTTTTCCAAGTACGACCGATACTTTCGGAAACGTGATTCTTGAAGCCCAGGCGAGTGGAATTCCTGTGATCGTTTCAGATATCGGAGGCCCTCGTGATCTCGTCGAGCAAGGCGTGGAGGGCTACATTACCAAGGGCCAAGACGCCGCCGACCTAGCGGAGGCGATCCGGAAACTGGCGGGAGATGCCGTGTCGAGGAAACGCATGGGTGAGGCTGGCAGAGTGCGCGTGGAAACTCGCGATTGGGCTGAGGCATTCAGCAGGTTCTGGAACGAATCACCGGAGTAAAAACACGGCTGAGAGTCAGGAAAATTTGACGAATTCGCGGAGAAATTGTCCCCACAGAAAAAACATTCCACGCACCGAGTAGCGGATCATCTCGTTTTGGTCGCGGACAAGGATTCCCTTGGCGATGTTATGCTCCATTTGGTTAAGAAGTTCCCTCTCGATTTCGGAGCGAAGATTTTCAGACTCCAGCACTACAAGATCTGTGCGGGCTTGGGTATTCAGGAAACACTCATGGGACGAGGCCAATTCCTCAATGTCCAAATTCTCATCAACCTTGTTTATGAGCATCTGAGGGGCGAATTGCATGCCGTAGGAGTAAGGGTAGTTCCATGTCATGAAAACGCGTCCATCGGCCGTGCGGGAGGTGAAGGTCACATAAAAAAAAGAGAAGTGATCCTGCTCGAGCAGGCAAATCGAACCCATCACTCTTTTTTCGGCATTGTAGAAAAGGCGGTAAAAATGCCGCGTGTCATCATGGCTCCAGTCAACGTCCTCGGCGTACTCAAACCCGATGCATTCGATTTCGTCGGAGAGTGAGGAAAAAGCTGGAAACTTACTCGATGGGGGAGGGGGGCAATTTTCTAGTGAGCGATGCAGAGGCATACGGAGACGGCGTACGCGCGTCAGAATTTCTAGCCATGGAAGGAGGAACCAACTGGATGCAAAGAGAATTCCAACCAAATAGCTGCCCCCTAGGAGCCAGCCTGCTAAGAACGACGTTGCGATAAAACCAAGCGTTCCAATTCGGAAAAGAGCCTGATTTTGATAGCTGCGAAGGGCGAGCGAGATAACGGCAAGCGCCGCAACAAGGCACAAGTTGGTAATCACCGAGACTCCCTCGCTTTCAGAAAACGCTCGAGTTGCTCAACATCGAAGTCCGCCAGCACTTCGCCATCCGGCATCTCCAGAGTGGGAGCCTTTGTTTGCCCGGAAATCGTTCGCATGCGGTCAAAGGCTTGGCTGTCGGCCGATACATTCCGCACCGTATGGGCGAGGCCTTGGGTCCTGAGCCAAGTCAGGGCATCGCTGCACCAAAAACAACCGGTTTTCACGTATACGATCATAATAAAATCCCTGCTGGAGCAGAAGAACCGCAGCACTTTCTCGACATCACCGATCGCGTCAAGACGTAATCACTCGCCAGACTTGCTTTTTAATTTCTCCAGCTTTGGCGCAATGACCGATTGGACATATGGGTGGTTCGGATTTCTTGCCGTAAAATCTTGGTGGTAGCTCTCGGCAGGAAAAAATTCTGTCGTGTCAATGATCTCGGTTACGATCGGATCACGGAAACGAGCCTGCGCCGATGTCTTAGCAGTTTCGGCTGCGACGCGTTGGGCGGGACTTTGCGCAATAATGATCGAGCGATATTGGGTGCCTCGGTCGGCTCCCTGCCGGTTGAGGGTGGTTGGGTCATGCGCATCCCAGAAAAGGTCGATGATCTTTTCATAGGAAATGACAGAGGGATCGAAGGCGATTTTTACGACTTCGGCGTGACCTGTCTGTCCGGTACAGACCTCCTCGTATGTCGGGTTTGGATTCGCGCCGGCGGCGTAGCCGCTCACAACTGATTTAATGCCTGGTTTGCCTTGGTACACAGCCTCGACGCACCAGAAGCAACCCCCGCCTAAGACTGCAAAATCTTCATTCATAGTCTCAGCAAAGCACATTGAGGACCCTAGGGCGAGGATCGTGAGTAAAAGAAAATGTCTCATGAGTTTGAGCCCCCCAAGATATCGCGGAAATTTTGACTGAGTCGCATAACAAACAAGTAACTCCGAATTCGTCGTGCGCAAACCCTGCAAGTGATGACAGGTTCTGCTTTGCGTTCCCTGTTTTCTATGAGGTTAATGTTGTGTGGTCACGCATTCGCATCTCAAATTGGTCGTTGTTGGAGGAGGAGCCGCAGGCTTTTTTTCTGCCATTGCGGCCGCTGAGTCGAATCCGAAGGCCGAAGTCTTCATTTTGGAAAAAGGGCCGCGCACGCTGGCCAAGGTCCGAATTTCAGGGGGCGGGCGCTGCAATGTGACTCATGCGTGTTTCGATCCACGACAACTTTCCCAACGCTATCCGCGAGGCGCTCGGGCGCTCATCGGCCCATTGACTCGATTCGGACCCGCCGAGACGGTTTCATGGTTTGATTCCCGAGGTGTTCCCCTCAAGACAGAGGCCGATGGTCGCATGTTTCCTGTTACGGATTCCTCGCAGACGATCATCGATTGTCTGATGGATGCTGCCGGGCGTTCGGGTGTTCGGATTTTGACTGCCACTGGCTTGGATACCATGACGAAGCGGGAGGGTGGGGGATTTGCACTTGAGCTTTCCACCGGTGCACGAATGGATTGTGATCGCGTCGTTTGGGCGGGTGGAGGATGTAGGTCCGAAGGGCATCCGGCTGTCGCGCTCGGGCACTCGCTTGTTCCGCCGGTGCCATCACTTTTTACCTTTCACATCGATTCACCTTGGCTTCGAGAGTTGCCTGGAGTTTCCGTCCCATCCGTCCAGCTATCCGTTCCAGGAACCGATTTAAAAGAACGCGGGCCATTGCTTGCTACGCACACCGGCCTCAGCGGTCCCTGCGTTTTGAGGCTTTCAGCTTGGGGCGCTCGAGAGTTGCATGGCCTTGGCTACAATTTTCCATTGAAAATCAATTGGCTTCCGGATGGCAGCCGCGATGCCGTAGCCCAAGAAATTCAGTCCCGCCGTGAAACATCTGGCGTGCAAACTATCCTGCGCTCGCGGTGGGCCCCACTCCCTGCGCGTCTTTGGGAGCAGTTGGTTGCAAATGCCGGGATATCGCCTGAAACAAAATGGGCCAGACTTGCACGACCCCAGATTCTTGAGCTGATCAATCTCCTCGTCGGCACAGAACTCATGGTGCGGGGCAAGAGTATGAACAAGGAGGAATTTGTGACATGCGGGGGGATTCCGTTGTCAGAGGTAGATTTCAAAACGATGGAAAGCCGGATCGTTCCTGGTTTGCATTTCGCCGGTGAGGCACTCGACATTGATGGCATTACCGGGGGATTCAATTTCCAAGCCGCTTGGACGACAGGTTGGATCGCTGGCCAAGCCATCGGTTCTGCCGCCCATTAGAGAGTCGACATGGCATCATGGCGATCCATCGATAGAGTGAAGGCGCTCGGTCACTTGGAAGGCGTGCGCGCCAAGCTCCCCCTTCATTAAGGAGAAGCGCACTAAAATTACAGACCCTTTGAAATGTTCTCTGCGCATTCTTTTAATGCGGGAAGCAATTCTTTAACACTCTGCTTCGCGTTTTTCATTCGGAGCGATGAGACGGTGAGCGCGGCGGCAATTTGTCCTTGCCCGTCGAAAACGGGAACGCCGATATCGGTGATTCCAACAACCTGAGAGCTTGCGGCATGCTCGTAGCCATCCGAATGGATTTTTTCCAACACCGCACGCGTTTTATGATTGATGTCGGAAGGACGCAGCGCTTCGAAGCTCGAAAGGATACGCCCAGATACAGTTTTCAAAGCATCCAGTCGTGCACTTTGCTGCAAGCTCAGGCGTACAAGGCCCCCTCCCGGCACATCCAGAAGAAGGAGAGCGCAATCCCCATCGGGAACGCAAAGATGCACAGACTCCTCCTGCAAACGCGCAAACCCGGTCATCGCTCCAAGTGCCGCCTGCTGCAACCTCAAATGCGGTGGGTAGCTCTGCACCAGAGCTGAGAGGCGCCCAGAAAGACAATAAGTGCCAGCCTCCGAGCGGTTCAAGTAACCCCGTCGGTGCAGGCAGGCCACTGGGCGCTGAATCTCGGAGACGCTGAGACCCAGACCTTGTGATATTTGGGTGAGTGTGACCGATTCCATACTGCTTGCCATCCACTCCAGAAGGTCGATGCCTCGATCCAATGCGGGAATTTGCGCCTGATTTTTCTTTTTATCCATAATAAATGTTATTGCATCTGATAACTAAAGGATGCAAGGTTTGTGAAATGCAACACGTGCCAGCCGAAGAAATCAACTACGCCGACAGCTTTGGCGATCGTCTCGAAAAATGCTACTCCGGGGCGGTCTACGACACACTCCGCGCCATGGGCTATCCGGATCAGATTCTTCCCCGCACCATCCGCCCCCTCGATCCAACACGTCCGCTGGCTGGACGCATTTTTACAATCAGCGGACATGCTGATCACACGGTGGACGGTCATACCACCTTGCTCGAGTGGACTCGCATGTTGTCTCGCGCCCCGCAGAACAGCGTCGTGGTATGCCAACCTAATGACGACACGCTGGCGCATATGGGCGAACTGTCGGCGGAGACATTTGTTTACAAGGGTGTCCGGGGGTATCTCTGCGACGGAGGATGCCGTGACACCGTTCGAATTTTGGAAACAGGTATGAAAACGTGGTTTCGGTATCATACGCCGCGCGATGTCGTCGGGCGTTGGGTGCCGGACCGCTTCGGCGAACCAATCGTCATCGGCAATGTGAGCATACGAACCGGAGATTACCTGATGGCTGACCGTGATGGCGCCCTTGTCATACCTTGTGAACTCATTTCCGAAGTCACTGAAAGGGTGGAGGAGGTGCTCCGCACCGAAAACAAGGTTCGGACTGCAATTCTCGAGGGCATTGATCCTGTGGAAGCCTATTTGCGTCACAGAAAATTTTAATCCCCATGCAGCCAGCCATCCGACTATCCCCGACAGATAACATCCTCGTGCTCGCGCGCAGCCTCAATGCTGGGGAGGAAGTGCTCATTGGGGGAGTTGTCCATGCTATGAATACCCCCCTCGGTTTGGGCCACAAAATTGCCGCACACAAAATTGCTGCCGGTGAAAAAATTCTCAAATACGGGGCCCCCATCGGTTCGGCAACCGCCGAAATCCAACCTGGTGAACACGTTCATTTGCATAACATGAAGAGCGACTACCTGCCCACATTCACGCTCGACGAGGGCCACGAGTTTCACAAACACGCATGACTCACTACCCACCCCTTACGAACAAGGCCGTTCTTCGTTCGGATGGCCGCAAAGGCATTCGCAACGTCGTCGCGGTCGTCTATCTGGTTGAATGCGCTCACCATGTCGCCCGGGAAGTCCAGTCTGCATTCCGCGAGCAAGGCGTGCATCTTTTGGGGTTCAGCGGATGCTATCCCAATGAATATTCCTTTCGCATGCTGCGGAGCCTTTGCACCCATCCCAATGTGGGAGCGGTTCTCCTTGTCTCACTGGGATGTGAGGGATTCAACCGCAAGGGTCTTTTGGAAGCCATTCATGAAACTGGACGTCCTGCGGACTTGCTCGTGATCCAGCAAACCGGTGGGACCCGTTCAACGATCCAAGCCGGTCGCAATTGGGTGCAAAACGCGATCAAGGAACTGGAATCTGCTCCGCTCACCTCCATGTCCATGAATGAACTTGTCGTGGGAACAGTCTGTGGCGGCAGTGATGGCACCAGCGGGATCACCGCCAATCCAGCGATTGGAAGGGCCTTCGATCGCTTGGTCACGGAAAAAGCGAGCTGCATCTTTGAGGAGACCGGTGAACTCATCGGCTGCGAGCAGATCATGGTTTCGCGTGCCGTGACACCCGAGCTTGGCGAAATCCTGAACGATTCGGTTGCAAAAGCCGCGCGTTATTATTCCATCCTTGGCCACGGTAGTTTTGCACCTGGCAATGCCGATGGCGGTTTGACCACCCAGGAGGAAAAAAGTATGGGAGCCTACTCGAAGAGTGGATCCTCGGCGATTTCCGGGCTCATCAAGCCCGGAGACATTCCTCGCATGGGAGGCCTTTACCTGCTCGATGTGGTGCCTGATGGCGACGTGCGCTTCGGATTTCCCAATATCAATGACAATGCCGAAATCGCCGAACTCATCGCCTGCGGCTCGCACGTGATCCTTTTTGCAACCGGGCGAGGTTCTGTTGTCGGCTCTGCCATTTCGCCTGTGATTAAGGTCTGCGCCAACCCGGAAACATTTAGAAACCTGCCTGAGGATATGGATGTCAATGCCGGGCGCATCCTTGAAGGCCTTGCAAGCCTTGATGAGGTCGGCGATGAAATTCATCATCTCATCACCCGCATTGCGGACGGTCACCGAACGGCGTCGGAATCTCTCGGCCATCAGGAATTTGTTCTTGGCTATAAAAGCTTCGAACCCATCGGTCCCACCTGTCACCCCACCTACCAATGAACCTGGAACTCACTAACAAAGTCATCCTCATCACCGGCGGCGCAAAAGGTATCGGCGCTGCAATCACAAGAGCCTTCGCCAAGGAGGGGGCTATCGCGTGTATCCTTGGTCGCAATGCAAAAGAGGCGGACGAGATCATCGCCGAGCAGGCAATCAAAGGAAACCGGGTGGAGTCGTATTCCATCGAAATGACTGACGAGACCACGATTCAAAAGGCCATTGAAGAAATAATGGCAGCACATGGACACATCGACGCTGTCATCAACAATGCCGGGGGCAACGACGCCATCGGGCTACGCCACGGAACGAGCGACTTCCGCCAATCCCTTGAGAAAAACATCGTCTCTTGCTTCGCTCTCGTGCATCACGCCCTTGACCCCCTTATTGCCTCTCGCGGTGTGATTGTTAATATCGGATCGAAGTGTTCGGTGACCGGCCAGGGTGGCACCAGCGGCTATGCAGCTAGTAAGGGCGCGATGAACGCGCTCACTCGCGAGTGGGCGTTGGATTTGGCCAAATACGGAATTCGCGTGAATTGTGTGATCCCTGCCGAAGTCATCACTCCCCTTTACGAGCGTTGGCTGGCCCAGGCTCCCGATCCTGCCATGGCCCGGGAGCAACTCAACCAAACCATTCCTTTCGAGCGACGAACAACAACTGTGGCGGAAATCGCCGACTCCGTGGTTTTCCTCACTTCTCCGAAATCCTCGCACACCACCGGACAGCTCATCTTTGTGGATGGCGGATACGTCCACCTCGACAGGGCCTGCACACAGTCCACATCCCATTTAAAAGCCTCTTGAGGCCCCCCAACATGATCGATACCCACCAGCACCTTATCTATCCTGAAAAGTTCACCTACTCATGGGCGAAGGAAATCCCCGCACTGCAGGGAGCCTTTCGTCTTGAGCAATACAATGAAGTTATAGGCTCGGCTCCAATCGAGGGAACCCTCTTCATGGAGGTCGATGTGGATGAAGAATTCTCAGCCGATGAAGCTCGATTTTTCTGTGATCTTGCAGACACCTCCACCAACCGCATCTTGGGTGTGATTGCCGCAGCCAGACCCGAGCAGGATGGCTTTGAAGATTACTTGGACTCCATTGCACACAAGCGCCTTCTTGGTATCCGGCGGGTGCTTCACACCCAACCTGATGTGCTTTCGACGGGTTCTCTTTTTCGAAAAAACATCCGCAGTCTGGCTGCTCGGAACCTCACCTTCGACCTCTGTGTTCTCCAGCGGCAACTCCCCCTAGCCTTGGAACTCATCCAGTCCGCCCCTGAAGTATCCTTTGTTCTCGACCACTGTGGTGTGCCCGATATCGCCAGCAACAATCCTCCTGAAGGGGAAGGATGGTTGCATTGGAAATCCAACATCCATCGTCTGGCAGCTTGTCCCAATGTTTTCGGGAAAATCTCCGGCATCACCGTGTATGCTCCCGGGGATCAGCGCAATGCATCGGCCCTCACCTGCTATGTCCAAACGATGATCGATGCCTTCGGGCCGGATCGCCTGGTTTGGGGGGGAGATTGGCCCGTCGTAAATCTCGGCTCCGGTCTTCCGGGCTGGATCGACATGACTACCGAGCACCTCTCGCACCTGACTCCCGAAGAACGCGAAAACATTCTCTCCATGAACGCCCGCACCATTTATCACATTCCATCATGATCACCCCACGATTCCTCCACCAGATCGCTGTCGTCACTGGCGGAGGCTCCGGCATTGGCCGAGCCGTTGCGCTTCGCTTGGCCTCGGAAGGGGCCGAGGTGCACATCCTCGAGTTATCCTATCAAGCGGCTGAAGAAACTCAGGCACTGATTCAAAAAGCAGGTGGCATCGCCCACGTGATCGAAGCCGATGTCTCAAACACGGAATCCGTGCGCAACGCCTTCTCAGGGCTGTCCCGCCTCGATATCCTGGTCAACAATGCGGGCATCGCCCATATCGGCAATGTTCTCCAGACAGCACCCGAGGATCTCGATCGTCTCTACAACATCAACGTGCGCGGCGTTTACCATTGCCTCTATTTTGGAATCCCGCTCATGCAAAAAAATGGCTCGGGCAGCATCGTCAACCTCGCCTCCATCGCCTCCAAGGTGGGCATCCCGGATCGCTTTGCCTACAGCATGACCAAGGGCGCTGTTTTTTCCATGACCCTCTCAGTCGCCCGGGATTTTGTGGACAAGGGTATTCGCTGCAATTGCGTTTGCCCGGCCCGCGTCCACACTCCGTTTGTGGACGGCTTTATCGCCAAAAACTACCCAGGCAAAGAGGCCGAAATGTTTGCCAAGCTCTCGGCAGGACAGCCTATCGGTCGCATGGGGCAACCTGAGGAAATCGCTACGCTCATCGCCTTCCTCGTCTCTCGCGATGCCGAGTTTATCACCGGCTCCGCCTATGATATAGACGGTGGCTTCACTCTCCTACGTTAAAAAATATGAAACTCATCAAATTCGGAGACCCCGGCTCGGAAAAGCCCGGCGTGATCCTTGAAAACGGAAAATCCCTCGACGTCTCGGCATTCGTTCCAGACTACAACGAAGCCTTCTTTGAATCCCAAGGGCTGGAGCGCCTCAGTTCTTGGATCAAAGACAATGGCGCTTCTGTTCCCGAAGTTCCAGCTGGAACTCGCCTCGGCTCACCGATCGCGCGGCCCAGCAAGATCATTTGCATCGGACTCAATTACAGCGACCACGCCAAAGAAAGCGGGATGGCTGTGCCGAAGGAGCCGATTATCTTTTTCAAATCCACCACAGCCATTACCGGCCCAAACGACGGACTCGTCATTCCTGCGGGATCGGTAAAGACCGACTGGGAAGTCGAGCTTGCTGTGGTGATCGGAAAAACCGCCCGATCTGTGAAGGAGGATCAGGCTCTGTATCACGTCGCGGGCTACATGCTCCACAACGACTACAGCGAACGCGAGTGGCAGCTCGAGCGTGGCGGACAATGGGTCAAAGGAAAGAGTGCCGATACCTTCGCTCCCTTCGGTCCATGGCTGGTCACAACGGACGAAATTCCCGATCCCCACCACCTTCGCCTCTGGCTGAGCGTGAACGGAGAAATGAAACAGGATGGCAACACGGAAAACCTTATTTTTAAAATCCCGCACCTCATCAGCTACCTCAGCCACTTCATGACCCTGCTCCCCGGCGACGTCATTTCCACAGGCACTCCTGCAGGTGTCGGCCTTGGCTTCACTCCTCCTCAATACCTCCGTGCGGGTGATGTGATTGAATTGGGAATCGACGGCTTGGGAACCCAAAAGCAAACGGCTAAATAACGCCTCCCGGCAAGAAGGTTTCAAAACCGACCGCGCCAGAATCAAAGCTGGCGACGGCAGGGAGCGCATTTATTAAATAGAAGCTCCGCCCATCAACAGATCTTGAGGATCAGGTTGGGCGGAGCTGATTGTTTCTTAAAGGCCGGAGGGAGTCCTTTTTATTTCAGCTCGCACGAAGAGCCCGGCAGGCGCGGTGTTGTGTAATGTGCGCCGACGATCTGGACTGGCTCGGTGAAGCGATCCTGCAGATGCGGGATGTGTTCGAGGAAGATGGCCTCGTGGTCGAGAGCGATGTGGTTGAAGAGCACTAGGTGCTGGTGGAGTTGGCCCATGTCGCCGACATGAGGGATCACTGGGACTCCGAATTTTTTTGCCAGGAGGCTGATGACTAGAAATTCACTCACGCCGGCCACGCGGACGGCATCGACTTGGCAGATGGCCATGGCTCCCGCCTGAAGGTAATTTTTGAAGAGGATTCGATTCGGCACATGCTCGCCGGCGGCAACTCTTACAGGGGCGATGGCCTCGGCGATGGTGCGATGGCCGAGCACATCATCGGGATGCGTGGGTTCCTCAAGCCAGAAGAGGTTCAGGTCGCGGGTGGCTTCGGAGAAGGCGAGGGATTGGTCGATCGTCCATTGTTGGTTGGCATCGACCATGAGGCGCACGGAGTCTCCCGCAGCCTGCCGCACGAGGCGTGTGCGGCGCACATCTCGGGCGATATCCGGCGAGCCGACCTTGAGTTTCATGGCCGTGAAGCCCTCCGCCGCGGACTTGGCGACATTAGCAGCTACTTGCTCGTCGCTGTAGTTGAACCAACCGATCGAGGTGTCGTAGCCGGGGTAGCCGGTTTCCAAAATGCTTTCGCGGAGGTGGCGGGTGGCTCGAGGTGACTCGATCAAGTTGCGTGCTGCATCGAGCGCTAGTACATCGGTGACATACGAGAAATCCAGCGTGGCAAGGAGTTCATCGGTGGAGAGGTCTAGCAGAAGTTCCCAAAGTGGTTGGCCACGCTTGCGGGCCCAGAGGTCCCAGCAGGCGTTGGTCACCGAGGCCAGTGCGAGGTGGACCAAGCCCTTGTGCGGCCCGAGCCAACGGAATTGCTGTTCGTCGGAAAGCTTGCGCTGGAATTCGCCGAACCCAGCCATGACCTCCTCGATGTCGCGGCCCACAAGTTGCCGCGCGTAAAAATCGGCGGCTTTGCAAACGAGGTCGTTTCCCTCGCCGAGGGTGAAAGCGAGGCCGGTGCCGACGAGACCCGAGTCGTCGTGGAGATAGGTGGCGGCGTAGGAGTAAATGGGATCGCGGTGAATGGCGTCGCTTCCGTGGCCGGAGCCAATCGGGAAACGCGCGTCGCGGGTGGTGATGTTTTGGATCATAGTAAAAATTTCAGCGCCGGTAGCCGAGTTCCGCGCCGCCTGTGACATGCATGAGGTGGCCGGTGACAAAACGAGCTTTTTCCGAAAGGAGATAGACAGAGGCTTCCGCAATGACATCGCCCTCGGGGCAAAATGCGAGCGGGTGGATTTCATCGAGGTAGCGAGAGATTCTAGTGGGATCTGGTTGCTCGGAGGCCCACTGGCGAAGCATCGGAGTCCAAACTCCGGCCGGGCAGACGGCATTCACCCGGATGCCGTGGGTGGCGTAATCGAGGGCCATCGATTTTGTCAGTGCGTTCATTGCGCCTTTGGTGGCCGAGTAGGCAGCGTGGATTTCCTGACCGATCTCCCCGACCAGACTGCTGGTATTCAGAATGCATCCGCGCGAGGCTTTGAGAGCCTCGAAGCCGTGCTTCGCTGTCCAGTAAACACCCTTCACATTGATTGCGAAGAGGCGGTCCCACTCGGCCTCGGTGGTTTCGTGAAGCGTGGAGGATGGAGAGGCGATTCCAGCATTGTTGTGAATCGCATCCAAGTAGCCAAACTGGGCGAGAACCTCATCGATCGCAGCACGTACCTGCGGGCCGTTGGAAACATCGCAACCCAGCCCGATGTGTGTCTCGCCAAGTGAGCTCGCGACTTTTTTGGCCTCCTCGATATCGGGGCAGCAAAGAGCAACCCTCGCCCCCTCGCGTGCATAGGCCTTGGCGCACTCGAGACCGATTCCAGTTGAGCCTCCTGTCAGAAAAATTGTTTTGTTGGTCAAAAGACCGTGCATAGATCCAAGAGTTTCCATGTGGATTTAGTCGAGATGCATGATTTGTTCCATAGGCTGCCATTGGCTTCCCTCCAAGGCTCCCGGGAGGCGGATCTGGCAGGCATCGGTGAGCGGCCACCATTTGGCCTTGGTTGTGGGATCCTTCGCGATAGAGGCAAAATCCGTGTCGGGGTTGGTGCCAATGTATTCAAAATGGCTTACGATGAAACGTCTGCCGGCGATCTCGGTGACATAAATGTTATAGTTGCGGATATTCGCTTTGGTGATCGCAGCGCGCACTTCCGGCCAGACATTGGCGTGGAGCTCGCGGTATTCCTGCTCCTTTTCGGGGCGGAGTTCGACGGTGGCACAGTAATATTTCACCTTGGCCTTTGCGGCGTCTTCGAGGTTCGGGTTGGTAGGGCCGTAGAGGGGTTGGGCTTTGGGCATGGTTTGTTAAGAGTGCGGGGTTTGTCTCGACAATGTTGGTGGGAGGTAGGTTTTTTGCATGCGAGGACTCCGCAGCGAAAGGCAATAAATTAAGCGCAATGCTCAATTTGTTTCTTGCACGTTCATTCACCGAATAATATTGAACACAATGCCTCGTTCTTTTGAACCACTGTACAACGCGGGAGGAGCGCGCTTTGGCGTGGATTCTTGTGCCCCTCAGTTTGCTGCCATGCGTGATGGAAAAATCCATCTCCGCGCTTTGACCAAGGGCCACTATCCTGGAATCCCAATGAATCCGGCACAACTTCCAGGTATCACGAGCATCGGATATTGGAGCTGCACTGGCGCGCAGAATTGGGGCACGGAATCCCACCGAAACGAGGGGCTGGAAATCACCTTTTTGGAAACGGGGTCGATGGCATTTTCGGTGGATGCGAAGAATTATGAACTTTCCCGAGGTCATTTCACAATCACGCGTCCATGGCAACTGCACAAGCTAGGGGCTCCACACATTATGCCAGGAAAACTCCACTGGCTGATCATGGATCTCAGGGTGCGCAGGCCAAATCAGGAATGGCGTTGGCCGCGTTGGCTCTCGATGACGGATGAGGACCGCATGGAATTGAGCAAAAAACTCCGTCACAATAAGAATCCTGTGTGGGATGCCTCGCCTGCTATCAGCGAGGCCTTCCGTGACATTGGCGAATGCGTTGCACGCTGGCCGGGGCCCCAACTCGAGTCTCGCATGATTGCTCTCCTCAATCGTCTATTTGTCGAGATTCTCGTGGTACTCGGGGCGCAATGCCCTCCTAAAAATCCACACCTGGCATCACGTCAGCGCACGGTGGAATTCTTTTTGCGAACTCTGGCGGAGAAGCCCGGCATTGCTAGAGAGCCATGGACCCTGCCACAGATGGCCAATCAGTGTGGCATGGGAATAACTGCCTTCAGCGGTTACTGCCGATCCCTCGTTAATGCCGGAGGCATCGATTACCTCAACCAGTGTCGTATTGATCACGCTGCGAAAGAAATCAGGCAAGTCCCCGAGCGCCCGATCACTGAGATCGCCTTTGGCAGCGGCTTCAACTCCAGTCAGTATTTTGCAACAGTCTTCGGCAAGCGTTTCAAGATGACGCCAAGCGCCTACAGAAGGCATCCGCAACCGATAGTCCCAGTCATCGAGAACGCTCACGAGGCAAGCTTAACGGTCGGCGAATAAGGCACTGCCCAGGACTTTGGGATGCCTTCGGTTCTGGGAGGTTTGTTGGATTTAAGTGAACCTGACCTCAGAAAAAACACGCGGCATCATGTTAAGGAAGATCTGGTGTCGCTTGTTTACGGAATATTTTCGGCGAGATGCCGTAGTTTAGCTTGAATGCGTGACTGAGATGGAAGCCATCTGAAAAACCACATCGGAATGCGATGGTATCGAGTTTCTCGTTGGAGCGGATCAAAAGCCGAGCAGCTAGCTCAAGTCGCATTTTTTTGACGTAATGCATGGGGCCGCAGTCGAAAGCTAACTGGAAGAGAGAGTGAAATCTTGGCCGCGAAAGCCCTGCGATGCGACATAGCTTCTCAATCGAAATCGGGTTTTGCAGGTTTTCACGTACGAATTGCAAAACCGGCTGAAGGCGTTGCTTCGAGATCGAGTCCGGGCGCTCGTCTTTTTTGTGGGATGCTCGGCATAAGAGGTCGAGCATTTGTGCGGCCAGCGATTGGCGAGTTGCAAGAATCTTGATGTCGCCGGCTGGCGATCGGCAAAGGCGCAAGGCAGCCTCAAGCAGCAGGCTCGCACTGCGAGCGGTTTTCTTGGGAACTCGTACCGGCGTCTCGAATAATGCCAGGAAGTCCAACTGCCCCCCATACAGGAAAGTGAGATGCATCCACCGGGCGCGCATTTTTCCGCGTCGCCCGTTGAAATGACGAAATTCGACAGTGGTGTTCGGAGGGACAAAGGCGATTTCTCCCGCCACGATTTTTTGTGTTTGTTCGAGATAGGCCACTTCGTAGTGGCCTTCAAGGACCTCAACCACGATCGCGTAGGGAACTGTTTTGCGGTGCACCACACCCTTGCAATCGAGATGAAGCTCGCTGGCACTAAAAAAATCCAGACTCAAAAGTGAAGTCACCGGACTGCTATCAAGAGAAACTGACATGGCGAGAAGAAACGATGAAAGGGGGCGGCTGTGAACTCAAAATGGAAAGGCAATATTTGCATGTCGTCTTTCTCAAGCATTCAAGCCAGAAACGCGAATAAGCCTTTCTTGTCATTAAACAACTAACAAGATTATTAGACATGTTTTTTAGACGCCTAAGCATGGTGTCTATTCCTGTGCTTGAGTAATTGCGTTTTCGATGAGAATCGGTGGACCAGTCACAAGAGCGGGCAGCAATCCAGACGAGTGGATTCTAGCTGCCAAGGAAAGGAACTATTCAGCTTGTGAAGTTCCATTCAATCACGAAGCCTCGCCAGACTGGATACGTGCATTCGCTGAGTTGGCATCAAAGGAAAACATCGTCATTGCAGAAGCCGGTGCTTGGTCGAACCCGATTGATCCAGATCCGGTAAAGGCTAAAAAGGCGCTACTCTTCTGCCAGCAACAATTGGCTTTAGCTGAGCAGATCGGAGCCCGCTGCTGTGTCAACATAGCCGGGTCGCGCAATCCCAACCAATGGGATGGCCCTGATTCCGAAAATTTCAGTGAGGCCACTTTTGATCTCATCGTGGAAAGTGTCCGTAAGATTGTGGATGAGGTGAAGCCCACCAGGACATTTTATACCTTGGAGACCATGCCTTGGATTTTTCCTTCTTCCCCGGACGAGTATCTAGCGCTGATCAAGGCCATCGACCGGCCCGCCTTTGCCGTGCATTTGGATCCGGTAAATATGTTGAGCACACCGGCGCGGGCTTACCGTAATGCCGATTTCCTTCGTGAATGCTTTGAAAAGTTGGGGCCTTGGATCAAAAGCTGCCACGCTAAGGACATCATCCTGGAGCCCAAGCTGACCGTTCATCTCAGCGAAGCACGTCCTGGAACAGGGCTTCTCGATTACGGGGTCTTCTTAAAGGAAATCTCCAAGCTGGGTATCGATTGCCCACTGTTTCTTGAGCATTTGGCGACTGACGAGGAATACGCCGCAGGAGCGAATTACATCCGCGAAGTGGCCGCAGCCCACCATATAGAAATCCATTAATCCTATGCGTAAAATCCTATTCACTGCTTATGAGCGGGCTGAGCTCTGCGATGTGCCAGAACCCCATGGCAACCTTGATCCGGGGAAAATCCGCTGCCGATCCGAAGTGTCGCTTGTAAGCCCCGGTACCGAGCTAAACTGGGGATTTCGAGGCAAGACATTCCCCATCCATACTGGCTACACGAATGTCTCTGTGATCGAAGAGGTGGGCGCAGAAGTCACCGATCTCAAGCCGGGTGACACCGTTTTCAGCCATGGTGCCCATGTGGAAAAATTTGATTTTGATGCAAAAAAAGTGATCAGGGTTCCAGAGGGCCTCAAGCCAGAAGTGGCGGTTTATGCACGGCTGATGGGCATCAGCATGAGCACACTGAATACTGCAGCGGCTCACCCGCCGTCTGTTGTTCTCGTTACGGGACTCGGACCGATTGGAAACTTGGCGGCTCAAATCTTTTGCCGATGCGGCTACAGTGTGACTGGAGTCGAGCCGGATGCATCGCGTCGCAAAGACGCTTTGGCATGTGGACTGCAGGATGTCCGGGCCAATGCGGATGAAGCCTGTGCAGATTTAAAGGACAAGGTGGCTCTTCATGTCGAGTGCAGTGGGCATGAGCAAGCCAGTCTCCAAGGGTGCCGCTTGGTTAGAAAACGCGGGGAAGTCGTGCTTCTCGGTGTGCCATGGAAAAGATTAACCGACCTTTACGCGCATGAAATCTTACACGAGGTTTTTCATCGCTTTGTAGTTTTAAGGAGTGGTTGGGAGTGGGAAATCCCATTGGATCCACGCGATTTTTCATTTTACTCAATTGCCGATAATGTCGCCTGCGCGATGGAATGGCTACGTGACGGCTCCATACAAACCGAACCTCTTGGCTCGGTGTATTCTCCCGCCGATTGCCACAGGGTTTACGAGGGGCTTCTCAATAAAACCTTGTCGACATCGACAGCCCTCTTTGACTGGCGCCACTAATCTGTCTTTTCAAAAGAACTGCCGACCAGTAGGAATTCGTGTTTTTAAACGTCAAGTAAATACTTGCATGATTTTATGCGCTTGATACTTCAGGGTTCCGCCTCAAATCCTCCTTCCCAGTGCCGCCAGTCCTCATGAAAAGCTTACTAATTTATCTCGTTCTTTTTACAACATCCGCTTCGGCCAGTGTCACTCTGCCGCATTTGTTTTCCGACGGGGTTGTGCTTCAAAGGGAGAAGCCGGTTCTTGTGTGGGGATGGGCGGACTCAGGCGAAGAGGTGACGGTCTCCATTTCGAGTCCAGAATATCCTGAACAATTCAAGACAACGACTGCAGACAAATCAGGAAATTGGTCGCTGTGGCTCGATCCTCTGCGACTCGGGGCGCCTGTTTCCATGCGGGTTTCTGGAAAAACGAACGTCATTAATGTGTCCGATATCCTAGTGGGAGACGTTTTCCAGATTTCTGGCCAGTCAAATGCGGCGATGTCCATGGGCAGTTGCGCTGCACGATTGCCAGAAGCAAAAGAGAACATGGCCCAAGTCACACTGCCACAGGTTCGCATTTTTGAAGTTCCTTGGGCACTTTTTAAAGACACTCCCCAGACAGATGTGCCGGAATCCTGCAAATGGAAATCCCTCAGTCCACAAACAAATCCGGGCTTTGCCGCATTGGCTTTTTACTTCGCTCGCAGCCTCCATGAGCATCTCGGCGTGCCAATCGGCATCGTGCGAGCTTCACATGCCGGCGGTAGGGCCGAGATCAAAATGTCCAAAGAAGCGCTCCTATCCTTTGAGGTGGGTCGCAAGTCCTATGATGCCTCGATCCAGGCTTATGAAACCGCCAAGGCAAAAAAAGAAGCAGAGAAACCGCAATCAAATACACCTGATGGACTCCCCCCGGAGCCTGTAGTCACTGGAACGGTCAATGGCGGCTATCCATCCTCCGATTGGAACGCGGCCATAGCACCAGTGATTCGTTTCACCAAGCGCGGAATCGTCTGGTATCAAGGCGAGCATAATGCCGGAGATGGAGCCAAGTACACCGAAACGCTTGCCGTGCTCCTGCAGAGTTGGCGGGAGGCTAGCGGCGATGACAATATGCCGATCCTTCTCGTTCAACTTCCTCGTCACGAAGCAAAGGGCTGGTCAATGCTCCGCGAATCTCAACTCACAGCCCATCGCAATACACCCAACACGGGGTTTGTGGTAACGATCGATCTCGGTGAAAAAGACAATATTCACCCTGTGGATAAGAAGGAAGTAGGCGCACGACTTGCACTCGAAGCCAGGCGTCTGATTTATAATGAAGATGCGAGCGGATGTGGCCCACTCTATCAAAATATGACCATCGAAGGAAATCAGGCCGTCATACGATTCACCAACATAGGAACCGGTCTAAAAGCAGCAGAGGGCACTTCGCTCGAGGGGTTCCAGATCGCTGATTCCAAGCGCAACTTTTTACCGGCTCAAGCTCAGATCGTAGGAAATACGATTGTCGTCCAATCTCCTGAAATTACCCGCCCGGAGGCTGTGCGATACCTTTGGGAATCGTTTCCCCCTACGATCAGCCTTTTCAGCAACGAGGGGCTTCCGGCCTCCCCTTTCCGGACTGATGCTTGGAATGACAAACTCTAAAAGCAGGAGATATACAAAAAATCAGCACCTCGCCTGGTGGCGGGAAGCCTGTTTTGGGATGAGGATCATGCGGGGGGATTTACATTCTCAAGGCCGCAGGCGGGTGTTTGCAATACACTCGGCGCACTTGAGGAAATCAATTTAGGCATCCTGAGCGAGAGGGAAAATGGATCACCTGATTAGGCGGCAGACGAGGAGTGGGGGAAATGGCAGATTTCTTTGGCGTCGTGGATTTCGACGTGCAGCACGGCGGCTCTGAGGTCGTTGACACTCGTTCGCAGCCTCCTCCAGCTGATCCCCGCACGAACGCTTCAGTGGCCACGGCTACGCCCGTCGCAGCAAGCTATTTGAAAATTTCCCATAAAGGAAATTTATCTAAAAATAAAAAATAAGTATTTACATTATCGAAAAATAGGTTTTTATCGCGCCTCGAAATCCAACCTTGAAATCATGAAAGTAATTACACAAATCATCGGATGCGCGATTATCGCAGCTGCGCTTTATCTGGGAAGCAACGCACAGGCTCAAAGCACCCTGTATTGGGATAGCAATGGAGTGTCATCCGGGGCCGGAGTCTCTCCAAGCGGAACATGGGGGAGCGATTCTTTTTGGAACACAAGTGCCAATGGAACGGCTGGAACATTTTCGATTTCGCTTGATCCCGGTGCTGGCAATCCAACGAGCCGCGGAATTTTTTCAGCAGGGAACGACGCGACCAGCAGCTATGTAATCACCGTGAGCGGCACTCAGACTGCCAGTGGGCTCACATTCAAAAATGGAACACCGACCATGACTGGTGGCACCATTTTGATGACTGCCAATTCATCGATATCAAACAACTCCACACTAGGTGGCACACTCAGAATCGCATCGGAACTTATCGGATCCACTTTGCTGGGAAACTCAACATTGAATCTCAACACTATGAACGGAACCGATGCCGTTGATTTCTTGGTAACGGGGAACATAACGACGGATGGCAATAATCGATTGGCCCTTCGGCTCGGAGGAAATGGAACCGGTAGGATCGAAGGAGCCATTAAAAGGCACTATGGAAACATAGGAAGCGGGACGAGCTCTTGGACCGGCGTTTGGACGATTGCTGGCAATCAATCTTTGGTTGGGGATGACGGGACTGGATATACTAATTATACAGCGTTAACTCTTTCCGGAAACAATCACCTTGTGATGGGAGATAGCATCAATGATCGACAATCTTGGACGCATAGCGGTGTCACAAGCGCGAGGGCCACTCTAACAATTAACTCCAATGCAACGCTCACGGGAAGCACTCAAGTAAGTGGTAATGGTGGAACTATTTATATCAACGGGGAATATCAAAGCAAAAAACTGGTTTTAGGAGAGACCGACAATACATATGGAACCCTATCGCTCAACGGAACCCAAGCGACTTTTAATGAACTGGATTGTCGCGGTACCGGGATCAGTAAAATCGTTGGCTCGAATTCCAACTATGCCACGCTAACGATAGATAACAACATTACTGGAGTGCAAACTTTGACGTCGAACATCCAACTGGGTGGAAGCGATCCCAATCAAAACAATATTCATGTGGTCAAAAGCGGAAGTGGCCATCTACTGATTGAAAGCATAAATAACACCTACACAGGTAATACAACAATTAAATCTGGCATTTTTGAAATCAGTTCAGACTCACGCCTTGGTAATGGTCTCTATGCGGCTTCGATCATCAACGATGGAAAAATTTTCTATAATGGAAATTTGGATCAAACCATCTCCGGATCGATTTCAGGGAGCGGTGAGCTTGTGAAAAACAACACGAGTTCACTCATCCTAACGGGCAACAACACCTACACCGGTTTAACTTACGTAAATGGAGGTTCATTGGTAGCCTCCACAAGAAGTGTGATTGGAGATATTCATAATTATCGCACCGTCACCTTCGCTCAAGATTTCGACGGAACTTATGCTGGATCGATGAGCGCAACCGGAGCTTTCATAAAAACGGGCACAGGGGCTCTCACATTGGCCTCTCCCAATTCCTACACCGGCGGCACTACAGTGAGCGCAGGTAGTCTCATTGGAACAACAACTTCCGTGCAAGGAAATATCCTGAATAATGCCCTTGTGACATTCAACCAGAATTTCGATGGCACATTTACTGGATCCATGAGCGGCAATGGTTCTCTCCTCAAACTTGGAAGCGGCACCTTGACGCTTGCCACAGCCAATTCCTACAGAGGAGGCACGATTGTCACCGCCGGAGGTCTTACCGGCACAACAGACTCCTTGCAGGGAAACATCCTTAATAACGCCTTGGTCACTTTCGACCAGAGTTTTGATGGGACATTTACTGGATTGATGACCGGCAATGGAACCCTCACCAAGTCGGGTTCTGGAAAAGTCACTATCATTAATTCTGTTCCAACGATCAGCACTACTATTTCAAAGGGTGATTTAAATGTGAACGGCGTGTTGGCGTCTCCGCTGATAACAGTCGAAAATACTGGTGCCTTGAGCGGTTCCGGTTTGATCATTGGAAATGTTATGAGCAAAGGCGTTGTCTCGCCTGGCAACTCTCCTGGAATACTCACCGTTTTAGGTGACTACACGCAAGTTTCTGGTTCTACACTCAGGATAGAAATCGTCGATCATTCGAACTACGATAAGTTGATCGTTGGTGGAAAAGTCTCCTTGGGAGGTGGGTTGCAGGTTGTTCCTAGCCAGAGTCTCGCGGTAAAATATGGTGATCGTTTTGACATCATTCTCGCCGATCAAATTACCGGTGAATTCGAATCTATTGCCATCCAATCCGAAGCTTTTCGGGCGCAATTTGTCAATTTTGGAACGATCGGCGCTCTATTAATCACACCATCGGATCTCACTGAAATGGCAGTAACTCCGAACCAGGAGGAAGTTGCATCCGCATTAAATAACTATCGTAGAAGTGCTTGCCTGGATAGTGCCCGTGTAACTCTGGCTTTGGATTTGCTCACTGCTGAGCAGTATTCAGCCGCTTTTGATCAAATTATGCCATCTATTTATGAAAGCTATACGGATCTCTCTGTCGAGCAGTCTTTCATTAACATGCAAATGATCAATCAACGATTGGGTTCGGTCAGATTCGGAAGAACCGGATTTGCTTCATATGGGATAGACCAACCCATCAAATATGATCGCAATGGACGAAGCGCCTCGGAACCATCGGATTTGAAGTCGCATGTTGAGGGATTCCAGGAAAAGGATTGGAATGTATGGGTTATGGGAACTGGAATCTTTTCAAATTCCCGAAACATGAACAGCATCCCCGACTATCGCAGCAATTCCGGAGGATTCATTGCAGGATCGGATTATGCTTTGTGTGATGAATTCACTGTAGGCCTCTACTCTGGATACCAATACTCCTACACGCAATACGAGAATGACAGTTCGCTGGAAGCGAATACTCTGCTTTATGGCCTATACTCGAGTTTCGTAAAGGATGGATATTTTGCAGATGCCGTACTTGGAGGTGGTTACACGGGGGGACAAGCCAACAGGGACATTCAGTTTGGCACACTGGATCGAACGGCAAAGTCCGACCCAAACAATGTGTTATTTACTGCAGGGCTTAACCTTGGAAAAGATTGGAATCTCAAGAATTTCATCATTACGCCGATGGCTGGAGCGCAATATACTTATGTGGCATGCCCTGAATTTACGGAAACTGGAGCTGAGAGTCTCGATCTCACTCTCAATCAACAAAATGTCAGCAGTCTCAGAACAACTTTGGGCGGCAGGATTGCCTATTCCTGGAAAGCCCCAATCAAGCTCTTCAGTCAAGCACTTCTCATCACGCCAGAAGTGAGAATGTTTTGGGTTCACGAATTCCTAGATGATGCGCGCACCATGCAAGCATCCCTGAATGGATGTGAAGTTCAGTCTTTTGAGTATGTAACAAATGAGCCTATTCGAAATAGCGTTTTCGCAGGTGTGGGATTCTCAGCTCAAATCGGGGAAAATTGGAATTGCTCCGCATTCTACAATGCCGCATTTAACAGTAATAATCTGACAACAAACATTGTGAGTCTTGGATTGGGATTTTCATTTTAGACTCAACTTTTAAAATCGCAAAAAATTTGGTACCTCGCCGCTTCCCGTTGGAAGCTGATCTTGGGAGGCGGCCACATCCAAAGTTTAGGATGCGAGATGCGTGAACCTAGAAAAAGCATTTGAACCACAGATGCCAGATAAGCACAGATTACCAAGGCATAGCAGAGTGCGAGGCATCCATCCTGCGGGTGCGTTGTGGTCGAGGTGTATTTGATACATAACGAATTTAATCTGTGAAGTATGCGGATACTTCCTACTGCCGATTTCCGGGTGAAATATGTTCATCGTAATCGTCCTGTTCAGTCCAAGTTCCGACTGAAAATGTCATTTTCAGTGGGACAACCTGATCGAGGAGGTGGGGGCGCCCTGGAGAAGGAGTCAAAGTAAATCTCCATGCCCACACGGAAGAGTTGGTTTGGAGACATCTCGATGTGTTTGCATGTTGGGGTAGGCGAAGCCCCTCTTCGTCATCTCATGCGGCGTCATCGCCAAGACTGGCTTGCCGGTGGTGAATGTTGCTTGGCAGAAAAAGCAGCTGGCTTCTTTTGATTTATGGGCTCCTAAAATCGATCGAAATCATCTTCTCACTGCTCCGGCTTTCCCACAATCCGTTCTGTCTCCAAAGGCAGGGCGTAGGGCTGAACGGATGAGTCGCCGCGGGCCTCCTTCACCATCTGGGCGCAGACCAAACGCAATTCCTTGAGTTTCCCTGCGTATTTCAAATCATCGGCCAGATTGGCGGTTTCTCCAGGATCTGTCTTCAAATCGAAGAGTTCCTCGTGAACGGGCATCTCACCGTGGAGCGAAGCATCCAGCCACTCGAGGTAAGCCTGTGCCTGGCGGTCGGTGACGCGTTGTTGGGCTTGATCAGTCATGCCCTCAAACAGCGAGGCATCGTTCGAAAAATAACGGATGTATTTCCAACCATTACCCCGCACGCTTTCGCATCGTGGGTTCCCATAGCGCGTGCACCAAAGATTTTCCGAAAAGGCATATTCGCGCCATGGCACCTGTTCGCCCCTGATCAAAGGGCGAAGGGAGCGGCCACTCATCGCTGGGGGAATCTCCATGCCGGCGTAATCGAGAAGGGAAGCGGTCAGATCGATCGTTTGGACCGGCTCGGAGCAGCGCTGGCCGCGCGCCTTCGAGCGCGGGTCGTAGGCGATCAGCGGGACTCTGAGACTTGGATCATAGCAAAACCCTTTGCCCCCCAGTCCGAATTCTCCGAGCTGAATCCCATGGTCGGAGACGAAAAGGATAACAGTATTTTTCTCCAAGCCAGCCTCAAGGAGGGCTGATCGAAGGTTGCCGACAAAGTTGTCGATGCTGGTGAGTGTTTGATATCGGCGCACGATGCGTTCCACGATTTCCTGAGGCGTATCGACATAGTTGTAGGATTTTTGCCTGTGCTGCGAACGCAGAAGCTCCGGAGGAAGTTTCGGATTTGTTATGTCCGCCTTCGCCGTGTAAGTGACGGGAAGATTCGCCCGGATGGCATCGCGATCGCGGTGATAGGCCGTTTTATACAAGTCGGAGTCCGAGGGGCGATCCGCCATGCTTCCCGTGCCGGCGTCGTGGGGGAGATTGAAACAGATCGATAGACAAAATGGACGGTCGTGTGGACGCTTCTCCAAAAACCGCGCTGCGCGGTTGAAGAAGTCTTGGTTTGGGTTCAGGAAATTCTGCACGCCTTCTTGCAAGACTTCGATTTGGGTATCTGCCTTCGCATTGTCGAAGAGGCGCTCATCGATTCCTTTCACCCTCATCGCCCACGCCGGACGGTTTTTCGGATAAAAGAGCAGGTGCTCGTGTCCCCCATACCAGTAGTCGAAACTGGCATCCATCAGGCCTGTCTCGTAACCCCTCGCGCCGACCGGCACATGGTTTTTCCCGATGTAGCCGATGAAGTAACCTGCCTTGCGGAGAAGCATCGGATAGGTTTGCTGCCAGGCGGCCGGCGAAAGTGCCGTGCCGGAATTGAAGTTGATTCCATGGCGGCGCTCGTGCATCCCCGTGAAGATCGAGGCGCGACTCGGAGTGCAGACCGGGCTCGTCACAGTGGCTTCGGTGAAAAGCGTCCCTTCAGCCGCCAGTCGGTCGAGGTTCGGTGTTCGCACGACGGGATTGCCGCTGCATCCGAGTTCATCGGCACGTTGGTCGTCTGTCACGATAAGGATGAGATTGGGGCGTCCATCGGAGTTGGACGGGAGCTCAGATTTCGGCGAGAGGCTTGAACTCTGCAGTGGCGATTGCTCAACGGCCTGGAGGCTCGCCGTTGAAATGAGGACAAGGGTGGTTAAAAATGTGAATGGTTTTTTCATTGTATTCTTCCAGTGGTGAGTTTGGCGATGAGGGAAGCCCGCATGCGTTTTCGGATTTGCTCATGCGTCACATCAGGCGATTCGGAGTAAACCAGTTCGCACGGCACATCGAGTTGCCGGAGGCGTTCTTGGAGTTTTACGCCGAAGTTGGCGGAGTGGGTGGGGTCCTTTTGTTCGTGGCCGATCTTTGGCGCGTCGCCGTAATACAAAGCCACCGGCGGCGCATCAGAGGCGGCCAACGCGTAGGGCGAGTATTCCGCAATCCAAGACAGGATCGACTCGCGTTGTTCGAGGAATCCCTCGAAACCGCCTTTCACGCCGAAAGCATGGCTGCCGTAGCGGCTGTTGGGGATCCATTCCTTCATCTGTTGCGGATCAAGCGTGGTCTGTGCCGCCCACACGGCTGCGCAATACGGACGTGTGCTCTCGCGCGCCACCGGATCGGGGCTGTTCGGGTCGGCCATGTCTTTGTGAAATGCCAGCCAGAGCGAAGAGCATGCGCCAGCTGACCCGCCGGTTAACGCGATGCGGTCTTTGCGAATGCCCCATTCATCCGCCTTGCTGCGCACGAACTGCAAGGCTCGTGCGGCATCGTGCATGGGCCCGCGCACCGGGGGGACGATGCCCTCGGCGTTTGCTTGGGCGATGAAACGATAATCCACCGACACCACCGAGATGCCGGCATTCAAATAGTCCTCGAGACCCTCGACATCGCGCCGGGTCCCAGTGCTCCAACCTCCGCCATGAATGACCAAGACGGTCGGCGTGGGGTGTGGCGAATCGGCTCTCCAAAAGTCAAGGACCTGTTTGTCATGCGGCCCGTAGGCCACCAAGCTCTGTGTGGGAGGAACCGCGTAAGTGTTCTGGCGAATGAATCGCACGATCTCCGCTGGGTCCGACAGCCCGTGCGGATGGTGCCCTTCGTCGGGTTGCCTGAGGAGGCGAAAGAAGAGCCCCCTGCTCTCGTAGAACTTTTGCAGCACCGCGCCATTTTCGCTGTAGGGCACGACCTCGTCCTTTCCCCCAGCGACATAAACAATACCCGCCCGGGTGGCTGCGAGCTCCTCGGTGAGGTCCACCGGATTTTGCTTGTAGGCCAACGCCTCCGCCTCGCTGGCAAAACCATAAACTTTCCAGAGTTCCTCCCAATCCTTCGGGCTTCCCGCACCCTTGCCGAGCTTACCGCCCGGCCAGCTTTTGAAATCGCAGACCGCTTTGTCGAGATAAAGGCACGAGACCTTGCCAGGATTCTCCGCCGCCCAACGCAAGGCCCCAAGGCCCTCGTGGCTTAAACCCATCAGCGCCACCTCGCGCGACAGGCTGTATCGCTCCGTCATCTCCCGATAAGTGGCATCCCAGCGCTTATCCGGATCGGGTGCCCCCAGAATGGCCCCAGGTGCCATTGCCACAACATGGAACCCTTGTTTGACAAGTTCGGATTGCGTCCGCGCCAAGTTTGCCACCGGAGCGCTACTCGGATCGTAAAGTCCGGGCGCAAGCACCCAGGGCCGCCCTGAGGCAGGCTTGTCGGGAACCAATACCTGCGCTTGCGCCGCGCCAACCGGCACCTTGGACAGAGGCACACCAAGGTGTGTGCTCTGGGGAGAGGGAAACGATCCCCCCGCGCACAAAAGAATCATTGAAGCCGGTAGCATGGTCAAAATTGTGAGGAACTGTTTCATCAATTCAGTGTCAACCACCCGCTCCCGTTCCACAGACCTCTGCCGGCCGATTGAGCGCGAGGATGAGCAGGAAAGAATCCTGTGAATTCACAGGCTGGGCAGCCAAGCTCAAGAGTTGGGGACAGCCATTTTCAAGCAGAAGTTTTGGCATTTCCAGCCTCTGGAAATTTTGTTGCACTCCGTCTTCCCACGCGATTGAGAAGTCTTTGACGAGCAGATGTGGAGACGGGTGCCAATCGAGCCCGTCGGGCGATTCGAGCAAGAGGAGGCTTCGGCCATGCGGCGTTAAAAATGGCTCGTCATGATCCTTCACAATTGCGTAGTAGCGGTCGTTTTGGAACCACTCGAAGTGATCGTCGATGTGGAATTGGAAGTGATGGTCAACCTCAAGCCACTTGCGTTTATCCACCATCGGTGTCGGATCACGCTGGAATGGACCGAGCGGACCCGGAGCCGTTGCAGAATAATGGAAAACGCCTCCTCCGAAATTTCCCGGCCCGGGAGCGAGTGTTTTGTAATAAAGGCGCACGCGGCCGTCCGGCAACACGAGGGCATTAGGCACGGCGGTGATGCCGTATCCAAAGTCAGGTCCAACATCGAGCAGGGGCCCCTCGCATAGCTTCCATGGCCCTTGGGGAGCATCAGCGACAGCTACACCGATTCGTTGGTTGTTGCGGTGCACCCACCATTCTTCCGATGAGATATCGATCTTCCGGTCAGGACGCCACGCATCGGACCCGCAGTTGCCGGTGTAATAGAGATAGAATTTGTCGCCGTAGGGGATGACGCAGACATTGTAAACCGAGTGGGCGTCCCAAGACATATTCGTTTGAGCGGATAAAACAACGGAACGGAATTCGTAGGGGCCGGCTGCCTCGGTTGCCGTGGCCCATGCGATTTCAGCATGTGTGGCCCATGCGTCAAAGCCGAGGGACCTTTTCCAGCGGGAATAGAAAAGATGATGATGTCCATCTGAACTGCGGATCACGCAAGGATCCCAAAGACACCAACCCTCCTGCTGGAAAACCGCCTTGCGGGGCACTCTTGCCGGAATCAGATTTGCGAAGTCGATCATGCCTTGCCTTTCAAGATCTCGCTCCCAGAGGGCACCGCAGGGTGTTTTCCAGCAAGCAGACCACACGGAATGTCATTTTTTGGACAATCTCAGATTTCATCCTTTTCAAGGCGAGGGATTCTCATGCTCGGTGACCAGCTTGGCGGTGACCAATCGCGGGAAACCGCCGCTTTCCATTCTTGGAAACGACAGGGTCAGGGTATTCTCACCTTCCCTCAGGCTGGTAAGCGGGACCTTTCCCACGGCAAGACCATGAAAATTCTTCACGTCTTTGGACCAGGTGACATCGAAGTCCGATAGGGCGACCCCGTTGACTTTGACCTCGGGATTCTCGGCAAAGCCACCATCCCGCGCGAGGCCGAGGGAGACACGGGCCCCCACGATGCGACCGGGCCATTTTGTCAGCGGCAGCTTGATCTCAAGGGGTTCGCCAGGCTTGATCTCCAGAAGCGTGGCGGGAGCATAGCTGAAGATTTCCGTGACACGCGATTCTGTTTGCGGTTCGGCTGAAAGCGTCAGTCGCACGATGGCGGTCTCTTCTCCGCGCAGTTCCAGTTTCGACAAATCCGCGAGCGGTTGGTAGTCGGCGATTTGCTCGATGTGCAGGCCGCCGGAGGCGGTTTCATCGCGTTGGGGGTCGGGAATATTGCCCTCGTAGTAGAGCCTGCGGACCTCTGTGCTCACGATGCGGATGGGCTGACCCTTCGCATCCAGCCCAAGGTTTGCCTCGATCGAAGCGACGGCTGGGTGCCGTGGAAATCCCCGACTGTTGTGAATGAGAAGGTAGGCGACCTTGCCATCTAGGAAACTTCGCACGCGCAGTGCGTCGCCCTGCTGGCCATCGGCAACCTGCGTTGGAACCCGACGGCCCTTAAGCTCCTTGAAAAACTCGTAAAACTCCCGGAAGCGCGTCACTTTCACTGAGAAGTCATCCGGCGCATCGGGGCGGGTGTAGATGGCCATACCACGCTGAGGTGCATGGCCTTTGGCAGACTCACCCAAGATGAACGGCACCGTCAGCTCCACTTCGGGCCGTTCCATGTAGGTCAGCCACTGGCGAATCACGGTCGTCATATAGAGCCATGGTTTAAAGTCGTTCTTCCATGGACCAAATTGCGGATGAACTGTCTGGTGGCCGAACTCCGAGATGATCATCGGCTTGGGCTGCGACACCTGAAAATACTGCATGTGGTACGCGGCGAAGAGATCGAGATAAGCGTCAAGCCGTCCGTATTCCCAAACCGTGCCGATGCCCAGCCGCTGGGCTTCATACAAACTCGGCTCGGGCACGCGCTTGGCCTGCCATGCCGGATCCGGTGGCAACGACCAGTGGCCTTTGCTGTAGAAATGCAAGTCGTAAGCGCCGACGCAATCGCCCGCCTGCTCGATGAACGGTTTCTGCGTATTCTCCCAGCTTTTCCAATCCGCTCCGGGATACGGCCACGCGCTACAGGGACCGCTCACCTTCACCTCTGGATGATTCTTGCGTAGGCCATCCGCCACCACGCGGGTGAGATTTGCCAAGTGGTCATCCCATTCCCCTCCCGGTTCATTCTGGATCGTCCACCAACTGGGTGGCGAGCAGTTCGAGGCTTTCAGGGTGTCGAACCATGCAGAAATGATCTCGGCACATAGCGGATAAAATTCCGGGCGCGGCACCTCTTGCAGGAACTTCTCATGGTCTTCGAGAAGTTCTTTCTTCGGTGCACCCGGCTTTGGCGCGCGCATCCATTCCGGGTAACCAGAGAATGCCATGGCGTGTTTGGCGCCGGGATATTCCCACGCCGCGTTCTGAAATGCGCTCACATAGCTGTTCAAGGTATTCTTGAGCGACTCCGGCGTTGGTCGCCCCGGATGCTCCGCGTCCTGCTGCAACCCGCCAAGGTTTTTCTCATCGACAGAGGAGTTGAAGACGAGAATGCCACGGCCAGGCACCGCGCCGATCTCACCGAGTTCGCGATTCCGCTCCGCGCTGAATGATCCCGGTGGATAGTAGCTGCGGAAGTAAATGTTCCGATCGAGATGTGATTTTTCGAACGCTCCGACACGAATGGCGCGGTCCTTGGTCAGGTCGATTTGGATCGTCGCCGAGTAAGGCGCTTGATGTGCTGTTTGATCTTCCGCGTTCAGAGCTCCGCAGAAAATGAACAGGCAGGTGGAAAGCAGGGGAACAAATGACCTCATGGATTCGCCCCTTTCTGAATTGGCCGCAGAGTGAACTCATGAGGCATTGGCTGAGCCGCCTTCCGGGCGGCTTGCATAGCGGCCTCGGCTTCTTGCTGGATTGCGTCCTCATTAGGTTTCATCTCCAGATATTGCCGGTGGGCCTGCTCGATAACCGGATTCTGTTTGGCCCGTTCGAGACGGGCATCGAGCTTGGCGGTCATTTGCGTCTGGTCGATCGGTCGTTGTGCATCCGGCCAGGCGGCGTGCTCGCAGACAGCCAAATTGCGGAGCTTGGCCACAGCATCCCACTTCATTTGAAGTGCAGCCAACACTGCCAGAGACTGCTGCGCCTGTGGAGTATTGGCTTCCTCTGCGAGATTCACCCCCTGAGCCAATTCCGCAGCCGTCAAATCGCGGATTTTCTTTCCGTCAATCTTCAACTCGTAACCGCCGGGGGGGAGGCCTCTGACCGTGAGAAGTTGCTGGTTGAACTCTTGCTTGAACGGCACCCAATCCAATGCGGCTTTGGCTGATGCTTCGAACGGAAATGGCAAGGCATTTTCCATACAGGTGAAAACGATCCCCCCATCGTCAACTTTCAAGTCACTCACCGAGCAGTTTTTCAATTCGCCAACCTTCTTCGCGGCCGCGTCAATCGTGATGCTGGAAACCACACCAGCCAAACCCTGGGCACGGAGAAATTCGTAGGCCATCACAAAATGACCGGGAGGTGTCGGGTGAATCCGGTCACCGCCAACTATGGTAAAGCGGGGATTTTCCTTCTGCTTTTCCACATTGATCGCCGCCATGGGGCCATTGAAGTCAACACAGGGCAATTGGAACTCGCCAGCCATAGCCCGCACACGCTGGGCAAACCCAGCCAAAGCAGGCCCGCAGCCCGGATAATTGGTGCCCGTGACATCCGCTGTATCATCAAAAATCGATGGGGTGATGAGAATGACTTTCACTCCCGACTCCAGCAATGACTTCGTCAATTGGCGCATGGCCACTTCGTAGGTTTCCGCAGCCTTGGCACGACGGCTTTCGTCGCCTCCGGGCGCGTAAAGACCTGGAGAGACATCATTCATCCCAAGCATCACAGAAACCGATGTTGGCTTCGCATCCAGGCAGTCCCACTGCAAACGCCGCAGCGCTCCTGGTGCGGTGTCGCCGGAAATGCCGCAGTTGATGACATCCAGCTTCTGCGAGGGGAATCTGGTCAGGTAGAATAGTTCGACGTAGCGGTGATACTGGCCGCTGCGCGTGATGCTGTCGCCCAGCACACCCCATCGCTCTCCGTCGATGAAAGGTGCGGGAGCAATGGGACGGGGTTCCGTGGCCCACAAGGTCGAGCTGGACGTCACTCCCATGCCGAAGGCGATCAGGGCAAGAACGGCGAAGAAATTTCGACGAGGTGAATCTATTGCCGTTCGATCAGGTGTGCCGATCGGTAGGGCGATGGGGATCGGCCTATTGGGTTTCTCTGGATTGGTTGGGCATTCTGTGCTGTTGCTTCGTGTTTTCATGGGTCTTTCTGGGTTTTCTGGGGAGGCCGTTGGATTTCAGTCGCTCTTTCCTTGGCTTTTTCGTTGAGGTGAAGAGCCCGTTTCGACTTGGAGCATCATTTGTTTGACCTCCTCACCGGGATCAAATTTCCAGACCGCCTTGCCGAGGACATCTTTTCGTTGGATGACCACCTCCGGATGGGTGGCGACGGATCCAAGCATCGTGAGTTGCTCTCCCTCGGTCTTCAGGACGCGGCTGAATCGCAATCCGCCTTTGCTGTCGCGATAGATCACGACATCGGTTGGCCGCACCTCTTCCAATTGAAATGCGAGACCGCGCTTGTAGATCACAAAATCTCCGGTGCGATACTCCGGCGCCAGAAAGTCGCTCCCGAGTTTGGCATAGCCAAAACAGGTCGTGCCACCGAGCAGGAGAAGCACGCAGACTGCGCCACCAACCGAGGCGACGCGGAGCGCTCCACCCCGCATCAAGTCTGGAGCGGCTGCGAGCGGAGACGGTGGGGATGTCGCTCCCCGGGTGTGGCAAATGAACTCCCAGAGTAAAAACACGAACAGAACGGCCAGGCCGACATCCACCCACAGCGGGGTGGAGAATGAGGCCCCGCCGAAATAAAGCAGAAGGACTGCGAGCGAGTTATTCAGCGCGTGCCAAAGAATCGCAGGATAAATCGACCCCGTCCGCCATGCAATAAACCCGATCCCGACGCCGAAGAGAATTGGCCCGACAAAGTTGAAGGGATTCAGATGAATCAGCCCGAACATCAAAGCACTGAACGCAACGGCCCGCACCGGTCCGCGCTTTTCAAGCGTGCCTTGGAAGGCCCCCCGGAAGAGCACTTCCTCGCAAATCGGCGCAGCAATTCCGATCACGCAAAGATTCTGCAACAGGTGCTGGGGTGTTTTCGGTGTCACGATTTGCATCAAGGCTTCCAGCGCGGGAATCCAATCGGGAAAGAAATGGAGCGCAAGCGGCCGTGTCGCCTGATCAACCAAGGTGGCCAAGCCCATGCCCGTAACGGCAAGAAGCACCACACGCCACAAGACTCCGGCGGATACCGGACGCAGGCGCAATGCCTCTTTGATCCCGGCTGTTTTCCATTTCGCATAGACCAAGGAGGGCAAAAATAGGCCCAGCACTTGCGCGGTGAGCACACCACCGATGATCGAAAAACTTTGGAGAAAGATCGACGCGCCGATGTAGAGCGTCGTGGCGAGGCACAGCAGCACCCACGCATCACGCGTGGGTGCCTGTGTTCGTGGCATCAAGGGAGTCAATGAGAGCCTCCCGCCTTACCGGAGTGGGCTTCGATCAAAGCATCCACCAATTCCATATTTTCCTTCGTATTCCGAACGATCAACGCACCGCCGGGAAGAACTTGAGCCAAGGCTCCCTCAGGGAAAGGGACGCCCAAAGACTCGAAAACCTCAGTCAGCGGGGCCGACGCGTTAGCGGGCGATGCCTTTCGCAGGGAGGCAAGCAACTCCGACGAGGCGGTGTATTGTTTGGTGACAAGCGAACCTTGCGATGTCGCTGCTGGCTCAGCGGCGCTAAGGTTGGAATCCATTCCCATGCTGAAGGCGGTGAAGAGGGCAACGACTGCCAAAAGAATTCGACGAGGAAAAGACAGGAACTGCCGGGCTTCCGTGCCGATCGGAAGGGCGATGGGGATTTTCTTTCCGTTTGCCGATTGATTCGGATGGATCATTGCAAAACGTATGTTTTGTGGCTCACGAGCCATCATTCTTTACCCATGTCGCGAACGAGGTGTACTGCGGCCAGCGTCACGCCGCAGCGGCGGAGCAGGCTCGCGGGAACGCCAGTTGCGGAGATGGTCAGGCGATGGGGGCCTTCACCGAGAGAGACTTTCCCGAGTTTCACTGGGCGCCTCTCGTAGGAGCAGAGTTTCGATTGATTGCCTTCCGGCGGATCATAAACGGCAGAGACCGTCTGGCCTTCGCATTCGGCATGGAGAGCGAACCCGACATCCCAATCGCCATAGAAAAAGGTTTGAAGAATCGCTTCGATGGCATACTCACCGGACATTGCTGCATAAAACTCCCAAGTCAGTCGCACATCGTCGCTGAACCAGCGCTCTGTGACGCCCGACATCGATACGCAAGCGCGTGAATCCGCGTTTTTTTCAAGCACGGCACGCCGGGCTCTCATTTCGATGACTCCATTTTCATTTTCCACCAGCCGGTTATCAATCCGAGGGGCCTCGACGAGTTCCACGCGGATCACCGCGCAGTGTGCATCCGGCGATTGCTGCGGAAGGCGCAAGCGAAGCTCCGGCGGAAGCACTCCCTTATCAATTTGCTCAAAGGCCAGATCCTCCTGGGTCGCGAGCAGGGTGCAGCGGGCAACCTTGCTCAGAAGCCCCATAAGAGAAACGCTCGCCTGCCACTCTTGGATGAAGAGATAGAGATTGTTTCCTTTGGCAGTGATTTTTCCCCATGAAGGAGGAACATCAAAAGGAGAGCCTTGAGTTCCATAGATCGCCTCGCCGTTGACTCGCAGCCAAGTGCCCATGCCCTGGAGCCGATTCTGGGCCTCGTCGGGAATTTGCCCCAATTCATCTGGGCCTACGTTGAGAAGGAAATTTCCCCCGGCACTGGCAATCTCGACCAGCTCGGAAATGAGCTTGGAGGTGGTCCGATAGGGATTCTCCTTGTTGGTATTGTGTCCCCAACTGCGATTCATCACCATCGGGGTTTCAAAATCGATACCCCGCTGGTCGGGAATCTCATTGTCTCCGCAGCTCAGGTAGTCGAATTCTGCACTTTCGCCGATCCGGCTATTGATGATGCACTCTGGGCAAATTTCTCGAACGATATCGATGAGTTCCTGCGCTTGATCCGGGCGGATCAGACTTGGCGTGTCGAACCAGATTAATGCGGGATTGTATTGGGTTAAAATCTCTCGCAAATGAGGTTTGGAGACCTCATCCAAGAAAACTTGGAGGTTTTTCTTCTCCTCGTCCGGATAGTCCCAAAAGTTGCCATAGTTTCCAATGTGGATCGCATTATGAGGATCCAAGCTCTGGGCGTGAGGATGCCGCCATTCCCGCACATGGGAGAAATAGAGGCAGAACTTGATGCCCTCTTCGCGGCAGGCTTCTGCCAACTCGGCCATGGGGTCGCGTTTGAACGGGGTTGCATCGATGATGTTGTAATCGTTCACCTTACTGCGGAACATGGCGAAGCCGTCGTGGTGTTTGGCCATGGCGACGATGTATTTCATCCCGGCATCTTTGGCGATCCGCACCCACTCGCGGGCATTGAACTCTACGGGATTGAATTGGGCTGCCAGTTGGTCGTATTCTTTAACAGGAATCCGCCGCGTGTATTGCACCCACTCTCCTGCGGCTTTGAGAGCATAGACTCCCCAGGTGATCATCATTCCGAATCGGGCTTCCCGCCACCAGGCGAGGTGTTGGTCCTTTGATTGGCTCATTTCATTGTTGGTTTTCATTGTTGGTTTTGAGAGTGGATTATGGCTTTTCATTTTAGGTATCCGTGGCGGAGAGCGTCTTGGTTTGTTTCCGGATAAAATCCAGAATCAGCGTGGGATCTTCGAGGTCATGTGGATGGTGGCCGGCACCTGGCTTGAGAATCACCAGAATCGGGCCGCCCATTTTTTCGTAGCGTTCTTTGACGATCGCCGCATTTTCCTCGTGGGGAACGATGGGATCGGCCGAGGCCCAGCACTTGCGCGGTGAGCACACCGCCGATGATCGAAAAACTTTGGAGAAAGATCGACGCGCCGATGTAGAGCGTCGTGGCGAGGCACAGCAGCACCCACGCATCACGCGTGGGTGCCTGTGTTCGTGGCATCAAGG
>CANMQB010000005.1 GCA_947499885.1 Spartobacteria bacterium
CCAATACCTGCGCATGGGCATCACCGAGTGGATTCACTCTTGGCGAACAAGAGGCTGGCTCACCGCCAGTCGCCAACCGGTTAAAAATGCTGACCTCTGGCGCAGCCTCGATGCCGCTTCCAAGCCCCACCACATTGAGTGGAAGTGGCTCAAGGGCCATGCCGGACATCCGGAGAACGAACGCTGCGATGCACTGGCTGGTGCCGAAATCGAAAAAATCCAGAAATCCCACACGCGTGAAGAATTTGCCGAGCTTCTCAAGCAATTCCGCGAAGCCGACAACGAGCCGCAACTCATCTGAAGCTTCCCCTTCACCTAGCGGAGGGAAAAAATTGATCTCTAACGACTCTGCACTACTCTAGTCAGCCAATGAATGATTTTAACCGCACCCCATTTCGCTTTTTGATTCCACTTGGCATCTTTGTTTTCGCATCTTTTGCCGTCTTGTCTTCCATGATGGTAATCGTGGAGGCTGGCAATGTCGGGGTTGTCACGACGTTGGGGGCGGTGCAACCGAATGCCCTCCCCGAGGGTTTCCACTTCAAGAAGCCCTTCATTGACCAAGTGGAGCAAATCGATGTGCGTCTCACGGCAAGCCATGCGCAAGCCACGGCTGCTTCAAAAGATCTCCAGTCCGTCAGCACTCAGGTTACGATGCAGTATTCGCTGAATGGAGTCCTGGCGCCGCTCATCTACCAACGGGTCGGTACTTTGAAAAAAGTTTCTGCATCGCTTGTTGAACCTGCCATCCAAGAGTGTGTGAAAGGTGTAACGGCTAAATTTACCGCAGAGGAATTGGTCACAAAACGCGAGCTGGTTAAGCAACAAATCCAAGAGGCTCTCAGTCATTTTCTCGACAGTACTCTCAAGGAAAAAGGCCTCTCGAATGCCGTTGTCATCGCTAACCTTGCTATCACGGACTTTAATTTCTCACCCGAGTTCAACCGAGCGATTGAGGCCAAAGTGAAAGCCGAGCAAATGGCTCTGCAGGCCAAGAATGAGAAGATCATGCGTGTTACTCAAGCCGAGGCTAGCGCCGAGGAGCGCAAGCTCTCAGCCTCTGCTGAGGCTTACTCCACCGAGATTCAGTCAAAGGCTCGAGCCGATGCCATCCAGCGCGAGGCCCTCGCGCTTAAGCAAAGCCCGGAGATCATTCAACTCCGCTCGATTGAAAAATGGGACGGCGTCCTGCCGCGCATCAGTGGCGGCGGAGTCGTTCCCTTTCTTAATGTCGGCGATGTTCCGGGGGCCTCACCAATGGCTCCGACGCGCTGAACGCTGCAAGAAGCCTTTCTCGGTAGAAGATTGGCTCGATCGAGTTTTGGGAATTTATTTTGAGGTCTCACGAGCAGGGAAGAATTGAATCTCGCTGCTAGCACTGACTGTTTGTTCGGCATGAACATTACGACCGACTTTTTCCGACGCGACCCGGTTTCCTGTGCGCGTGAGTTGGTTGGCTGCGAACTTTTTTGGAAGGGGTGTGGTGGTGTGATTGTTGAGACGGAGGCCTATTCGGTTTTGAATGACGAAGCTTGCCATACATTCTCCAGGCCATCGTCGCGGGAGTTTGTGTCAAAAATGCCGCCTGGTGCTGCTTACGTGTATTTGAACTACGGGGTGCACTGGTTGCTGAATTTTCTGGTGAGGGGAGGGAGTGAGGATGGCTTTGTTTTGATTCGAGCCCTGGAACCCAAGAAAGGCATCTCGGAAATGACCCTCCGCCGCAATACGCAGCGGCTCAAAGGGCTTTGTTCTGGTCCGGGTAAACTCACTCGAGCTCTTGGGATGGACGGCGGTCTTCACGGCCGAGACCTTCTTTCTGAAGAGGGAAGCTCGCTTCACCTTCCGGCGAATACTCCAAAAATCTTGGCCTGCCCGAGAATCGGCATCACTCGTTCTGCTGAGCTGCCGTGGCGGTTTGTCGCTGCTGGCAGCCGGTTTCTCAGCGTGCCTGCAAGTCCGCGTCCGTAGGGAACGCTCAGAAAAATCAGGCTGGGAGGTGCTTTTGAACTTCGGCGCTGATGGTGCGTCCATCGGCGCGCCCTGCTGCTTTTTCGTTCACGATCTTCATGACAGCGCCCATTTCCTTGCGGCTGGTAGCGCCGGCTTCGGCGATGGCAGATTGGACGAGTGCCGAAATTTCCTCAGCGGAGAGTGGATGTGGGAGGTAGGTGTTGAGGATATCGATTTCGGCTTTTTCAGTGGCAGCCATTTCTGGGCGTCCGCCTTTTTCGAATGCCTCGACGGAGTCTTGGCGCTTTTTCACTTCTTTGCGGACGATAGCGAGCGCATCGGCATCCTCGAGTGTGCTTCCGGCTCCACCTTTTTCGATGGCCGAGTTCATGAGAGCAGTTTTCAGCATGCGGAGAACGCCGAGTTTCGCAGACTCACGGGCTAGCATGGCGGCTTTGATGTCTTGGTTGATTTGGTCTTGGAAGCTCATAGGTAGTTTTAAGTTTCGCGGGGCGGTTGGACCTCGCTAGGAGGACGTCAGTCCCGGCGGAGTTGTTTTTGTTTCGTGAAGGAATTGTCGATGATGTCGTAAATCCGCTGGGCGGGGAGGACTCGAGTGCTGAAGCAGTCTAGGTTGCCGTCCTCTCCGATAACAGCAATGGCAAAGCCTTGAGGCACATCGTAGGTCGCCGCGGTGCTGGCGCCATCGGGAACGGTGAGGAACGGAATGTTTGAGCGGATCACATCCTGTTGTTTTGAAAAAGCAGCGATGCAGAGGACTTCTTCTGCCGCAAAGCGTTCGTAGATTTTTTGCAACTGAGCGACCTGAGAGCGGAACGCGCCTTGGCGGGGGCTGTCGGCGATGATGAGAACCACAGGTTGGCCCCGAAGATTTTTGAGTGGCTTTGCTGAACCTGTCGAGTCTGTCCAATTGAAAGCTGGAGCCTCGCGCACGACTTCAGCGCAGAGCGGCATGGTCAGACTTAGGGCGATGAGTAGAGCAAGGAGGGCTTTCATATTTTCATTAATTCCACTTCTTTGGCTTCGGTGTGCTTGTCGATGTCGGCAACGAACCGATCGGTGAGTTTTTGGACTTCGCCTTCGGTATCCCGGAGTTCATCTTCGCTCATTTTGCCGTCCTTCTGAGTTTTCTTTGCGGTATCCATCGCGTTGCGGCGGCTTGATCGCACACGCACGCGGGATTCTTCAGCGATCGATTTGACGGTTTTAGTCAGGTCGCGTCGGCGCTCCTCGGAAAGCTCTGGAATAGGCAAGCGAATGAGTTTGCCATCCACCGCGGGGTGAATGCCGATGCGGGATTCGTTGAGGGCGCGCTCGATATCTCGCACAGTTGCCGCGTCGAATGGTTGGATCACAAGCAAGCGGGGCTCTGGCGTGGTGATGAGAGCGAGTTGTTTGAGCTTCATCGTGGAGCCGTAGGCTTCGACATCGATGTTTTCGACAAGGGCGGGGGAGGCTTTGCCTGTACGGATGGCAGCAAACTCGTGCGTCATGAAGGATACGGCTTTTTCCATGCCGTCCTCGGCTTCAAAAAGAATTTCTTCTGTTGTCATTGTAGCTATTGGGATTTTTCAGAAACCAGTGTGCCCACCTCTTCGCCAGCGATGGCGAGTCGGATATTATCGGGCTTGTTCATGTCAAAAACGATGATCGGCATTTTGTTATCCATGCAGAGGCTGAAGGCCGTCGAGTCCATGACCTGCAAGCGGCGCGAAAGGGCATCGCTGTAGGTGATGTGGGTGAAACGCTTCGCGTCCGGATTTTTCAAGGGATCCGAGTCGTAGATGCCATCGACTTTGGTGGCTTTCAAAATGAGCTGTGCGCCGATCTCGGCGGCACGGAGCGCGGCGGTCGTGTCGGTTGAGAAGAACGGGTTGCCGGTTCCTGCGACAAAAATAACCACGCGTCCCAGTTCGAGGTGGCGAGTGGCTCTACGGACGATGAAGGGTTCAGCGAGGTTCTGCATTTCGATGGCGGTCTGCACGCGCACTTCAATGCCTTGGGCTTCGAGTGCAGCCATGAGGGCAAGGCCGTTGATGACTGTGGCCAGCATGCCCATATAGTCGGCTGTAGTGCGGTTCATCCCTCGATGGCTGGCCGTTAGGCCGCGCCATATGTTGCCACCACCGATGACGATGGCCAGTTCGACGCCGAGCTTTCGAGCCTCTGCAACCTGAGAGGCTATTTTTTGTACGACTTCCGGGCTGATGCTGTCGCGGCTACCTGGCTCGCGGAGAACTTCTCCGCTGAGTTTGAGCACGACCCTTTTATAGCGGACATGGGATTGTTGAGACATGGGCAAGTTGCCACATAGAACCGCATTAGGGTTGCGGAGAAAAGGACAAATCAAATACCGCTCCTTGATCCAGCGGAAAGCCCCTCAGAAATTCAGCAGCGGCTAGCCTTTTGCGGCCTTCGAGCTGGACGTTCAGAAGATTCAGCGAACCCGTTCCACAGGCGACAATGAGGCCGTTGGGATCAGCTTGCAGCACGGTTCCCGGAGTGCCTGAGGAGGTATGTTCACGGGCGGAGTGGATTTTTAAAACATGTCCCGAGATGCGCGTGAAAGCTCCAGGCCAGGGTGACATCGCGCGGATTCTGCGGGCAAGGTCGTAGGCTGGCTTATTCCAATCCAACCAACCATCGATTTTCTTCAACTTTGGCGCGTAGGTTGCATTTTGGGAATTCTGGCTCGTGCGGGGTGCTTGGCCTGAAGCGAGCAGGTCTAAAGCGCGAAGGAGGCAGGGGGCGGCGAGATCCGCCAAACGGTCGTGGAGTTCGCCAGAGGTCTCTTCGGAACCGATTTCGAGTTTTTCTTCCAAGAGCACATCCCCGGTATCGAGGCCTTCGTCCATATACATCACCGACATTCCTGTCGTGGGATCGCCCGCCAGAATTGCAGCGTGGATTGGTGATGCGCCCCGATGTCGGGGCAGGAGGGATGCGTGGAGATTGAGACACCCGAGACGGGGTAAATCCAGCACAGCTTTTGGAAGAATCTGGCCATAGGCCACTACGATCATCACGTCGGGTCTCAGGCCGTGGAGCATTGCGAGGGATGCTTCGTCGCGGAGTTTTGGGGGCTGGTAAACGGGAATTCCGCGTTCGAGTGCGACGTGTTTGATTGCCGAGGCGCGTGGCTTTAAATCGCGGCCGGCTGGCTTGTCTGGTTGAGTGACCACGCCAGCAAGGTCGTATTTTCTGGAATCGAGCAGGGCCTTCAGTGCGGGAACTCCGATCTCCCCAGTGCCGCAAAAAACAATGCGCATAAAACTTAAAACCCGATTCGTGGCATCGCAGGCCGGCGTGCGGTTTGTGACCGGGCCATCATGAGTTCTCCGGCAGTGACCTCTCGTTGGCCGAGTGATGCGGCGCAATTGGGGCAAAGGTAATCGTAAATTTCCTTGTCGGGCAGGACGAGGAGGAGTTTCTCGCGCACCGGCATCGCTGCGGCGCATTTCTTGCAATAGAGCGACGAGGCGCGAAGGCTTTCAAATTGCTTCATGGTTGAGGTGCATTCGGGAAGAATGCCTTATCAAACCCTAAATCCAAAGGCCGTTCCGAGCAACCTTTGCCTTGTCGTGTGGATTCGTGTGCGGGAGGTGATCGCGATTTGGCTTGCCAGAAAAGGTGCGAGTTGGTTTTTGGAGGGCTCATCTCAACGAAATACAAAATGTCCGATACAACCATTCTTTCCATTCACGCCCGCCAAATCCTTGATTCACGCGGCAACCCCACTATCGAAGCTGACGTTGAACTTGCAGGCGGCGCTATCGGGCGAGCGGCAGTTCCAAGCGGAGCGAGCACAGGTGAACATGAGGCTGTTGAACTTCGTGACGGCGACAAGGCCAGTTACCTTGGCAAAGGAGTCACTAAGGCGGTCTCCAACGTTTCAAAATTGCTTGCTCCAGCGCTCATCGGTCTTGACGCGGCAGATCAAGTCTCTGTGGATAAAACGATGATCGAGGTGGATGGCACGCCGACGAAAAAGAAAGTCGGAGCCAATGCAATCCTCGCCATCTCTCTGGCATCCGCGAAAGCCGCTGCGGCGCAGATCGGCCAACCGCTTTACAAATATCTCGGTGGGCCGAATGCCAAAGTTCTGCCTGTGCCTATGATGAATATCCTGAATGGCGGTGCTCACAGCGACGCTCCGATCGACTTTCAGGAATTCATGATCGTGCCAAAAGATTTTTCCACGTTCTCTGAGGCTCTCCGCGCTGGAACCGAGATTTTTCACGCGCTGAAGGCTGAGCTCAAAAAACGTGGTCTTTCCACAGCGATCGGTGACGAAGGAGGCTTCGCTCCCGCCCTTTCGAGTGCCGAAGACGCTCTGGAATCAATCGCCAAGGCGGTGAAGGCTGCTGGCTACAAATTCGGCAAGGAAATCTTCATCGCACTTGATTGTGCTTCGAGCGAATTCTACGACGCTGCAAAGAAGGCCTATGTTTTCAAGAAATCTGATGGGTCCAAACGCAGTGCTGATGAGCTTGTCGCCTACTACCAAGGCCTCTGCAAAAACTACCCGATCATCTCGATCGAGGACGGCTGCGCCGAGAACGACTGGGTCGGCTGGAAAAAACTCACCGATGCTCTCGGTTCGAGCACCCAGTTGGTCGGAGACGATCTTTTCGTAACCAATGTCGAATTTCTCCAGAAGGGGATCGACCAAGGAGTGGCCAATTCGATTCTCGTGAAAGTAAACCAAATCGGTTCACTCACTGAGACACTCGATGCTATTGAGCTCGCCAAGGAGAACAAGTATACGGCCGTTATCAGCCACCGCTCCGGTGAAACGGAAGATGTCACGATTGCCGATATCGCTGTGGCCACCAATGCCGGCCAGATCAAAACCGGCTCGCTATGCCGCACCGACCGCGTGGCGAAATACAATCAGCTTCTCCGTATCGAAGAGGAACTCGGCGACAACGCTATCTACGGCGGCAAAATGCGCTAAAAAAGTCGCATCGTTTATTCATCAAGGCGAGGGGCGCGATCTTTGATCGTGCCCCTTGCTCTTTCTACCTCTGCTCGCTGCGAGGGTGTCAAATCTCCCTTGAGGGCGGCCGTATAGTTTTCCAAGGCTTGGGCTGCGAATCCCTTTTTGGCCCAAGCTTGCGCCAAATGGATATGAATAATGGCAGGGTCAGCCATTCTTTTTTTTGAAATGGCGAGAAGTTTTTCGAGTGCAGAAATTTCAGTGGTGGGGTCATTGGCTTCGCGGGCAATCCGAGCCTGGAGAAGGAGCACAGAGGGGGAGTTCGAGTTGAATGATGCTAGGACACCTGATTCCTTAGCGGCGGCAGGAATGTTGTTCATCTCAAGGAACGCAAGGGCGAGAAGGTAGTGGGCCTGGAGGGAGGCGGAGTTCTCTTTTAGGGCTAGTTCGGAGGCTTCCCTTACGCGTTGCCATTGTTTGAATGAGGCCGCAAGCGTTGCCGATTGCGTGAGCACTAACGGATCTCTTGGTGCGATGCGGCGGGCCATATCCATAAACTCGCGGGCATCTTGGTTTTTTCCCAGAAAGTGCAGGATCATTGCCAACTGTGCGTTTCGAAGGGCCTCGTCTCGGCTATTAGCAAAGTGGGTTTGGCTAATTGGGTTGGTGGATTCTTTTTGTCCTCGTTTATAAAGAACTCCCATGTTGTCGATGCGTGCCAACCGCCACTCGGGTGAACTGGAGAGCAGATCGACAAGTGGGCGGCAATCATCCAGCGGAGTTGCAAGAAGGACTGCTGAGAAGGGGTTGCTTCGATCCTCTTCGCGCCAAAGCACAGGCGCGGAGGACAACGCTTGAGCGGATGCGGAATCGGGTGCTTGGGGTATGAGTCCTGAAGCAAGAAGACGAGATGCTGCGAGGGCCGAGGGGTTCATAAAAATCCGGCCCCCGCTTTTTTCTCCCTCGCGCAGGAGCTCGATAGGCGCCAGAAGGCGGATGTCGCGCAGTTGGTGTTGCCGAGCCTCCACACTTTCGTATGCTCCGAAGGAGATAATGCCGAGCGCAGCGATAGTTAGCGCACCTCGGGCACCGAGTTGCAGATAGGGGGGGAGCTTTCCTACAAGTCTTCCCAATGCGAAAAATAAAACAACAATTGGCAGGGCCACACAGGCAGCTCGCGCGAGATCCGCAGCTGGCAATCCTCCGATTCCAAAGGCTGAGGCGATAAAGCGATCTATGAGATTGGCATGGTCTGCATGACCTGCCATGGCCGACCGCAGGCTCTCTTGTCTCGAAAAAAAACACGGAGTGGCCGCCGCCACTGCGGCAAGGAGGGCGATAGCGGCTGAGAGTTTTGGTTCTTTTCCTGCAGTTGAATGATCAGTTGCCATGTGCTTTTGAGCCGTTAGATTATTTTTTCATGCATGGTAAAACAGCGCTCGTCGCATTAACTATTATGAGTTTTTTTGGATTTGGCAGCAAAGTAAAAGCCCTAGAAGTCGGCTCACCGGCCCCCGTGCCCACTGCAATAGACCAAGACGGCAAGGGATTTGTCTTCGCCGATGCTTATGCAAAGGGTCTGACACTGGTTTATTTCTACCCCAAGGCTGACACTCCTGGCTGCACAGCACAGGCCTGTTCCCTCCGTGATTCCTTTGAATCGCTTCAAGCCGAGAACTTGCAGATCATCGGAGTGAGTCGTGACACGTCCGCTTCGCAGAAAAAATTTCAACAAAAATACAATCTCCCCTTTTGCCTTATTGCCGATTCAGACGGGAAAGTTGCTGAGGCATTTGGAGTGGGAGGCGTGATGGGGCTGCCAGTGAGCAAGAGGCAGTCTTTTCTGATCAAGGACGGCCAAGTTGCGTGGATATCCCTTTCTGCGAAAACCGGCGAACATGCCGCAGAGGTTCAAGCAGCGATTGATTTGTTGAAAAAGTAGGGTTGTTTAGTTTCCTTTGCTGTTGAGGACTCGAGCCAGATCGGCTTCAGAGCCCTCAACGATAACGAGGAAGCACATGCCTTTTTCTTGGCTTAGAGCTACAGAAAATCGCTGATTCAATTGTGCCGTGCGCCATTCCCCATCGGGCATTGTGATGTCCAGTGGAGCTGCGTTGAAGACCACAAGCTGGGCATTCAGTGAGGGAAAGCGCACGATGGCCAGGCGTTGTTTTTCAAACTCCAATAGACCGGCTGAATGGGCTTTTTTCTCCAAAAAAAACGAAGGCGTTCGGAATCCATCGAATCCCTTCAAAACAAACCAATCCTCCAATTCCTCTGTGGGAACTGTGGCTGGTTGAAAAGTCGAGTCATCTGCATCTAAGGCTGCCTCGGCCACCTCTAAGCCATCCGGTGGAAACGATGCTGGTCGTCCCAGGAAATTCCATGTCACCACGAGAACGAGCAGGACGAAGCCGATCATCACTGCAATTATTGCGGGATCGCGCGGATTGAAATGCCTCGTCGGGATGGCATCCACTTGGGATGCGAAGCTGGCCAGAGCATCCTCAGGCACCGAGGCGTCTTTGAATGCGGCGCGCAGGTTTGAGTCGATGAGTGACTGCTTCGCGTAGTTGGCTTTGAGTTCTGGTGATTTTTCCAAGGCCCTCAAGGCGCTTTTCATCATGGGTGGAATATCACCGTTGGGGTCCTCCACATGGCAGGCGAGAATGCTGCGAGCGGTTGCTGGTTTCATGTGTTGGGGGGCGAAAGTTTTGAAAAATCTTCCCGCGCACTTGTAAGGATGGCAGGGAGTTCTTTCTCTGTGGTCCCGATGATGACTGCGATCTGATCCAGATCAAATAGTCTCAGGTGGAGAAGGGCGAGGGCGCTGCGACCCGGTTCAGAGAGGCCGTGCAAGCAAGCCAACCTCGCAGGATTTGTCTCAGCGACTTCGGTGATGCGTGGGATTTTTTGTCCCTCGCGGAAAAGCATCGCAAAAAACAAACGCCGTCTGCGCGTGGAACCAACGAGGTCATTCCGCTCGACGAGCGATCGAAGGGACTTGGATACCATTTCGGTGGCGGTCGCCTCCCGACCCGTTAGCACCAAGGCATAAATCCAGCCTGAGCGCAGGAATCGCCATTCTTTCGGGAGCTGGGTCATTGAAAAATCTTCTAAGGGGACAGCAGGCTCACATCAAGCTCGCAATCATTTGACGAGAGTGGCTGCCCCGCATGGACTCGAACCATGAATAATGCCTCCAAAGGGCACTGTGTTACCATTACACCACAGGGCAATTTTAATTTCTTTAAATGAAGCACTTGGATATAACTCCTGCGCTGCTCCCTCAAATTTCTTTGCGATGCCAGCGTGCAACATTTGCCTATTCTGCATGCGTGGCGGGACTGGGCAAGGGAAAATTTCACGGGCTTAGAGCAAAGTAGCGCCTACTAGGCTGTGTGAGGGTTAATGTTTTTGGAGGAAGTATGAATTTTACTTGGTCACAGGAGATGTCCACCTCTGGATTTCTTTGGTATTTCCCTCCCCAAGTCCAAATAGGGATTGCTCAGAGGGCGTCAGGTACGCAAATGTTTTCTATGAACAAAAAAACGCGCAATCGCCTTTTGGCTCTCGGATGCCTTTTAGTTTTTCTGGCACTTGGCGCTCTCTTTTACATCAACTGGGTTGTCCAACGCCCTTTTGCGGTGATTGTTTTTTTAGCTGATAATCTCACTCCCTCTGTTTTGACACCGGCTCGCAATTACCAAGGTGGAGCGGATCACCGCCTGCAGCTTGAACAACTGCCAAATTTTTCTCTGCTTGCGACCCATGCCAATGACTTTGCCGTTGCCGATGCGGCTGCAGCTGCAAGCTCGATTGCAACTGGCCAGAAGGGGAACAACGGGGTTCTTGGAGTCAATCAAGGCAACGGCGCACTTCCCAATCTCATCGCGATCGCCCGCCAACGTGGACGGGCCACCGGCATCGTCTCCAATGCCTCGATCACCGATGCCACGGCGGCCGCATTTTATGCCGGGACGGCTGATCCGCTTGACTACTCAGTGATTGCCCGCCAACTCGTGGAGGGGTCGGGAGTGGATGTGATTCTGGGCGGCGGCGCGGCGGATTTTTTGCCCGCGGAGCAGGGAGGTCGTCGTGCTGATGCACGTGATCTTCTGCAGGAAATACGAGGTAACGGTTATGATATTGTCCGTTCGGAAACTGAACTTGATGGTATTCCATCGTGGAAGACTCCCAAGACTCTGGGTTTATTCAGTATGGGAAACTTGAATTTTGCAGATGAATTCGGAGTCGATCCGGGACAGCCCACCCTGGCCACCATGGTTCGAAATGCCATCCGCCTGCTTCAATACAATACCCGCGGTTACCTGCTGATTGTCGATGCCGGCTTGGCGGGAAAATCTGCCACGCAGAATGAAGGCGAGCGCACGCTTCGGGAAATCCTTGCTCTCGATGATGCCGTGGCCGAGGCCATGCGCTATGCGGGACCAAAGGCGCTCGTTCTCGTTGTTGGCAAACGCAATGTTGGTGGGCTCCGCTTGAACGGATACCCCTTTCGAAATGATAAAGGGGCCGGGTTGCTTGGAATCAATGCCCAAGGGGCCCCCTCCATCACTTGGTCCACCGGTCCCGAGTCTGGCACGCGCACGAGCCCCGAGGGGCCAGTTTCAACAGAGCCATCAGCCAGCAAGCGGGCTGCTGCCATTGGGGTGGCCGAGGATGCGGTTGCAGTCGGTAGCGGTCCAGGTTCCGAAGCGCTCAAGGGGTTTCAGGATAACACGGTGATTTTCCAGATCGTTCAGAAACAGCTTTAGTGCGCCCGTGCTGGAAGCCGCTTCTCCAGTGTGAGTCTGGTCCCACGGGCCTGTGGGGCGTAGTCAACGCGGTCAAAAACTTTTCCAATAATAAAAACGCCTAGCCCCCCGGGCATGGTGGGGTTGATATCTTTGGTTTCGAAGGTGGGTGGTTGGAAGGACCTCCCGTAATCTCGCAGAACGAATCTTGTGCGGTCTCTCAGCCATTTCATTTCAAGTCTTATGGGCTTCGCCAAGCCGACATAGGCATGACGGATAATGTTTGTGCAGGCTTCATCAATCGCCATTACGATCTTCGCTGCCTCTTCCTCAGGAAATGCCGAGTCTTTTAAAAACGCTCTCACGCAATCTCTCACCTCGGCCATGTAGGAGGCATCGCTTGAAAAGATGATTTTGCAGGCAGTATTCATTTTTCACCTTGAAGGTCAGGCACTCTCATTCTCCTTTGCTCATGGCTTCTTGGCCTCGTAAGCTGCAAGTCGTCGGTTCCTTGCAGCATGAATGCTACGTGTGATCCATTCCCAAAGAACGAGAGTCACAGGATACGTTACTGCGGCTAGAATCAGGCCGGCGGGAACGATGCCGACGAGAAATGGCATCGGTGCGCTCGAGAGGGATGAAAAAAAATCAGGATCTTTGATATGCATCGGCTCGCGGCCACTCAGGAAACATCCCAGCCGGTACTGGAAGTACACGCAGAACGGAAACGTGAAGGGATTGCTGACCCACGTCCCAGCGATGGCCGCTGGGATATTTGCTTTAAAGAAAAACGCTGTGAGTGCCGCGGCGATCATTTGAACGGGAAGTGGCATGAGGGCAAAAAAAGCCCCGATTGACATGCCAGCTGCAAATTTTTGGCCCGTGGGATGCCACAGCTCATTTGCAAAAAGGCGATCTCCAAAAATCCGGTGAATCCATGTGCCGCGGATATTTTTGGCGCGGGGTAGGTGGCGCAAATACCGGCCAAGTTTGCTGCGCCTCCACTGTATGGGTTTCATTTTCTCAAAGTGTATCCTTCGTCTTGATGCTTGCCAGCCAAGATCGCTTCTGGTTTTTTTCACGCAACATGAAAAAAATCGAAGCTATCATCAAGCCCTTCAAAATGGAGGATGTGAAAGAGGCCTTGGCAGAAGTCGGCATCGAGGGAATGACAGTGAGTGAAGTCAAGGGGTTCGGTCGCCAGAAAGGTCATACTGAAATTTATCGCGGTAGCGAATACACAGTGGATTTTCTTCCAAAAGTTAAGATCGAGCTTGTTGTGAGTGATGCCATGGTTTCGAAAGCCGTTCAGGCTATCACGACAGCTGCGAAAACAGGCAAAATTGGCGACGGCAAGATCTTCATCCTTCCCATAGAAAACGCTGTGCGCATCCGCACTGAAGAAACAGGCGATAGCGCCGTATAAGCCCCCGGTAATTTTGCCTCTCCCAGATTGGATTATCATCATCATCCTCGGCGCAGTCGAGGGGGCTACCGAGTTCATCCCTGTCTCATCCACAGGCCACTTGCTCATTTTTCAGGAGTGGCTTGACTATCGTCAAAGCGACCTTTTTACCATCGTGATCCAGAGCGGTGCGGTCCTTGCCGTTTTGCCATTGTTCACCCAGCGTCTTCGAATGATGGCCGATTGGCGGAATCCAGAGAGTCTGGCCTTCAACTTAAAAATCTTTGTTGGATTCGTTATCACTGTCATCGGTGGACTGACTCTCGATAAGTTGGGAATCGAACTTCCCGATACATTGCTGCCTGTCGCAGGGGCGCTGATCCTTGGCGGCATTGTTTTCATCGTAGTCGAAAAAAAATTGAGGAACCAGCGACTCTCCGACCATATCACTTGGCCGGTCGTATTCATGGTAGCCAGCGCTCAAATTCTTGCAGCGGTCTTTCCTGGGACCTCGCGTTCTGGGGCCACGATTATTTTCGCCATGCTCTGCGGGCTGAACCGTCCCGTTGCAACAGAGTTTTCCTTCCTCATTGGTATTCCAACTTTGCTTGCTGCCGGGGCCTACAAAATTCTCAAAGCGCTTAACGCAGGCGTCGAAGAAAACTGGGGTCTCATTTTTCTCGGAACGATTGTTTCTGCAGGTGTTTCGTTCATCGCTGTGAAGTGGCTTTTGCGTTACGTTCAGTCCCATTCGTTCATTGGTTTTGGTGTCTACCGAATTCTTCTCGGTCTTGCGCTGCTATGGATGTTTTTTTCACGCTGACGGCTTAGAATGCCTCCATTTATTGACTTGAAGGTATCGCTCTCGTAGATAGTCCTTCCCACCTTCTCACCCACGTGTCCCAGAATGATGAATTCACAGTTGAAGTTCTCCGCGACTTAGGTTTGCTAACCAAGTCGCAGATTGATCACGCTCGTGCCGAGATGGGTGAGGGTGGTCTGCTGCAAACTTTGCTTCAAAGTGGAGTGCTGACTCAGCAAGACGTGAGCCGTGCCTTGGCGGCTCAGAATAGTATGGAGTTTGTGGATCTCGCCCAGATCCAAGTCGAACGCAGTGTCGTCGAACTCATGCAAGAAGAGGATACTCGTCGGTACCAGGCTGTGCCCATAGCCTTGCGCGAGGGCGTGCTCATTATTGCTCTTGCTGATCCCATGGCGATGCAGACCATGGATGACCTCACATACAAGTTGAGGCGCGATATGGAGTTTGTCTGCGCCACACCAGAGGCCATCCAAAAACTCATTATCAGGTTTCATGGGGATGCCGACGATGCTGCGTCGGGTCTACTTAAATCCATGGGCGATGTCGAAGGTCAGGATGTGGTGCGCGATGAGGAGGGCGGGCAAGCCGAAGGCGATGCGCCTGTGATCAAGCTCGTCTCGATGCTGCTCTTCGAGGCTTATACGAACCGCGCGAGTGATATCCACATCGAGCCGCTTGAAACCAAGCTGCGCGTGCGTTTCCGAATCGATGGCGTTCTTCAAGAAATGCAGGCGCCTCCCAAGCGGCTTCATGGAGCGATCGTGAGCCGACTCAAGATCATGTCCCGGTCCATGAGCATCGCTGAGAAGCGACTTCCGCAGGATGGTCGCATCCAAATTCGACTTGGCGAAAAATCAGTCGACCTGCGTGTGTCTACGATTCCTACCGTACATGGTGAAAGCGTGGTCATGCGTATTCTTGATAAAACTTCACTTATGTTGGGTCTGCCCGATCTTGGCTTTCTGTCCGATGATCAGGCTAAATTTGAGCAGTGCATCAATCTTCCCGATGGGATCATTCTTGTGACAGGTCCAACTGGCTCTGGAAAGACCACCACGCTTTACGGTTGCTTGAACTACATGAACAAGCCGGATCGCAAACTCATCACGGTTGAGGATCCTGTCGAATACCAGATGAACGGCATCAACCAAGTGCCAGTCAATGCCAGCATTGGAATGACATTTCCAGCAGCTCTGCGTTCTATTTTGCGTCAAGCGCCCAATATCATCATGATCGGTGAGATTCGTGATAACGAAACGGCAAGCATCGCGGTGAATGCCTCGCTCACTGGTCACCTTGTGCTCTCAACGCTGCACACGAATGACGCGCCAAGTGCGATTGCGCGTCTTGTCGATATCGGAGTGAAGCCATTTCTGGTTTCAAGCTCCGTCCGAGCAGTCGTCGCCCAGAGGCTTGTCCGCCGTCTTTGCCCAGCTTGTAAGCAACCCGGAGAGCTCTCGGAATACGAGATGAGTGCTTTGCAAATCGAGCCCGGCATGCTCTCCCAAGCCCGTGTCATGCAGCCTGCTGGTTGCGAAGCCTGCAGGGGCAAAGGATTCAAGGGTCGCATGGGTATCTTTGAGATGTTCCTCGTGGATGACGAGGTCAGAAACATGGTGAACAACAACGCTTCTACGATCTCGCTGCGTCAGCGAGCGCGTGAACTCGGGATGAGGACGCTCCGGGAAGATGGCGTACGCAAAGTGCTCGCGGGTCTCACCACTGCTGACGAAGTGATCAGTTCAACAATGGCCGATCTGGATTAACCGACATGGATTCACAGCAAGTCACTGATTTTTTTGTTGAGCGCGGCTATCTCACTCCAGAGCAGGCGGAGGCATTGATCGTAGCTGCTCAGGCCGGTTCCAAGCCCATTGAGGAAGTTTTTATTGAATCCCAACTTGTCGATGAGGCCGGTTTTGAAGCTGTTCTTGCCGAGGCCATAGGGGCTGAGGCGCATAACTTGGCTGGATTCTCTCCCGACGCATCCACTCTCAGCCTCATCCCGTCTGGCCTGGCGCGGTTGCACGGTGTCCTTCCAGTGGCGGCTTCGGGAAACACGATTTTTGTGGCCCTCGCGGACCCCTTGAATTCGCACCCGCTTGAAGACATCCGTTTCGCACTCGGTCGCGAGATCGTGCAGGTGGTCTCTTTCCCCCCTCTTGTCCGTGCTCTCATTCGGGAGCATTACGGTTCAGAAGATTCGAATATCCAAGAAATTCTGGCTCAACTCGGTGGGGGAGACATCTCTGTCGATGAGGGGGCGGAAGACCAATTCAATCTGCAGGCAGTCACGGCCGAAGCCAACGCTGCCCCTGTTATCAAATATGTCGACCTCATACTCGACAAGGCTGTTTCGGCTAGGGCGAGTGACATTCATTTCGAGCCGTTTGAGACTGAGTTTAAAATCCGTTATCGTGTGGATGGTGCCCTTTACGAATTGGATCCTCCACCATTTCGTTTGGCTTTGCCGGTTATCTCTCGAGTGAAGGTGATGTCGAATTTGAACATTGCGGAGAGGCGCTTACCCCAAGATGGACGCATTCAGCGTATTGTTAACGGCCGCCAGATCGATCTGCGCGTCTCGACCCTCCCGACGGCTTTTGGCGAAAGTGTCGTGCTGCGCGTGCTCGACAGGTCGAGTGTGAACCTCGAGCTGGAGACGCTTGGGATGCCGCCGGATATCATGTCCCATGTCTTGGAGGTGATTGAAAAACCCAATGGGATTTTTATTGTCACGGGTCCCACTGGTTCTGGAAAAACGACCACGCTTTACTCATGTTTGCGCAAGATCAACACGATTGATTCGAAACTCCTGACCGCTGAAGATCCCGTTGAGTACGAGATCGACGGCATCATCCAGGTTCCCATCAATGAAGGTGTCGGCCTCACATTTTCACGCGTCCTTCGAGCTTTCCTGCGTCAAGATCCCGATCGCATTCTCGTTGGCGAAACGCGCGATGCGGAAACTGCGCAGATTGCGATTCAAGCCTCGCTTACCGGTCACCTTGTATTCACCACCCTGCATACCAATGATTCGACTGGCGCGGTGACCCGTCTCATGGACATGGGGATCGAACCGTTTCTGATTTCTGCATCCCTTGAGTGCGTGCTCGCACAGCGTCTGATTCGCAAAATCTGCACCTCGTGCCGCACTGCCTACGAGCCAAGCGAGCAGATACTGGCCTCGCTCGGCTTGAGTATTCATGATATCGGAGACAAAAATTTTTATTATGGCAAAGGTTGTGAGGCATGCAACCAGACCGGATACAAGGGCCGTAAAGGCATTTATGAGCTCCTTAAAATCTCCGATCCTGTTCGAGAAATGATTAACGACCGCGCCCCTGGCATTCTCATTCGCCAAAAAGCCATCGAGCTTGGCATGACCACGCTTCGAGAGGATGGGTTGCGTTCGATTTATGACGGGCTCACGACGATCGAAGAGGTCGTGAAATACACGTAGAAAGTCATTCGCTCCCCAAACACGGAGTTCTGGGGTGTTCACCCGCTTTTGCTGGATACGCCACAGATGCGCGTATGTTTGATTCATGAAACCGCCACTCATACTTGGAGAGGAGATCGTTTTGCTTTCGTTGGATGACTCGACCGGAGCGCACCTGCCACTCATGCCTCAGGCTTTAGGGTACGGATTGGCGGGCGCCATGCTTGCGGACTTGGAATTGGCTGGACGTATTGCGACACAAACGAAGTGTGTCGAGGTAATCGATCCCGCGCCGACCGGGAATCCGCTGCTCGATCCTTGGCTACACCAAATTGCCGCCGATAAAAAGTGTCACCCAATCGCCCATTGGCTCCAGACTTTATCTGATGAAAAAGGCGCCATCGAACAGGCGGCACTCGACCACCTTATCGAGCGGGGCATTCTCAAGCGGCAGGACAAAAAAATCCTTTGGGTTATTGGTCTGCGTCGGTATCCCACGATTCACAACGAAGAGCGCGTGGAGGTCAAAACCCGCCTCGCTCAATTGATTCAAGGCGACGAACAACCAACGCACTTTGATGCCACGCTCATTAGTTTGCTGAGCGGATGCTACCTGCTCTCTGAGATTTTGGGAGCTGAGACTCTGGAGGGCCGCTCGGCCCGCATTGCTGGAATCGCGGATACCGATCCTGTCGGGCGCGAGGTTGCGGCAGCTTCGCGAGAGGCGATCGATGCTCTCATGCTCGCTCAGTCTTCCAGTACGGCCCCCTTTTGATTTGGGCTTCCCTCCAGGCGGGCGGGGGTGTTGAGTTTGCAGTTATCCATGATTGCCGACGCCGACGTGATTTCCTTAACCAATGAACGCTTTCCAAAAACCGGAAACGGGAGTGCGGCGGTAACGCCTCTTGAAAAAGGCGGGTCGGAACGCAAATTTTACCGCATCCGATTTGGCGAGGAGTCGATGATCTTTGTGAAATACTCCAGCCACAAAGTGGAAAATCGGCACTACGTGGATATCGCCCGATTCCTAAGCGGCGCTGGAGTGCCCGTGCCAGAGATTTATCGCCATGATCCGGATGAGGGATTGATCTGGATGCAAGATTTAGGCGAGCAGGATCTCTGGAGCTTTCGAAATGCCTCCTGGTCGCCACGCCGAGCCCTTTATGAGTCCACTCTCGATGGCGTGTTTCGCATGCACCGCGAGGCGACAGCGATTGCGACAGATGCAGATTTGCGCTTGGAGCGAGTCTTTGATGCCGACCTCTACCTCTGGGAACAGGCCTATTTTTTTGAGAACTGTCTTGGAAATTATTTCCAAACCTGCCAAGTCGAACTTGATGAGTTGGCGACATTGCCTGCCCTGCGCCAAATTGCCGAGAATCTATCTGCCCGTCCTCGCGTGCTGGTGCACAGGGACTTTCAGTCGCAGAATGTCATGATTAGTGATGGCCAAGCTTGGCTCATTGATTTTCAAGGTATGCGCTACGGTCTCGCCCAATACGACATCGCCTCGCTTCTCTACGATCCTTATGTCTTTCTTACCTCCGGTGAGCGGAGCGACCTATTGGCCTTCTATAAAAAGCGCCTTCAGGAAAACGGGTTCCCAGTTGATTCCGATTTCGATGAGATTTTCCTCTGTTGCGCCCTGCAAAGGCTCATGCAGGCCCTTGGTGCCTACGGTTTTCTTGGCCTCAAAAAAAACCGTCCCGATTTTCTTGCTCACACGCCAGTCGCCCTGAGGTCCCTCCTCGAGGTCGCCTCCGCGCTTGATGGGCTCGCCCCGCTGGTGAACAAACTCAAATCCCTGACATGACCAAAAGCCCTGAAACAGTCGTCATTCGACGCATCACTCCCTCGCTGGACAATGCCCGCTATGCCATTAAGCGCTCTGTGGGTGGAGATATCACGGTGGAAGCCGATATTTTTAAGGAGGGTCACGATGAATTGTCTGCACTTCTCAAGTGGCGCCGGCTTGGTGACAAGGCTTGGAGTGAAGTGGCAATGCGCCCGCTGGAGAACGACCGATGGACAGCCACTCTTTGCGTCACCGCCGAGGGCGGTTGGGAGTACACCATCGAGGCTTGGGGGGATGTCTTTTTTTCGTGGCAGCATGAGTTGGAGAAAAAATTTGCCGCAGGGCTCCGTGATCTGCAGAGCGAGATTCTCGAGGGGGCAGCCTTCATCGAGTCTGCTGCTCTCCGTGCCGGTAAGACTCCTGATGGGGAGGCGTTGAAAAAAACCGGAGCTGCGATGCGTGTGGCTGACGTGCAGCAAGCTCATGATCTCGCCCATGACCCCATACTGTGTGCTCTCATGCGAGTCTATGCCGACCGCTCGCTCTCCACGATCGCCGAGCCGTATCATCCGGTTTGGGTGGATCGTGAACGGGCCGCATTTGCGGCTTGGTATGAGTTTTTTCCGCGTTCGGCGGAGGGTAAGGCGGACTCAGGCTCGACTTTTCGCCAGTGCCTGCCGCGCATCGACGATGCGAAGTCGATGGGATTTGATGTGATTTACTTTCCACCCATCCACCCTATTGGCACCACGAAACGCAAGGGGCGAAATAATTCTCTCACATGCGAATCCGGCGAGCCTGGCGTTCCTTACGCCATTGGCAACAACAAGCAGGGAGTGAATGGCGGGGGTCACAAAGACGTTGCGCCTGAGCTCGGCTCGCTCGAGGACTTCGATTGGCTCGTTAACGAAATTCGCAATCGAGGCATGGAGATCGCGCTCGATTTTGCCATCAACTGCTCGCCCGACCATCCCTACGTGCACGCGCATCCGGAGTGGTTTTTCAAGCGTCCAGATGGATCGATCAAATATGCCGAGAACCCGCCAAAGAAATACGAGGACGTCTATCCTCTGAATTTTCATAACGCCAACTGGCGCGAGCTCTGGGACGAGTTGCGGGATGTCCTTCTCTTCTGGTGCCGGCATGGGGTGGGTATTTTTCGCGTGGATAATCCCCACACGAAACCGGTTGCATTCTGGGAATGGGTGATCGCCGAGGTGAAGGCTGAATTCCCTAGTACCATCTTTCTCAGTGAAGCCTTCACGCGGCCTAAAATGATGCAAGAACTTGCCAAGGTCGGATTCACTCAGAGCTACACGTATTTCACGTGGAGAAACACGAAGTACGAACTCTCAGAGTATCTCACCGAACTCACCACGCCTCCACTGCGGGACTTTTTCCGTGCAAATTTTTTCGCCAACACTCCGGATATTCTTCCCGAGTACCTGCAACATGCAGGTCGCCCGGGTTTTTTGATTCGCGCCGTGCTGGCCTCGATGTCGGTGCCTGTCTATGGCATCTACAGCGGTTTCGAGCTTTGCGAAAATGCACCGGTTCCTGGCAAGGAGGAGTATATCGACTCCGAGAAATATCAGTTCAAAGGTCGAGACTGGAATGCTCCCGGCAATATTAAGGAATACATGACGCGCCTAAACCAAATCCGTAGGCAGAATCGTGCTCTCCGCGAATACGACAACCTTCGCATCCACACGGCCGAGAACGACCAGGTCCTCTGCTTCAGTAAATCTACTGCGGCACTCGATAACATCATTGTCGTTGTTGTAAGCCTCGATCCTCGGAACTCCCAAAGCTCGATAATCCACCTTCCGCTCGAGCAATTCGGCATCGGTCCGGATGAAGAATACCAGATGGATGATCTTCTCGCCGGGGAAAAATTTTTCTGGCGGGGTGCTCGCAATTTCATTGCCCTCGACCCACACAGCCGTCCAGCCCACGTTTTTCGAGTGCGGCGTTCCATCGGCCGCGAAGCTGGTGAGACGCTTTATGCGTGAGATTGGTGGTACGAGGCTTGACTTGTCCGTCCCTGAACTCCGAACATGATCCGTTCATGACAGCGACTGAAATTTTTGGCCGTCTCAACGGCGTGCAGGCAGGTGAAGTTTTAAACTGGCTCGCCGAAAACGACCGCAACGCCTACAAAAGTGCGGCTTCCATGCTGGCCACTCGCCGCAAACTTCGTCCCATCTTTGTCGAGCGCAAACCGAGGGAGGAGCGCAACCAGTGGATCAAGGATTCCTTGTCACGTCCCGCCAATGCGGATCTCGCGCTCGAAATCCTCCAAGTCTGGACGCTGGGATCTAATGAAGCGATGGTTTGCGACTTTTTGGATGCTCTCGCCATTCCCCATAATGGAAAGGGTCTGATTGACGATTTACCGTCCGAGCCGGATGGCGAACGTGTTTCAAAGGCTGTGGACGCCATCCTTGCAAAATATCCTGCCTCCTCTGTTTTTGTGTATCTACATCTTTTCAGTGGCATGGATTCGGTGGGCTGGCCTGTTCTCAAAGGCCTTCTTGAGACGCATTCGGAGCTGACAGCCGACAAGGCGCTCTCTCTTTCATGAGCCCATTTACCGATTCTCTCAACTCGGCTTTGGAAACGCTGCAGTCCCTCCGTGTCTTAGAGCCGAAAATCACCGAAGCCGCCGATCTTGTTCTGGCCTGCTTGAAGTCAGGCGGGAAACTTCTCGTTTGTGGCAATGGTGGCAGTGCAGCCGATAGCGGCCACATCGCCACCGAGTTCACCTGCCGTTTTCAAGGTGACAGGCGACCATATCCCGCGATCGCCCTGAGTTCAGATGGAGGGCTCCTGACTGCCATTGGAAACGACTACGCTTTTCAGGATATCTTCGCCCGCCAAGTCCGGGCTTTTGGGAAACCGGGGGATGTCTTTATTGGGCTCTCCACCAGCGGAAAGTCACGCAACGTCCTTTCTGCCATCGAGGAAGCCAAGCGCCTTGGCGTTCGGAGTATCGTTCTGCTGGGCAAGGGTGGGGGATTCACCAAAGGTGCCGCTGACATTGAAATTCACGTTGCAGGCACCGTCACTGCTCGCATTCAAGAAGCCCACAAGTTCTTACTTCACGTCATCTGCGAACTGGTCGAACCGGGCCTGGAGAAGGAATAAATCGAGTTTCCGCGCGGCCTGAATGTCCGCCTCACCTCGTGTGTGATGATTTGGCTGCGGTTCAGGCTTTGACGCGTTCGATTTCGGCGCCGAGTTCATTCAATTTCTCATCAATCGATTCATATCCGCGGTCGATGTGATACACACGATTCACCTCGGTGACGCCATCCGCTTGGAGGCCTGCTAGGACGAGTGCAGCAGAGGCTCTGAGGTCACTGGCCATGACCGGGGCACCGCTGAGCTTGGGCACTCCGGTAATGACTGCAGTGGGGCCTTGGAGATCGATATTTGCGCCCATACGTTTGAGTTCAGCCACGTGCATGAAGCGGTTTGGAAAAACATGTTCGCTGACGACGCTGATTCCCTCTGTGGTTGCGAGGAGGGCACACATTTGAGCCTGCATGTCGGTTGGGAAGCCAGGGTAGGGGACCGTGTCCAATTTGAGCGCGCGGCGCTTGGTTCCTGGAGAAACGGAAACTTTATTGCCGTTTACGGTAATCTGAAAACCGGCCTCACGCAGTGGGGAAGTGACGGCAAGAAGGTGGTCGGGGTTGACTCGGCTTACGGTCACTTCGTCCCCAGAAATCGCGCCGGCGACGAGAAAGGTGCCGGCTTCGATCCTGTCGGGGATGACTTCATGCTTTGCTCCATGGAGTTCTTTCACGCCTTCGATGGTGATTCGACGAGTTCCAGCGCCATCAATTTTCGCTCCCATGGCGATGAGGAAATTCGCCAGATCCACGACTTCGGGTTCCTCGGCAGCCCCGTCAATGATGGTTTCCCCGTCGGCAAGAACTGCTGCCATCATCACGTTTCCTGTGCCAAGGACAGTGGATCCAAACGTGCTGCGGAGTGAAATGGTCGCGCCAGTCAGTTTGGGCGCGAGAATCATGACATTGCCGTTGCTGACTTTCACCGCTGCGCCGAGGGCTTCAAATCCCCGCAAGTGGAGATCAATCGGGCGATCACCAATCACGCATCCGCCTGGAAGGGAGACAGTGGCCTGGTGTTCGCGTCCCAGGAGTGGGCCGAGAATGCAGACCGAGGCCCGCATCTTGCGTACGATATCGTAGGGAGCGTGTGTTTTGACTTTTTCTGCGCGGATTTGAACCATTCCGCTCGCCCGTTCCACTTCGCACCCCAGTTCGCTCAGGATCGTGAGCATGTAGTGGATGTCGCTGAGGTCTGGAACTCGTGAGATGGTGCACGGTTCCTTCGTCAGGAGTGTGGCTGCGAGTATTGGTAGGGCGGAGTTTTTTGAACCGCTAATTTTAACATTGCCGCGAAGACGGCGTCCGCCGTGAACCAAAATTTTATCCATGTCTTGCTAAAACGAATCGTTGCACGCCTTGATAATCGCGATGGGCTTCGATGTCTCGATAATTGTTGGCAGCAAGGAGTGCCATCACGCGCTCGGCTTGGTCATGGCCGATTTCCATGGCCAAGAGGCCGCCACTTGTGAGTCGTAATTTGGATTCGGCGATCAGACGCTCGACGAGTACGAGACCGTCTGGACCGCCGTCGAGCGCAGAGAGCGGATCATTTTGCACCTCGAGGGAGAGATTTAAAATCTCGGCACTCGGGATATAGGGCAGATTTGCCACGATCACATCAAAGGCACCTGGTACCTCCAGGAGGAGATCGGATTTTATCAATCGCACGCGCTCGTGGAGATCGTGCCGGGTCGCATTTTCAGCAGCGATCGCAAGGGCATCTGAGGCAAGGTCGCAGGCGGAGACATGCGCCATGGGGAGCTCGAGTGCAAGCGTAAGTGCTATAATCCCGCTACCGGTGCCAACATCGAGGAAGCTTTTTGCTGCAGACGATGTCTTCAGGATCAGCTCTACGAGTTGTTCAGTCTCCGGGCGAGGAATCAATGCTCGGGCGTCGCACGTAAAAGTGTGTCCACAAAATTCGGCTGTCCCGAGCAGATGCTGGAGTGGAATTCCCTTTGAGCGGTTTTTTACCAACTCGCGCAGTGGGGCGCGCTCGCTTTCTCCAAGCGGGTGTTCAAACTCCAGATAAAGATCTATGCGTTTGCGCTTCTTGAGAACGTGCGCGAGCAGGTACTCGGCATTGAGGCGTGGGCTTTCCACGCGGTGCTTCTCAAGGTACGAGGTGGCCGCATTGAGGACTTCCAGCGTGGTCATCAAAACGGCTCAGCCCACTATTCGGGATTTTTGGCCTCGAGGGCTTTAACGCGGTTGTAGAGCTTGCGGATATTTTTGAGCAGAGCGTAATTCTCTTTATATTCGCGGATTGGTTGAGCTGGGGCACCAAACATTATCGTCTTGGATGGCACGTTTTTTGCCAAGCCAGACATGGCTCCGATCATGACCTGATCCCCGATTTCGATGTGGCCGCTGAGACCTACTTTACCAGCCAACGTGACATAATTGCCAATCCGAGTGCTGCCGGATATCCCGACTTGTGCGCAGAGAATGCAGTGCTCGCCAATCGTCACGTTGTGTCCGATCTGAACGAGGTTGTCGATTTTTGTGCCGCGTTGAATCCAAGTGCGACCGAAACGGGCGCGATCAACAGCGGAGTTGGCACCGATTTCCACATCATCGTCGATTTGGACGCTGCCAGTCTGTGGGATTTTTTGCTGGCATCCGTCGCGGAATTCATAGCCGAAACCATCTGCTCCGATGACAACTCCGGAGTGAAGAACTACTCTGTTGCCGATGCGGCAACGCTCGCGGATCGTCACATTGGGATGGAGATGGCAGTGGCTTCCTAGTGTCACTTCTTGACCGATGAAGCATTTGGCTTCGATGGTTGCATGGCTTCCAATTCGAGCACCCTTTTCAATGACAACAAGCGGTCCAATGGTGCATCCCTCGCCGATTACTGCCTCTGGCGAAATGACGGCGCTGGGATGAATGCCGGGAGCGTGCGTGATGGGTTGTGGGGTAAAGAGCGGGAGAATCTGAGCAAAGGCTGCACTGGGATCTTCCACATAGAGCCCATGGGCTGGAATCTGCTCCGTAAAAGACTCCGGGAGCAGGACTGCCGTGGCGCGCGTCTTGCGCAGTGCGCCTAGGTATTTCGGATTTCCAAAAAACGAGATATCACCCGGGTTGGCATCCGCCAAGGAAGCAACGCTGGAAATTTCGGCGTCTTCGGATTCCGGAGCGAGCCGGGCGCTTACACGCCCGGCGAGTTCACGGAGAGTCATTAAGGCTTGCTGGTCTTGCTTGCGGCGGGCTTACCGGCGTCCTTGTTCAAAATTTCGATGATATCCTTACTGAAATCGAAATTTGGAGCAGAGAACAGCACGACTGGAACTTGGCCCATGCTGATGCCCGATTTATCAAGGACGAGGTCGTAAGCGGAGCTTTTGATCTTCTCGTTCACGATTTTCATGATGTCGTCGATGATGTCTTTGCGCATGCGGACGAATTGCTCTTGAAGTTGGCGTTCGCGGGTGCCACGGAATTCCGCGATTTCGCGGTCGAGATTACGGGCTTCGGCAACTTTTTCATCACGTCCCTTGGCAGCTTTTTCCTTGGCGTCTTTGCTGAGCTCGGGCTTTTCGAGGTCTGCGTTGACTTTGTTAATTTCCTCCATCGCTTTTTTGAGGGTCTCGAGGCGGTCGTCGAGTTCCTTTTTGGCTGCGGCGCGGGATTCGTTAAGCTTAGCCTCTGCGTCCTTCGTGCGGTAGTATTGAGTGAAGACGGCATTCATGTCGAGAATGCCCACCTTCATCTGGGCGTTCGCCGAAGGCGTGAACGCGAGCACTGCGGTGGTGAGGAGAGCGACTGTGAGTAATGATTTGAGCATTGTGGTTTGTATTTGGATTGTTGGGTTAAAATGAAAAAGCCCGGTCGTAAATTGCACGGAAATCGAAATTGGTCAAGAGCCTTTGGTTGCCTCATGCGGGGCATCACAGCATCATAAGAAAAAGATTCGATTTCTTTTGGTTTGTATCTTTGCTGATTTCAGGCGGCTGAGAATTAGAATTGATAGCCGATGTTGAAATTGAATTTCCCGGGAGGTCCATTCCAAGTATCGTAAACGACTGGAATGCCGTAGTCCACGCGGATGGGGCCGATTGGGAGATCGAGGCGGAGGCCAAAGCCTACGTCCACATTGGCAGTCGAGCTTCCGAAATCGTACGCATCTCCGTTGACAAAGCCGGCATCGGTGAAGACTGCGCCACGCACGCGGCTAATGATTGGGAAGGTAAGCTCCAGAGTCACATAGGCTAGGGAGTTGCCGCCGATAGGGTTGTCGTCAACATCAACGGGGCCGACCTCGCGGAAGTTGAAACCTCGCATGTTGTTGGCGCCACCGAGGTAGAGACGGTCGAAAATGGGAACGCCGTTTCCGTAGCCGTCGTCTTCATTGGACTCTCCGCCACCCCAGCCATTGACTACGGCCAGTTGGCCTTTGGTCATAAAAATCATGTCCCATGGAAGAGGGAAGTATTTCGAGCCTTCGAGCGAGATTCCGTAGTCTTGAACCGTGCCGCCGAGAAAGCCGCCGGAGAGGAAGCCGGTGAGTTCGAGGAGTTCTCCCTTGCGGGTGAGGAACAGGCTGTCGCGGGTGTCCCAAACGAGCGAGGTGGTGATGGCACTCTTGTAGTAGGTGCCTGCAGAGTCTTGGATGACCGGGCCATATTTTCCATTGCTGCTGGTTCCCCCGAACACGCCATCGGCACCATAATAATCGTTGTAGAGATCATCGCCCAAATCGTAAATCACGACGCGCTCGAAGCGGTATTCTGTGCGGGAAGATAGCGCGCGCCAGACTTGCTGGCGTGTCTGCAAGGCAAAACCCGCGTTTTCCTGGGCATAAACGTTTGAAAGGAAGTCCGCATTGCGGTAGTAGGCTTCAACGCCGGCCGAGAGTTTATAGCCCAGAAACCATGGCTCGGTGAGTGATGCCACAAAGTCTTGGCGAAGGATACCATACTGGGCACGTATGCGGAAGCGTTGGCCCCCACCGGTTAAGTTTGGCCAATTTGTGATATCGAAGTTGGATTGCTGGATTTCGGCGAATCCGATCAAGCTGTCGATGGTGCTAAAGCCAGCTCCAAAGTTGAAGGAACCGGTGCGTTTTTCTTCAACAATGACGTTGAGATCTTTGCGGCCCGGCACGACGGTGTTGGTCGGTTGAGTCTCCACCCGCGAGAAGTAATTGAGGTTTTCCAAGCGCTTTTTGCTGACATCCACCAGAGTTGTGTCATAGACCTCGCCGGGTTTCACCGCCAACTCGCGGCGAATGACGCGATCTTGAGTTCTTGTATTTCCTTGGATATTAACAAGATTTATGTATGATTGAACTCCTTCATCCATGCGGTAGGTGAGGTTCACCGCGCCGGAACCTGCGGGGAGGACTTCTGGAGCCACCACGAGGTCCACGTAGCCACGGCTTCCATAAAAATCCCGAATGGCCTTGATGTCGGCACTCATGCCTTTTGGAGTGAAAAGCTGACCGGCATTCATTTTGAGCATGTTGGAAATCTCGCCTGCAGGAACAATGTTTACCCCGTCAAGAGAGAGATTATTAACCCTGTACTGAATGCCTTCTGTGATATTGACAACCAGTTCGACACCGCCTTTTTCCAAGGGCTGTGTTTCGATCTGAGAGACTTCGACATCGGCGAATCCACGGTTTTGGTAAAGTGTGCGGATTTCGGCACGGTCTTCTTCAACTTGGGAGGGGGTGAGGCGTCCACTCTTGTTGAAGAACGTGAGGATATCCAGCGGCTTGGTCTTCATGACGGCCCGAAGGTCTTTGGAGAGGACCGAGTCGTTGCCGTTGAAGACGATTTTTTTCACGATAAGCTTTGGGCCTTCCGTGATGGCGAAGATGACTCGGGCACGATTCTTGCCTGAGATTTCTTCGACGCGGTACTGGACGTTCACATCGGAGTAGTTGCGATCTTCATAGAGGCTCAGGATTTTTTGGCGGTCTTGCTCGATTTTTTCATCGTTCACGACATCCCCCGGTTTCACCATGAGGTCACGACGTACGCGATTGAGCGGAATGTCCAGTGCGCCTTCGATGATCACTTCTTCGACCACTGGGCGGCCTTGTATGAGTACTGTGACTTTAACGCCTTGGTCGAGGGGCTCCGCGAAAAGTCGCACGTTGGAAACGCCGCCGGTTTGGTAAAGTGCGCGCACATCCTGCTCTGCTGTCCGTTCGCTGTAGGGTTTGCCGACCTTCGTGGCAAGGTTCGCTAGAACGCGATCTTTGGAAATGCTGGGGGCGCCGACTGTCTCGACCGCGATCTCTTTAATGATCGGGCCGGTGGATTCTCCGGGGCTTTGGGCCTGCATGCTGGGGGAGCCCGCCGCGAGGACAAGGATAGGAAGCAGCAGGACGATAAGGAGGTTGTTGGCGTTTCGGAGAATTCTCATGATGTAGGCAGCGACGCACAAATCGGCGGCGACGACTCAGGGAATTACTGAAGCCCTCGGGTGAGGTCAAGAAAAGGGTGCGCGATTCGCCTTATGCCAGGCCGATTTTTACATTCCGAATCTCCCCGAAAATCGGGATTTTAAGTTCCTTTTTTGTTTCCGAAGAGGCGAATGTGCAATCGGTCGCAGTAGCGGTTGCCCCGCTTGGTGCAGACTTGTACGAGTTCCATTTGCCGTTCGGCGATGCGCACATCACTTGTTCCCTCGGGCATCAGAAGGATTTTTGAAGGGGGGATCGGGATGCCGATGGATGCGACGAGTGAATCGATTTCTTCGAGATCGGTGTGTGCCGTGTAAACGAATTTGAGTTGGTATCCCCCGTTTTCAATCCATTGCCGGAGGACTTCCGGTTGCAGTCGGGTGTGGTTGTGGCGCTCGATCCAGTTCGGCTCGATTTCTCCGGATTCTGGGGTGGAGTTCGACAGCTTTGGACTCAGTGAGGCGAGGTCGCAGGCGATGCCTGCGGGGGGGACCGTTCCGGCGGTTTCGATGGTGATATGGTGTCCCTCGGCTTTGAGCGCTGCGGCGAGGTCATGGATACCTCGAGCGATCATGGGTTCGCCGCCGGTGAGAACGCAATGTCGGGCGGGATATTTTGTGACTTCGTGGAGGATGTCCTCGATGCTCATCTCCTCGCCTTCGGGCTTCCACGATGCATACGGCGTGTCGCACCAACGGCAACGCAGATTGCAGCCCGAGGTGCGAATGAAAACCGTCGGCACGCCCGTGAGCTCTCCTTCGCCTTGGATGGAATAAAAAATCTCGGAGATCCGCATGGTGTCAGGCTGGTTTCAGCGGCAGCGGGGCATTGCTGAGGTAGAAGGTGGGGTCGTTCAGCCCTGCCAAGAGGAAGGCTTCGCGGCGCTCAACGCAGGTTCCGCATTCTCCACAATGAGCCTCTCCGCCGACATAGCAGGACCATGTATTGAAAAAATCCACCCCCAATCCATGGCCTCGACTGGCGATTTCGGATTTTGTCATCGAGATGAAAGGTCGTAGGAGGCTGACATCGGCATAGGTTCCCAGTCTCATCGCATCCCCCATGGCTTGCATGAATTCCTCTCGGCAGTCTGGGTAGATCGCATGATCGCCCGAGTGGGCTGCAATCACGACTCCTGATGCGTGGCGGCTCTCGGCCAAGCCTGCTGCCACGGCAAGCATGATTCCATTGCGGAAAGGCACCACGGTTTGCTTCATCGTTTCTTCTTCGTAGTGGCCTTTGGGAATGGCTGCTCCCGATTTGAGGAGATGAGATTCAAAAAGTTGGCCCATGAAATCTAGCGATATGGTGATGTGTTCGGTTTTTAGTAGGTTCGCATGGTGGCTTGCGAAGGGAATTTCCCGATCGTTGTGTTTTGATCCGTAGTGGAAACTCAAGGCTGCGACGACCTCGTGGTCTCGGGCGGCTTGATGCAATGCAACGACCGAGTCCATGCCTCCGCTGCAGAGGACGATAACGCGTCTTTTAAGTGTGGCTGGCATGGTGGGAAGTTTTAACCAAGGTGGCATTTCCCCGCGAGAATTGTTTGTTTGGGATCAGGTTGTTTGACAATACGGCGTTCACCGCATGGTTGATCGGTCTGTGAATCCTTGATTGCACCGCTCACGCTGGGAGATTCTTTCTATGAATCTGGGTGTATGGGTAAGGCGAGCCGCTCCTTGGCTTGGCGCGGCATTTTTGGTGTTTGTCCTGATGGCGCCTGCTCCCGCTGGGCTCTCCCTTGCAGGCTGGCGCACCTTGGGGATCACGGCACTCATGGGCTTGCTTTGGGTTTCGGAATCAATTCCCTTTGCCGCCACGGCCTTGTTGCCCTTGGTGTTTTTTCCGATGTTCGGTATTTGCGGGATCGCAAGTGCGGCCGCGCCTTTTGCGAATCCGGTTATTTTTCTCTTTCTTGGTGGCATTCTCATCGCGCAAGGAATGGAGCGTTCCCACATCCACACGAGGCTGGCGCTCTGCATCCTGAGGCTCGCGGGAACACGCAAGTCTTCCATCGTTGCAGCCTTTCTTGTGGCCTCTGCGCTGCTTTCCATGTGGATCAACAATACGGCGGTCGCCCTCCTGATGCTGCCGATCGCCATTTCCGCAATCCGCCTATTTCGGTCCGGTAATGAACAAGGTTTTTGCGCCGCTCTGGTTCTCTCCGTTGCTTATGGAAGCAGCATTGGAGGCATGGCCACGCTTGTGGGTACCCCCTCAAACGCGATTTTAGCAGGCTTCCTGCAGGAATCTTACGGCATCATTGTGGGCTTCCCTCTCTGGATGGCATTGGCTTTGCCGGTTTCATTGATCCTCCTGATCTTGGCATGGACTGTCCTTACGCAGGTGGTTTTTCGAATCGATGGGCATGTTTCAACCGGTGGTGATTTTCTTACGGTCGAAGCGAAAAAACTTCCTCCGCTGGGTGTCGGAGGCATCGGAGTGTTGGTTGTCTTTTTTGTGTCGGTCGCGCTTTGGATTTTGCGGGGATTTTTCGATGCTCGCCTGCCGTGGCTTTCGGATGCGGGCATTGCCATCGTTGGTGGACTCGCGCTGTTTTTTCTGCCATCCGGGGATGCCCAAGGTGAAGCGCTTCTCAATGCAAAGACTCTAAAAAAAATCCCGCTTGATGTGCTTCTGCTGATCGGCGGTGGGCTGAGCCTCGCCGCTGCGATGCAGTCCAGCGGACTTGCTGCATGGATCGGGACATTTGCTGCATCGCTTAGTGATTTGCCACCGCTCTTGGTACTGGGTTCGGTTTTGTGTGCTGCCATTTGCTTGGCTGAACTGACGAGCAACACGGCGACAACGGCGGCGTTTCTTCCCGTTGTGGGGGCAGTGGCTGTGGGGCTCGGTCATTCTCCGATGTCACTCAGCATTGCTGTGACTCTAGCGAGCGGTTGTGGATTCATGCTGCCCGTCTCCACCCCGCCGAATGCCATCGTCTATGGGAGTGGCCACGTGACGTTGCCGCAAATGCTGCGTGCGGGTTTCTTGCTGAACTTGGGTGCTCTGCTCATCCTCACGCTGTGGCTTGGGTGGGTGGTGCCGAGGCTCTTTGATTTTTGAGCCCAAAATTTCTTTTGGTGCGTATTCACTCACGGCAAGAGGGGTGTCGTATCCTTTAGCGGCATACATGGCTTGGTCCGCAGTACGGAGCAGCGCAGCGAGGCTGGGGGCAGGTTGGGGATAAATGCTGATTCCGACAGCCGCTGTGACTTTGATATTTTTGGCGTCTCTAGCCAGTTGTTTGAAAGATGAGCGAAGGGCTTTTTTCAGGCGTGCCAGAGTTTGATCGCGGTGCGCCGCTGGGGCCACGAAGACCACCACAAACTCGTCCCCCCCATAGCGGGCGACCAAATCCTTTTCACGAACGTAGGCGAGCAGGCATTTTGCCACGTTTTTCAGTACGGTATCGCCTCGAGCGTGTCCAAAAATGTCATTGATGGCTTTAAATCCATTCAGGTCCAAAAATGCGAGAACTACGATTTCCTCTTGGGCCCTGGCTTTGTTGGTGACCTGCTTTAAATAGGAATCCAAGTAAGCTCGGTTCGCCAATTTTGTTAAGGGATCATGATAGAAACCTTTTTCTAGATCTGAGGAACGACGTCTCTCCAACCAAAAGATTGCGGTGCTGCTCGCGGCAAATGTGGCGATGGCAAAGAGCAGTAAAAAAATCAGCCCCTCTGTCTGTTTCAGCGACTTTTCCTCAGCCAATCGGGTCCGCTTACTCATCATGAGCTGTGTCTCGTTGATCAGGTTGAGGATTTGGGCCTTGGTCGCGAGGTAGGACTCATCGGTGAGCATGGAGAGGGCTTTCAAAGAGGTCTCCCAGAGGCTGCTGCCTTGTCCCACATTCTCCATGGCGGCGAGTTCGATGGGAATCGTTTCGCGTATCAGGTTCTGGACGAGTTCCAGTTTGGCGGATTCTTCTGGGCTAAATCCTTAGTCATGAAAATGTTTAGGCTATTATTTTTTAATGACCCGTTCTGCTCGCTGGTGAAGCCTTGGGAGCTAGAGTTCCGAGGCGTGATGAATTTATCATTTATGTTGAGAATGTTATTATGGGCACTTTGAAAAATTTTGAATTCTAAATTTCGGCATCAGCAAAAATCTTCATTTTAAAAAATCGGCAATTCTATTGTGGCGGAGACATAGGATTGACTGCTTGGAAAGATAAAAATCATGGGTCGGAAGTATTTTTTCTTCTTGTTTATGCAGGTTGAACTCGATTCAAACGAATCAGTTGGGCATAGCGGCAAATATTATATGTCAGGTTGGCCAATCCGATCTGACAT
>CANMQB010000006.1 GCA_947499885.1 Spartobacteria bacterium
TGCACGAGATCTCCGGATCAAAGAGCGCGTCAATGGTCACAACACGCTGGCATCTATCAACCGGCTTTCCGTTTCGCTGAATCTCGGTGAGCTCATGCTGAGGCGTTTTATTGTGGAAAGCCTCTCGCTCCGGCAAGCCAACGCGTCGATTCCCATCCTGAAATCACACGATGGACGCCGTGTCGAAATTCATAACATCCACGCTGAGATTATTCTTCTCGGAGACAGCCTCCGCCTCAGTTCATTCGAGGCGGTCGTCGAGGGGATTCAAGTGAGATTAAACGGAGAGATTCAAAATCCCCTCACCTTTCAGATTCCAACACCCCAGCAAAACAAAGGCATGACGGACGCTCCCCCTCCCGCAATTGAAGATTTTTTTAATACCCTGTCGGAATTGTCTTTTCCAAGTGGAAAGCCAGTTGTGAGCGCGGCGTTCGAGGTTAACGCGAGCAAGCCAGAGTCGCTGCGTATTTCCGACATTGCTGTCGCTTGCCCGAAAGTCGAACGCCAAGGACTCTCGCTCTCCGACGTCAAACTCAAAGGAGAATACGCAGAAGGAAAGCTAAGCCTCTCGGTCATCGAACTCAAAGATAAGGATGGCCGTTTGGAGGCTTCCGGGGAGTGGGATACAAACTCCGCACAGGCGAGACTCTCGCTTCGCGCCAATCTTAACCCTGATCCGCTCCTCGCGGCTTTCACTCCGGGGAGCGAAGAAAAAGACGAACCGAGCTTTGAATCCGCTCCACACATTGATGCCGAAGTAACGGCGGATTTCACTCAGCCAGATGGAGGGCTTCGTGTCATCGGCAACTTTCTGGCACCAGACATCACCTACAAAGGAATCACGTTTCGCGAAGTGGGCTTTGGTTTTGCCTGGGCCTCTCAATGCCTGCACCTCAGGGATATTTCATTCCAAGCTAAACGGGGATCGTTCAGCGGGAATTTGTGGATCGCTCCGGGTGACTTTCGCTTGGAGGCTCAAACGAGCATTCCACCCACTGATCTCAGCTCCCTCATGGACCGCCCGACCCGCGAGTTCATGGAAAAGATGCAGGTCGCCGACCTACCAGAAATTTCGATTTCGCTCCGGACACCAAAACTGGATTTTGCCGCCATGAAGGGCACAGGCCACCTCAAGCTTGGCAAAACCTCAATGAGGGGGGCCTGGATTGATTCCGGAGAGGCAGATTTGGAAATCGGAGACAGCTGTGTCACCTATAAAAATATCCTCATCACGACCGGCCCCGGCAAGGGGACAGGCTCATTTGCTTACGATGTCGGGCGCCAAGAGGTTCGCTTCGCAAACATCCGCTCCACACTTGTTCCCACCGAGGTTCTCATGTGGATAGATCCGAACATTGCGAAAACAATTAGCCCTTACCGTTTCCGATCGAATCCGAGCGTTTCACTCGAGGGAAAAGTTCACATGCGCACGGCGACTAAAAACAACCTCACAATCCAAGTCGAATCCCCAGCAGGGATGGACTACGACCTGCTCGGCAAGACGCTCACCTTCGGCAAAACATCGGCCAAGGTCCTCGTGATCGGAAACCGCGTTGATGCTCGGGTCACACGTGCGCCGATCATGGATGGCGAAGTGACACTCCAAGCCGATGTCTCGATCGATCCGAAAAACCCAGTCTTCAGCGCCAAGCTTCAATTGGAGCGGGTCAATTTTTCCAAACTCACCCAACTTTACTTTAACTACGCCGACTCCAAGGGAGTGGTGAGCGGTCAATACAACTTTACAACCCGCATGGGGGACGAGGAGATGATGACGGGAAACGGGAACATTCGGATCGAAGACGGCAACGTTTTTGCCATTCCCGTACTTGGACCTTTTTCAACGATCATTGGCGCAATTCTACCGGGAGTGGCCTACAATACGGCGCGATTTGCCACAGCAGATTTCACCGTGGCTGATAAAAAAATCAACACCAAGAACGTCGAGATAGTCGGGAGTGGATTTTCAATGTTCGGGGATGGTGACATTTACTTTCTCACAGGCGATCTCGATATGGATATGCGACTCAATGCCCAGGGAGTGCCAGGAATCGTCTTTTTTCCCGTGAGCAAACTTTTTTCTTACCACTCGGATGGCACATTTTCCAATCCGGGATGGTTACCTAAAATCATTCCTCGCTTACCGGGCTTCGGTGGCCCGAAAAAGCCCACGCCAAACACCCCGTGAAGAACCCCAGCGCCCTCGCATCGAAGAACCTGTACAAGAGCCTACGCTCCCTGAGTTGGCATGAACTTTGGACAGCACATGTTCCGGATTTTGATTCGCAGGACTCCTCATCACGATCGAAAAACGCAGCTCTTGTTCGCGCGGTCGGCGTCGTTTTTTCGGAGTCCGGACGAGCATCCGAGAAAAACCAAGTTGCAGCATGGCTCCGCTCTCTTTTGCACGATTCCGATGAAAAAATTCGCCGCTATGCGATGGCTGCCCTACCGAAGATCGGATCAGTTGCCGCAGATGAGGAGGCGCTCATTCTCGTATTGCGGAGTGCCAATCCCGAGGCACGTGAAAAAAAGTACCTTGCTCGGGCCCTCGATAAAATTGGAGGCCGAGCCACTCTTGAAATCGCCGGCGATCTTTCCCCACAAACCCTTCTAAAAGTGAGCGCAAGCGTGGCGAGGGATGACTCCCCCACGGAGATTCGTTTGCACCAAGCGGTGGATTCTCATCTTAACTTTCAAATCAACCTCAGAGGTCGTCGAGGCTTGGAGAAATTCGTGAGGCAAGAACTGGAAGAGTCGTGCCGCCCGGGAGAAGTTTTCGACTTCCGGGCAATGGTCCCAGGGGTAGTGGTCGTAACACCACGCTCACAATTTTGTCTTTCGGATTTATTATCTCTTCGCTGCTGCGGAACATTTGCTTTCGATCTGGGCAGCATCACAAAGCTGAGCGCCGAGGAAATTGCCGCTCTGATCACAAGTTCCACCGCGCTCCAGCTTTTCCGAAGCCTCACCCAGGGAGCCATTCGATATCGTCTGGATTTCCCCGCGATGGGCCACCAACGCGGCCTGATTCGGGAAATAGCCAACCGAACGTTTGCCTTGTGCTCAGACCTCCTGAATGATGCACGGAGCGCCCCTTGGGTCATTGAGATTCATCCCAAGGGGAAGCAATACTCCGTGGAACTCCGCCCACGCTTTTCACCCGACCCTCGATTTTCCTACCGAAAAATGGATGTGCCTGCGGCATCGCATCCCCCGCTCGCCGCCTGTATGGCGCGACTCGCGGGTAATTCAGGCCAAGATGTCGTCTGGGATCCATTTTGTGGATCAGGGCTCGAGCTGATTGAACGCGGGCGCTTGGGCGGAGTGAAACAACTTTTGGGCTCGGATCGAAGCGCGGATGCGATCCAAATCTCGCGCTCGAATCTCGAAGCTTCTCAGATTCCTGTGAACGCGGATTTTTTTCATGGCGATTTTCGACACACAAATCTTACGCCAAATTCGGTAAGCCAAATCATCACCAACCCTCCCATGGGCCGTCGCGTTCCGATTCCAAATCTGGAAGGCCTGATTCAAGATCTTTTCGATACGGCTGCAAGGGTTCTGATACCCGGTGGAACGCTTGTTTTTGCAAACCCGGTTGCCCCCCAGAATCTCAACAAACGTCTGGCACTCGATTTGACAGAACGCATCGATCTCGGTGGATTCGATGTCCAACTGCAACGTTACATCAAAACGACGAAGTGACCTACTCAATCCCCAAATTCAAAATCCTCATACAAACCTTCATAGGCATGTTGATTTTTGCATCGGCTAGCGCGCAGGACTCCCAAAAATCCAAAGTATTTTATTCCATCGAGACGTCATCCCTCTCGCACAACCGAGCCCCCAATCCTTTAGTGGTGCGGCGCATGGTTGATAATCTCGTCTGCACAGCGACTGGCAAACCAAGTCCCTCCGCAGCCTGGAGCTCACTTGTGAAGCCCACCGACCGCGTGGGAATCAAGGTCTCGGCGGTCGGCGGGGCGGTAAGTGGCACTCATCCCGCCGTTGTTAAAGCCATCGCAGCAGGTCTCATTTCCGCAGGAATTCCGGCCTCAAATATCATCGTGTGGGACCGTCATCTCGATGATCTCATCGCGGCCGGTTTTTCACGCAACGACCCCCTTTATCGTTTGCGTTGGGTTGATACGACGACTGGCTATGACAAGAAGGCTCAAGTCACAGCCCCAGTGATCGGACGCCTGATTTGGGGCGATAGCTCCTTCGGCGACCGAGACGGCTCTCGAATCGAAGACATACTTGGCAATGGAGAGCAACTCAGTAGCACGAGCTTTTATTCCAAGGTTCTCAGCCAAGAAGTTGATAAGGTCATCAACGTCCCCTCGCTCACTGACAGCTTTCTGACCGGTCTGAATGGCGCTCTTGCTAACATGACACTTCCGAATCTTGACAACTGGCGCCGGTTCACTCGTTCGCCAGATTTCGGAGATCCATACCTTGCCGAGATTTATGCGGACGCCATGATTTCTGAAAAGGTCGTAATAACCATCATGGACGCACTTGTTCTGCAATATGCGGGTGGTCCCTTTCCAAATCCCGGCTTTCTGACCGATCACCATACGATTTTTATGAGTAGGGATCCAGTCGCCATCGATGCCACTGCCGTCCGACTTCTCAATGAAAACCGCACGCCCTCACGGCTTCCGACACTTGATAAAATGACACTCTGGCTTGAGAGCGCGTCCACAATCGGCCTTGGTAAGAACAAAGAGGGGGATATCGATTTGATCCGCGTGGGAGCCCATGCTCAGCCTCCGCAGGGATTCAAACTCGCCACCCCTCCTCAGCCCGATGCGCGCTGACATTGAAAAAGACATCTCCTCAACTCCCATTCGTCACCTTGAATTTGCCCGATCTCTGGCAGCAGGAGGCCGTGCGCTACCTCAAGCAGGGAGAAGATGTTGTCATTGATGCTCCGACTGGAGCCGGAAAAACACGCGTCTTCGAACTTTTCCTAGCCACCCCAGAGGCAACCCGCCTCGGGCAGGCAGTCTATACGGTTCCGACTCGGGCACTGGCCAATGACAAATGGAGGGAATGGAAAGCCCTCGGATGGAATGTAGGAATCGCAACGGGCGATGTGGCCGAGAATCTTCATGCTCCTGTGATCGTAGCCACACTGGAAACCCAGCGGGAGCGGATCCTGAGCGGCAATTCGCCCGGATTTCTGATTTTGGATGAATACCAAATGCTCGCTGATACTCAGCGTGGTTTGAATTATGAAATGGCAATTGCTCAGCCACCGGTTTCCACCCGACTTCTTCTTTTGAGTGGAAGTGTCCGAAACGCCTCCGAGATTGCCGACTGGCTCAAAAGACTCGGGCGTCACGCGAAGTTGATCCAAGTCGCAAAGCGTCCCGTGCCTCTCGATGAATTCGGAATTGAGAATCTTCCCCGTGTACCGGACTCGATCCATGGACTCTGGCCACGCATTGCCTACGGAGCTGTTCTGGCGGGCCTGACTCCGCTTTTACTCTTCGCGCCCCGCCGCCGTGATGCAGAAAAAATGGCCACCCAAATTGCGGCAGCGCTTCCAGCGGACAAACCCATCCGGATTTCCTTAGAGGATCAGAATCTTCTAGGTCGCGACTTGGCTCGCATGCTTCAGCACCGGGTCGCCTTCCACCACAGCGGACTCCCTTACTCGGCGCGCGCCGAGTGGATCGAGCCACTTGGCAAGGCCGGGAAACTCGATGTCATTGTTGCGACAACCGGCCTTGCTGCGGGCATCAATTTTTCTGTCCGTTCCGTGATGGTGACATCGACATCCTATGGAGACGCGCGTTTCCAGCGAGAACTCCGCCCAGACGAGTTACTGCAAATGTTCGGGCGCGCCGGGCGGAGGAGCCTCGATGAGCAAGGATTTGTGCTCACCGCTCCAAATCTTCCTGGTCTTCTCAGCGCGGCACCGCGTCAACTCCGGCGCGTCACCCAGATAGATTGGCCAACCTTGCTTCGCGTCATGGAAACAGCAGCCAGCAGCGGGGAGAATCCGCTTAATCATGCTTCCCAAGTCTGTGAAAAACTTTTCAGCCGTCAAAAAATCGCTCCAGATCTTGCAACGGCACTGGAATTGCAGACATCGAGCGAACGACATGGCCCAACGAGAGTGGAATTTTTAGGACTGAATGAGCGTTGGGAGCCACTGAAAGGCAGCGCTGAAGAAATTCGACCTCTTGGCGACTGCCACATCTTGTACAGAGAGCGCTGGATTCCTGCCTTGAGGGTTCCCCATTCTATGAACTTTCTCCCTAAGGGCAGAGCTTGTAAAATCAGGCACTCTCGGGGTTTTTTCTACGCCAAGGAGGTTTCCATAGCTCGTCAGAGGGAAAATTTGTTTGAACCGCTGCCATGGGTTCAGAAGCTCCTTGGTCTTTCCAAGGTCGAAACATTTTCAGAGGCCGACCTGATTCGCGATGTGATCCCGCTGCTAGAACCGAACTGGTCTCCCGGCATTTTTCATTCAACAGCCCAGCATGGTCCAAACCTCATGGCTCGAATCTCACTAGAGCGTGTTCCCGTCAAAGCATTGATCACGCCCGATGGATCCGCGCTTATTGATCCTCCTCGACGGAGAGTGACTTCCCTGCCCGAACTCGGAGAGTCCGACGCCTTCAATCCTGCCCCTGGCTCGACGGCGTACGCCTGGCGCAAGTTGGGCCTTGTCGATGGCAGCGCCACGCCAACTTCAAGAGGCCGACTCTTCAGCCGCTTTCAAGGCGGAGAAGGACTTATGATTGCAGCGGCCCTTGAGGACCTCTCCTATCCGGTGGAGGATCTCGTGTGTCACTTGGCGAATCTCAGGGGCGGAGCCCGTTTTATTGATTTTGCCGATGGACCCAGCCTGCGACTTTCTGCAGCAGCTCGCGAGATTTACGGACATGTCGATCACGAAGGTTACCTTACAGGAGGTCTTTGTCCCGGCTTCGGAGAGGGCACTTGTGAAGCTCTCCTTGCCTATCGAGGCGGCGGGATGAGAGGGATTGAGAAAGAATCGGACGCCATTCGCCGCGGGGATCTCGAGCGGGCTAATTTGGAATGGAGAAGCCTCCTTCGACATATCCTCCACGCCGCTGACCCAGTTTGCGAAAGATGGGGCGAACTGCAATACGCCGCATCGCAGGCCCTGGAAAAATCGCATTTATAAAAGCGCTGCCCACCTTTTGAAAAAACCACGAGCGAGAGGTTCCAGCCCAGGCAAAACCTCTTTAGACTCACGAATGAGAGCCGTGGGCTCGTGTCCTGAACCAACCAAATATTCCTGCGAATCCCAAACGAGCTCCTCAAAAAGGGGGTGAGTCATTTCAAGATGGAACTGGAACCCATAGCAGTTTTTCCCATATCGAAAGCTCTGATTTGGCGTGAGGATGCTTGAAGCCATTCGCACACCGCCATGGGGAATCTCAAAAACATCGCCATGCCAGTGGGTGACAACAAATTTTTTGGGAAGTAAGCCGAGTAACGGGTCTCCCAGGGCATCATGGCTCAGAGTCACTGGATAAAACCCAATCTCCTTCTGCTCTGCGGCTCTCACTTCAGCGCCAAGTGCACGGGCAATCAATTGAGCCCCCAGGCAAAGACCGAGCAAAGGCATCTCGAGGTCCACCGCAGTGCGGATCAAGTCACACTCGGCTTCAAGGTAAGGATGCGAGTCCACATCATAAGCGCTCTGCCCACCACCACCGAACGCGAGCCCAGCAAACCCACTGAGATGAGACGGCACAGGATCTCCAGAGTAGGGATGAATCACCTCCAACTCGACACCCATAACACAGAGCACATCGGCAAGGAGACCGGGCTTATCGACATCCCCATGCTGAATGAAAAGGAGTTTTGGCATGCTACAAAACTCAGCACCTCTCGTTTTAAGGTGAAATCAAAAAGAACATGCCGCTTGATATTTCTGCATTGCCAAGCGGTCTGGTAATGGAAAAACTCAGAAATATGCATTGGATTCCCAGTGCAGCCTTGAAACCATGCCTAAACTCCCAAATCCTATGCCAATTGCGACCGATGACGAAGTAGCCTTAGACCCAGCAGACTACGCTCGCGCGGAGATCAACGCCTCGCTAAAGCCGAAGCAAAAAATTGGATTTCTCAGGGAAATGATCCGCATCCGGCGCTTCGAGCAAACATCACTCAAATATTACAATCAAGGCGTCATGGGCGGATTCCTCCACCTATACATTGGCCAAGAGGCAGTGGCCGTTGGCACGGTCTCACTTCTTGGTAAAAACGACCACGTCATCACAGCCTACCGCGATCATGGCCACGCGCTCGCCGTCGGAATGGGGATGAACGAATGCATGGCAGAACTCTTCGGCAAGGCCACAGGCTGCTCCCGGGGTAAGGGAGGTTCCATGCACTTTTTCGCTCCAGATAAGAATTACTGGGGTGGCCACGGAATTGTCGGCGGTCAAACACCGCTCGGCCTTGGGCTCGCCTACGGCCTTAAGTACAAGGGGCTCAAAGGATGCGCGCTCTGCTTCATGGGTGACGGCGCTGTGAACCAAGGAGCATATCACGAATCCCTCAATCTCGCTGCACTCTGGAAATTGCCGGTCGTTTACATCATCGAAAACAATAAATATTCGATGGGCACGACGCTGGAACGCTCTTCCGCAATGAGAAATTGTCTCGCCGAGCGCGCTGATGGATACGGAATCGTATGGGATATCGCCAATGGCGAGGACCTCTACGAAGTCCGCGCCAAGACGGCCAGCGCCATGCGCCGCGCTCACGATCAATCCCTCCCTACCGTACTGGAAGTGGATACCTACCGCTACTACGGCCACTCGGTTGCCGACGCGAATGCCAAGAAATACCGTTCCCCTGAGGAAATTGAGCGCTACAAAAATCACCACGACCCCATTCGCCTCTGGAAAAAACGCCTCATCGATGAGGGGGTCCTTACAGAAGCCGACGCCGATGCCATCGATGAAGCGGCCAAAGAAGAAGCCGACACCGCAGCTCAGTTCGCGATTGATAGCGATACGCCCGCGCCCGAAACGATTTTTGAGGACGTCTACTGGGAAGTGGACAACAAAACGGAAGCCGGCTCGACTGGTAAACATTTTTTCAGCGAGTAGAACAACCCGCACGCCCACGCCGGGTGCGCCTGATTTCCTGACTGAATCAAAAACTTCAAACCACACTGCACTATGCCACTGATCACGTACCGCAAAGCTCTCAATGACGCCCTCGCTGAGGAAATTACCCGCGACGAAAATGTCGTTATCATCGGAGAAGAAGTGGCCCAATACAACGGCGCTTACAAAGTCACCGAAGGCCTCTGGCAACGCTTCGGCGACAAGAGGGTGGTTGACGCCCCTATCAGCGAAGCTGGCTTCATCGGCATGGGAATCGGAGCCTCCATGCTTGGGATTCGCCCCGTCATGGAACTCATGTTCTGGAGTTTTGCCTACGTCGCTTGGGATCAAATCATCAACAATGCGGGGCAGGTCCGCTACATGAGCGGCGGTCTTATTAACTGCCCGATCGTGATTCGTGGACCAGCAAATGGAGGAACCAGTGTTGGCGCTACCCACTCGCACACTCCGGAAAATTTTATCGCAAACACCCCTGGGCTCAAAGTCGTGTGCCCCGCGACCGCGTATGACGCAAAAGGGCTGATGAAATCGGCGATTCGGGATAACGACCCAGTGTGCGTGATGGAAAACACCCTGCTCTACGGCGAGTCATGGGAGGTCCCCGAGGAGGAATATCTGATTCCCCTCGGTGTCGCAGACATCAAACGCGAAGGAACCGATGTCTCACTCATCGCTCATGGTAGAGCCGTGATCACCGCTCTGAAAGCCGCTGAAATCTTGGCTGCTGAGCATGACATCCATGCCGAGGTGCTTGATTTGCGCTCCATCCGACCACTTGATGAGGAGGCCATTTTAAACACTGTTCGGAAAACCCATCGAGCGGTCCTCGTGGACGAGAACAAGCCTTTTTGCGGAGTCTCCGCTCAGATCGCCGCGACTATTCAGGAAAAGGCCTTCGACGACCTGGATGCTCCGGTTCAGCGCGTTTGCGCTCTCGACGCCCCGGCAATTTACTCGCCGGTATTAGAAAATCTTCAACTTCCCACGGTGAGCCGCATCATCGAAAAGGTTCTGCAAATCCGTTAACACATTTACTCCGATTATGACTCAAATCACCATGCCCAAACTGAGCGACACAATGCTCGAGGGCACACTTATCAAATGGCACAAGAAAGCCGGAGACAAAGTCTCTGTCGGCGATGTGATAGCCGATGTGGAAACCGACAAGGCAACGATGGAGATGGAGGCTTTTGACGATGGGCTGATCACGGAGATCCTGATTCCCGAAGGTGGAGTTGTGAAAGTCGGGGAGCCTATCGCAAATATGGAGGGCGGAAAAAAGAGCGCCACCAAATCCACCGCTGCGCCATCAGCCCAAGCCGCCTCTGCAATGACCCCCGTCATCTCGCCGACAGCTTCAAAGATCAATCCAGTCGCTTCATCTGACGGGTCCCGGGTCAAAGCCTCTCCCCTCGCTAAAAAAATCGCCTTGGAGCGTGGAGTGGATCTTTCCGCTGTGAAAGGAACTGGTCCCGGCGGCCGCATTGTTGCCGTTGACGTCCCTGCCACAGCCAGCGCACCACAACGCGCCTTATCCCCAGCAGCACCTCGAATCGAAGTGCCATTCTCGGACAACGACACCAAGACTCCGCTCTCGGGAATGCGCCGTACGATCGCCGAGCGTCTCTTGGCAAGCAAAACCCAGATTCCTCATTTCTATCTCTCGATGGAAATTGATGCCGCTCCGCTCGCCAAGCTCCGCAAGGAACTGAATACGGCAGCCGAAGCTGACGCAGCACCAAAAGTGACTGTTAACGATTTCATCCTCCTCGCAGCCGCCCGCGCGGCCAAACAACATCCAAGGGTCAATGCCGCATTTGCGGGCGACTCGATCGTTGAATATGGCAGCGTCAATCTTTCTGTTGCGATAGCCGTTGAGGACGGCCTGATCACACCAGTCATTCGCGACGCGCAGAAACTTTCGCTCCGCGAGATCAGTGCCGCAGTTAAAGACCTCGCTGTGCGTGCCCGCTCGAAAAAAATTAAACCAGAGGAATATCAAGGTGGAACGCTTACGATTTCCAATCTGGGCGCCTATGGAGTTGAGAGTTTCTACGCGATCATCAATCCCCCACAGGCCGCCATTTTGGCAGTCGGCGCGATTGTGAAAAAACCCGTTGTCAACGCGCAGGACCAGATCGTCGCAGGCCAGAGGATGACGATCTCACTAAGCGGCGATCACCGCGTGGTGGACGGCGCCGCCGGAGCGGAGTTCCTCGCCACCATCCGAAAAAGCCTCGAGTCACCAACGACGCTCCTTTTTTAAATTCCAAGAATGCTGTTGCGTTCGGGATCAGCGGACGCTACACAGATCACCCTTTTTACGCTCAACAACCACACATGAATCACAAAGGAAGAATCGTCCAAGTCATCGGCCCCGTTGTCGATGTCGAGTTCAATCCGGCAGACGGCGCTCTGCCCAAAATCTACGACGCGCTTGAAATCGACTTTGAAGTCGGCAGCGAGAAACAAAATCTCACTCTCGAAGTGCAGCAGCACCTCGGTGAGCATTGGGTTCGCTCGATCGCCATGAGCTCCACCGAAGGCCTCTCACGCGGCATGGAAGTGAATGCGCTCGGCACCCCGATTTCCGTTCCCGTCGGCGAGGGCGTGCTCGGCCGCATCTTTAATGTCACCGGTCAACCGACCGATGGTCGTGGTCCTGTACCTCACGAGAAGCGGTACCCGATCCATCGCAAAGCACCGCCCCTTTTGGAGCAGGATACCAAAGCCCAAATTCTTGAGACGGGTATCAAGGTTATTGACCTGATCTGTCCCTTCACCAAGGGCGGCAAGGTGGGCGCATTCGGTGGTGCCGGCGTCGGAAAGACCGTCGTCATCATGGAGCTTATTAACAACATCGCCAAGGGACACGGAGGCTATTCCGTTTTTGCTGGCGTCGGCGAACGCACGCGTGAAGGTAACGACCTGTACGCCGAGATGAGCGAGTCTGGCGTGATCGTGCAAGACGATCTCTCGAAATCTAAGGTGGCTCTTGTTTACGGCCAAATGAACGAACCTCCAGGCGCCCGACTCCGTGTGGCGCTCTCCGCCCTCGCAATGGCCGAGTACTTCCGCGATGAGAAGAACCAAGACGTGTTGCTTTTCATTGATAACATCTTTCGTTTCTCACAAGCAGGCGCCGAAGTTTCCGCCCTCTTGGGTCGAACACCAAGCGCCGTGGGTTACCAACCCACACTCGCTGCGGAAATGGGCGACCTGCAAGAACGCATCACCTCCACAACCAAAGGATCGATCACTTCCTTCCAAGCTGTGTACGTGCCGGCCGACGATCTTACCGATCCAGCTCCCGCAAATACGTTCGCGCATTTGGATTCCACAATCGTGCTTGAACGTTCCATCGCTGAGCTGGGAATTTACCCTGCGGTTGATCCCCTCGCCTCGACTTCAAAGGCGCTTTCCCCAGATATCGTTGGTGAAGAACATTACAACGTCGCACGTGGCGTTCAACGTGTCTTGCAACGCTACAAGGACTTGCAAGATATCATCGCCATTCTGGGCATGGACGAGCTCTCGCCAGATGACAAACTCACCGTTTATCGCGCTCGTAAAATTCAACGTTTCCTTTCTCAACCATTCCACGTCGCCGAGATTTTTACCGGCACAAAAGGCCAGTACGTTTCCACAGCAGAAACAATTCGCGGCTTCAAGGAAATTCTGGAAGGCAAACACGATGATGTCTCGGAATCCAACTTCTATATGAAGGGTGGAATCGACTCGGTGAAGGAGTCCTAAGCCCATGCTAAGGCTCGAAATCGTCACACCTGAGGCCAAGACATACTCGGACGACGTGGATTCCGTAGTGATTCCCGGCGTGGAAGGAGAACTCGGTGTGCTGCCGATGCACGCTCCGCTCATGACTCAGTTAACTCCAGGCGAACTTCGCGTTTTCAGAAAAGGCGAAGAAATCCGCTTGGCGGTTGGCGAGGGTTTTGTCGAGATCACCTCCGACAAGGTCGCGGTTCTTACCGACATGGCGGTGAAGGAAAGTGACATCGATGAATCTGCCGCCGAAGAAGCTGTGCGCCGCGCCGAGCAAGCCATGACAGGCGAGAAGCTCAGCAATGAGGAGTACGTCGCCACAAATGCCTCGCTTCTCCGCTCCCTAGCCCTCATCAAAGTGAAACGTCGCAGGCATCAAGTCTGACGCTCGTTTCGGGCCGTTTGCAGCAGGGTGAAACCTGACTTGCTCTCATGCATCCACGCTGTATTCTTATGTCGATTCATGGAGCGATCATTTCAGAGAAGTTCAAATCAGCATGTAAAAATGTGGGAATCCTCTGTCATCTCCGCTTTTAGATAAAGACCTATGAGACCTCATACACTTCGGAAAACTCGCTTTTCACAGTCCGGTTACACGCTTTTTGAGATCATGCTGGTGCTCGGCATCATTGCCGTGCTGGTGGGGTCTGCCATTTACATGCTGGTTGGAAACATTGATGTGGCTAAGGAACAACGGGTGGATAGTGATATCGAGGCAATTTCGATGCAGCTCCGCACTTACGAAATGTTAAACTATCGGATGCCTACCACGGAGCAGGGACTCAAAGCGCTTGTGAGTCAGCCAAGCACAGAACCTCGTCCTCGACGCTGGAAACAGCTCATGAAGACCGTCCCTATGGATCCTTGGGGCAATGAGTATGCCTATCGCAACCCCGGCAAGGGAGGAACAGGTTTTGAAATCTACTCGCTCGGACCTGATGGCAAGGAGAGCGATGACGACGCGGGGAAAGACAAGTAGCCGGCCTGTATCCTGCTTTCGTGGAGAAAGCGGATACACTCTTTTTGAGATCCTTTTGGCGTTGGGAATCGTCGCTATTCTTTTGGGAACGACCGTTCCCCTTATCATGACTTCTTGGCGACCCTCGGCTGCAGAGGAAATTTCCCAGAATATCGAAAAATGCGTTCAAGCAGCTCACAAAAAGGCCGTGGAGACCGGAGAGGCTCGTCGCTTGCGGATTTTGGAATCTGGGCTTACGGCAGAATCAGGCCTTCCCTCCGCCAATTTGCCAAAAGGTTGGAAATTGCAGGTGCGCCGATTTACAGAGTCCCGCTACCGCAAGCCCCAACGCGATGAATACTGGCACTTCAATGGAGCGGGCATATGCGACCCGCTGGAATTGAAGCTTGTCAGCAAGCAGGAATCCATCGTTTTAAAATTTGATCCCCTCACCGCTTTGCTTGTCGTCGATGAAAACTAAGAAGGCATTCACTCTCTTCGAGGTTCTGATCGCTCTCGGCGTTTTTGCAATGGCCGTGACGGGTCTGGCACTAGCCCTCCAAGCGGCCGTGGATGCGGCGTTGAATGCCAGAGAACGAATGCTGGCCCGCACGATCATCGAGTCCCGCTTGGCCACCGCTATGGCGAATCCTCCACTGGACGGCCGGCGCGAAATTGATGGACGCACCAACAACGGCATCTCCGTACTGGAAACATTCGAACAGGCCGAAATTCGAGATACGAACAACACGATCTTGCCAGGAATGTGGCGTCTCAAAGTCACGGCTGAACCGATGCGCGGTGGAGTCAAAGAAAACGCTGAAATTCTGGTTTACAGACCATGAGAAACCCTCCCTCCCTAGCCAAAACCAATCCCAGTGCGGGGTTCACTCTTTTTGAAGTGATCATGGCGCTCATGATATTGGGCCTTCTGAGCGGTGCTGTTTATTCGATTTCTTTGGCCGCACTCGAAACCTCAAAATCCGTGATCTCGGAGCAGTCCTCCGCACGCAGGCTTGAGGCTTTTCTCCGCATCACTCGAGAGGCTTTTCTCAATCTTCCCGCTGATGCGAACCTCTCACTCCGCATTTCTAAATCCTCCGCTGGGGCGCCTGTGCCAGAATTGATTTTTGCGGAAACCTCGGGAACCTTTGGTGTAGCCAGTCTCGGCGGAGGGTCACTTATCCTTGCTGCCCGCCCAAGGGCCGATGGATCGCGCACATTTTCCATTCTGAGAGTGCAGGCTGGGATCGGAACTGAAGAAATGGAGCGCCTCAACACAAAAGGAGATTGGATTTCCCTCCTCCCCGAAGTAACTCGCGTGACATGGTTTTTTTTTAATGGCAACGAGTGGGTGGAGGAATGGCCTCAGGGAGCAGGAAGACCGCAACTCGTGCGTTTGCAGTTCACATATAATCCCATGGCCACCACCCTGATTGACGTCCAATTCTGGATTCCCCCGCTCGCACCGCCGCAATCCATGCCGAGCCCAAGCCCGGGCGCCAACAACGCTCCCAAATTGCAATGAATCGCATCCGAGCCATCCGAGCTATTGCTTTGCCACTGGTACTTTGGTGCATCGCGTTTCTGGCGGGCCTTGTCATCTTGGCGGGGGGTGTGGTGCGTGAATGGATCGAAAACGAATCGCTCGCAGAAAAAAAGTTTGTAGCCCGTCAGATGGCGCTTAGCGGAATTGCCTTGGGGCTGAATCCTGCGGTAAAATCAGGAAGCCCCTTGCTCCGAAATGGCAATAAAAACACCGAGGGGTATGAGGTTTTACTCACGAACGAAGCGGCAAAGATCAATCCGAACTTCTGGATTCAGGCCGGAAATCGCCCCATTTTCAACCGCCTCTTCGCGTCTTGGGGCACCAGCCTTTCAGATAGCGAAGCAGCCATCGATGCGCTGCAGGATTGGATCGACGGAGATGACTTTGTCTCACTCAAAGGAGCCGAACGCGGCGAATATGAGAGGGAGGGGCGCTTGGGCTACCCTGCAAATCGCCCCCTAAAGCATATTCGCGAGATGGAGTCGGTGATAAATCTCGCACCCCTTCTAGCAGCAAAGCAGGGCTGGCAGAAAGAGTTCACCATCTGGTATAATGGGAAAGTCAGCATCCAATATGCGAAGGAACCAGTTCTTACGGCTCTTGCCGAACTCACTCCCAATCAATGCCAGTCGCTCATCGAATTGCGAGCGGGCCTTGATGGCATCGAGAACACAGATGACGATCAAAAGCTCGCATCCGTCGAGGCCGTTGCTGACCTCCTTGGAGCTGCGGGAAACCAGCGTGCAGCGCTTCTGGAATTTTTTGATGTCTCGGGAGATGTGCGCCGCATTGAAAGCACAGGCTGGTGTGCAGGCGTGTCCCATACCATCTCAGTCATCGCGCAGTCTGGGGCATCTGCTCAACTCATGAGCTGGGAGGAACGATGAAAGAGCAAACTCCCGACGCCGTTCTCCGTCCCGCCACTGATGGGTGGGAGCTTTGGAGATTCCCATCAAAGGGCTCCCCCTCGCAGGACTTGGAGTTTTCTGAAAAGTCCTTGGACTCTTGCACACATCTGCTTCTAGCCGTCCCGACCCGTAGCATTTTGGCAATGCCATTTTGGATTGCATCTCAGGGTGATGCCACGGAACTCGCCGAACTAGAACTCACCAGCCGACATCTTTTGCGCAAGGAAGCCCAGGTTTACACGATTCCCATTCTCGAACATGAGGGACGCTCCTTGGTACTTGCCTTGGCGGCTGTTGACGACGACACCCCTCATACCTATCTCAAAAAGGCCAAGAGATTTGAAGTTCCAGCCCGGCTCATTCCACTCTCAGGCGCGGACGTGGCGGTTTGGAAAGAACAAGGCGGTCTCTGCTTTGCGCTCTACCGCGAGGATAAATGTGTGTTTTTTGCATCCACCGGCGAATCACACCCCAGCACAACCTTTGCCGGAGCCATCGCACGCACTGCGATGCGGCTTCGCGCTGAGTCTGTCATCACTCGAATGCCAGCAAGACTGCGATTTTTCGGCGATTTTTTGCCAGCTGATGCCTCATCCGTCGGACACGCACTCCGATTGGATTTTGAGGTCGATCAAAGTCATTCTGCTCCGATTCTGCCAGACCCCTTGAGCGATCCTGCTCCTCCCACGGCTCGTACAGCCTTGGAATCTCGAAAGCGCCTGAAACGTTTAGCCTCGATTGCCACGATGAGCCTTGCTGTGTACTCGGTGCTTTTATTGTTGATTGGCGCCGATCTGGCTTGGCAGAAATTCCAATTACACCGCCTCGGCTCAGAGTTGAATTCCATCCAAACCGAAGCGACCAGCGCGCAAAGACTCGTCACCGAGTGGAAACTATTCCGATCCTCCATCGATCCCCAGACTTTTGCGATCGACCAACTCGCCGCCGTCGCTACTGAGATCCCCGGCGAGCAAGTGCGCCTGACCCAATACGGCTACAATAGTGGGAGACTATCAATCGTTGGGGAGGCGACCGATGTATCCCAAGCTTATGAATTTTTTGAGCGAGTCAAAAAATCTCAGCTACTGCAAGATTATGATTGGACTTCACGCCAGCCTCAACTGGCGGGCCGCAATAAAGTAAAATTTGAAATGGAAGGAGTACGCCCCGATGCGAAAACTAGCGAAGAATGAATCCCAGTTGCTACTGATTTTCGGTGCTGCAATCTTCCTCGCGGTGAATCTCTTTCTTGTTCGAGCTTGGCTTTCACATCGCTCATCAGTTGCGGGTAAAATATCTGCAGCAGCTTCTGCCATTTCGACATCCCGCTCTTGGATCACTGCAGCAGAGGCCCTGCAACCAGCTCGCGACTGGATGCAAGAGCACCCCTCACCCTTCAAGAAAACCGATGCGGCTAATACCGACCTCCTTAACACGGTGAGAACCTTGGCTGAGAAATCGGGACTCAAGATCGCAGAAGAGACCTTGCTACCGGGCGAAGAAGCCGATGGATCACGTGTGGCTCTCTTGCAATCAAAAATTACAGGCCCATTCTCGGGTGTGGCCACTTTTCTATTCGAACTTCAAAATCCCACAGCTTGGCGCTCGGTTGAAAAGATGATCATCCGGAGTGATAACGAACCGCCCAACGTGATTGTAGAAATGGAAATTCGCCAGTTTTTCCGAACCTCAGAGTCGCCCACCAAAGAAACTGTCTCCGAATGAAAATCGCCATAGCTACCCTCTTTTTTTCGGCTTTAATCACACCCCTCCTGAAAGCCGAAAACACGCCTTGGACTGAACAACGCTCGATGGAAAATTTTCAGGTTCTGCTCAATCGTTCCCCGTTTTCCCTCCCCACGGCCGAAGAATCTGCTCCATCAGCTGATCGTTTTTTCCTGACTGGCGCCGCAACGATAGATAACGAACCCGTGGTATTCATATTGGACAAAAACACCCAAGCGCGTCACATGGTGGGAAAGAAACCAGATTCTGCAAACAATCAGCTTCTCGACTACCAACCCAGTGCCGATCTTAAAAACATGAGCGCGAGGGTCCGAATTGAAGGTCAAGAGGCTCTCATTCGCTACGCCGAGATCCCAGCAGAAGTCCATACTCCGCCTCAGGTGCCGATGAATCCTCAGATGCCTCAGCAACCAGGCGCCGCACCACAACCACCGGGCGGAACAACCGTTCAACCCTCGGCACCGACAGGATCGGAACCTCCACGTCGAGTCATCCGCCGTCGTGTGATCTCCGGTCAGCCACCAGCTTCCCAGCCAGTCCCAAATCAATGAAAAAAACGATCTTTGTTGTCATACCTGCCCTGCTTCTTTGCGCCATGCCATTGGTTGCGCAAACTCCCCAGGTTTTACCGCCTGGAGCACCCGTCACCCCGACCCTGACTCCCCCATCCGATCCGCGCTCTCAGGATTCGGTGAGCATCACATTTCCGCGCAACTCCGTGCTTGATGTCATTTCATTTTACGAAACGCTCACCGGCAAGCGGATCATTCGTGATTCCAATCTCGCTGGCCAAGAACTCTCCATCATGGTCGCCAAGCCGGTCAGCCGCGAGGATGCGATTGGGATTATTGAAAGCTCCCTACTCATGAATAATTACAGCATCGTTCCGGTGGATGCTCAGACGATCAAAATTCTAGGCCCAAGCCGTGCTCCACGTACTGAAGGTCTGCCGCTTCTCAGCGAGATCGAATCACTCCCGCGAGATGGCGACAAGGTATTGAGCTTTTACAAACCGCTCGCGTTCATTTCTCCAGAAGAGGCTATTGCCGTCGTTCAGGGCGTTGTTCAAATCAACGCCTATGGGTCGGTCGTGCCAGTGGCAAACACCAACGCCATCATCATCACAGACAAAACCCCAGTCATTCGCAAGGCCCTCGGTATTCTCGAGCTGATAGACGTGGAACCAGCCCGCGTCGTGACCGAGTTTGTGCAGCTTCAACGCGCCAATGCAGAGCGCGTTGTCGAAATGCTTGATGAGATGTTCGACAAGGACGACGCCGCAAAGTCGAAGGGTACCACTACTCAGCCCCAAGCGCAGGCCAACCCTCAGACACCCGAAACCCCACAGGCCGCTGGAGCAACCTCCGGCGCTCGATATGAAAACCGCCTGATTGCTGGCAAAGCAAAGTTCCTCGCCGACAAGCGGACCAACCGCATCCTCGTTGTAACGCGAGTCGAAAACTACCGCTATGTGCGCGATGTGATCTCTCAACTCGATTCGGCAGGGAACTTCGAGCAACCCTTCACGCGCATCCTAAATTATGTCCCGGTCAACGATGTCTTCCCCGTGCTTACCGACATGCTCAGCGACCCGGATTCCGAAAAAGAGGGTGGCACTGGACAATCATCTCAGAATTCCTCCAACAACAATGCGCTGAACCAAAACAATAATAATAACTCCAACGGAGGACTCGGCGGCAGCGGTGGCAGCGGCAGTGGCGGTATGAATCGAGCCGACCGATTGAATGATGAAACCCAGCAAGGAGCACCACAATCCGTCACGATCGGCGAGATCCGCCTCATTGCCGACAACAACTCAAATAGCATCATTGTTTTTGGTCCGCCCGAGAGCAAGGAGCGCGCAAAACAAATTCTCGATATCCTGGATCAGAGACCGAAGCAGGTTTATCTCGCCGTCGTCATCGGCCAACTTCGCTTGAGCAAAGGAGTAGATTACGGCGTGAGCTATCTCATCCGAAACAAGGGATTCCAACCCATCAACAATCTGCTTGGCAATAGCGATGCAAGTGGAGCGGCCGCCACATCACTCAGCCCCAGCCTCCTGCCAAGCAGTGTTTTTCCCAACGCCGCATCGATTGTGAATCCAAGCTCGCTCACGACAAATGGTCTCTCTTCCCTCGCCGGCCTCACTATCTATGGAACAATTGCGGATTCGGTGGATGTCTTCGCACGCTTTCTAGAAAATACAGACCGCTTCAGAACGCTCTCCAGACCGGTCATCTACACAACTAACAACCGCAAGGCAACGATCCTCTCAGGTCAGAAGGTTCCCGTCCCAACACAATCGCTCACCACTGCCACCGGTGGAGGAATAGGAGGCAATGGCAGTGCAATCACCTCAAACATTCAATACCAAGACGTCGTGTTAAAACTCGAAGTCATTCCACTCATCAACTCCGACCGCGAGGTGAACCTCATTATTGCTCAAACGAACGATAATGTCATTGGCACCGACACGATCTCCGGCAACAAAGTCCCTATCATTGCCACACAGGAAATCACCACCAGCGTGCGAGTGCCGAATGGCGCCACTATTGTTCTCGGAGGCCTGATTTCCGAAGATAAGGAGCGTGGAGTGGAAGGCATGCCATACATCTCAGAAATCCCTGTAATCGGGTCACTCCTCGGCGGACGCACTCAATCGAAAGTGAAAAAGAACGAGCTCATCGTGATGATCCAGCCCTTCGTGGTGGATTCCAATCACGAGATGATGAAAGCCAGCGCCTATGAGGGCGACCGCTCACCTCTGGGGCGTGATGGGCAGGCCATGACTGCGCCAATTGCCGAGCAAAAAAGCCCACCAGCCGTCTGGACTCCCACACCGGTCCCACCCGAGAAAAAGAAAAAATTCCGCTGGCCTTGGAGCAATGATCAATACAACTGACGACCTCCTCCGCCTGGCCGAACTCACGGGTTCCATAGATCGCGAAAAATGCCGCGATGTCATCGACCGCGCCGCCTTTTCCCAGCGTTCCCCGATTGCAGCCCTGCTGGATTCTCAGCTCGTACAAGAACTGCCTTTTCTCAAAAGCCTCGCTCAAGAACTCGACATCCCTTGGCGCGAGGAGGCCGATGTCGCCCCAATCGAAAATGTGAGGGAAAAATTTCCCGCTCGATTGGCACTCGGCCAAATCGTCCTTCCCGAGTCGGCCATACCCGGCGGCGAACTGAGCCTCCTCACATTTGACCCCTTCGATTATGCGACTTGGCAGGCCGTGACACAGCACTGGCGTGGCCCGGTGGCACTCGTCATGACATCCCGCACTCGACTGGTTGAAACGCTCAAGAAAACCTACGGCGTCGGTGCCGACACATTTGAAGAGTTGCTGGAAGGGCGTGAGGATGATCTGCCCGGCGGCGCGAAGGAAGAAATCAATATCATTGACGAAGACGACTCCGAGGCCTCCGTCATGAAGTTTGTGAATCAAATCCTCCGCGAGGGACTCCAACAAAGCGCCACAGATATCCATTTCGAGCCCCTCGGCCATGACCTTCGTATCCGCTACCGCATCGATGGCGTCCTTCAGGAAGTTCCGGTCCCACAGCGGATCAAGATGCTTCAAGACTCACTCATTTCGCGGCTTAAAATTATGTCGGGACTCGACATTGCCGAGCGCCGCCGCCCCCAAGACGGCCGTATCGCGCTCGAAATCGCCGGTCAACCGATCGATGTCCGCGTGGCCACGATTCCGAGCGTGAATGGCGAAAGCGTGAGCCTGCGTCTGCTCGGGCAACAACAATTTGACTTCTCCGGACTCGGTCTTGACCCCGAGAACGAAAGGCGCATCCGCACCCTCATTTCCATTCCGAACGGAATTGTGCTCGTGACAGGCCCCACGGGATCGGGAAAAAGCACCTCGCTCTACACATTTCTCAGCGCCATCAACTCGATGGAGCGCCGCATCGTGACCATTGAAGACCCGGTCGAACACAAGCTCAATGGCGTCATTCAAATCGCCGTCAAACCTGAGATCGACCTGACTTTTGCAACCGCACTCCGAAGCATCCTTCGTGGCGATCCCAACATCGTCATGGTGGGTGAAATGCGCGATCTGGAAACCACCGAGATAGCGATCCGAGCCGCGCTCACTGGTCACTTGGTCTTCAGCACGCTCCACACAAACGACGCCGTAGGTGGGATAACACGTCTTCTAGACATGGGCGTTGAGCCATTCCTCGTGGGCTCAGCCGTGAGGGCGTTCATTGCCCAGCGACTCGTTCGCCGCCTTTGCAAACACTGCTCAGAACCGGCCGAATACAAAATCGAAGACCTTGCAGGATTCGGCTATCCCCTCGAGTGGGCAGACAAAATCCGCCGTCCCGTCGGCTGCCCCCATTGCCGAAATACCGGCTTCTCCGGCCGGACCGCCATTTTTGAAATCTGCCAAATGAGCCCACGCATGCAGGAACTCATTCAGCGTAGGGCCCCAGCAAACGAACTACGCGAACTCGCCCTCCGTGAAGGCATGGTACCACTTCGCAAAGCAGGCTGGGAAACAGTGTCCCATGGAGTCACCTCCGTAGAGGAAGTCTTGCGCGTTACAGCAAGCGAGCTCCAAGTTCTGGATGAGTAAAAATGGCTGATTTCTCCTACAAAGCCAGCGACGCCTCGGGAGCCGTTTCAACAGGGACCATGCCTGCGATTTCTCGAAGCGATGCCTATCGCCTCCTTCGAGCCAAGGGTCTCCAACCCATAAGCGTCACCGATGGTAATAGCTCTGGGTCTTCCAACAAAAAGGCAGCCACAGCTTCGGGCAGCGATCCCCTTCCCCGCCTCAACACAACCCAATTGCTCTACTTCACCGAGGAGTTGGCTGAACTCCTCGAGGCAGGGCTCAAGCTCGAGGGCGCTCTCAAAGTGATCGAACAGCGACAGGAAAAGTCCGGTGTTCAACCCATCGCGGCTCACCTGCGCCAACGCGTGCGCGACGGCTTCAGCTTCTCTGCGGCCCTCCATGACTGCGGGAAAACCTTTGACCCGCTCTATTGCAATCTCGTCGCGGCAGGCGAAGTTTCCGGCGCTCTCCCACAGATTCTCAAACGGCAGTGCGCCTATCTCACACTCATCAGCGACCTCCGCCGACGAGTTGTTTCCTCCCTCCTCTACCCAGCCATCGTTTTTTCTTCTGCCATTGTGCTCATGTTTGTTTTTCTGACATTCCTGGTTCCACAGCTCTCTGTGCTCCTTGGAAAAACCGGTCAGAAGCTACCAATTATAACCCGTATCCTAATTGCCGTCAGTGAATTCTGCGCCCAATGGTGGTGGGCGATTTTTGCGTTTGTTGGCTTTGTCATTATCTCTGCACGTGCAGCGGTGCAAACCCCCGCCGGTCGGGAATGGTGGCACCGTACCATGCTCGATCTTCCTGTGGTTGGCCCAGTCCTGCGCGCAAAATTCTACGCGGAAATGCTGCAAACCCTATCGACCCTCGTCTCAAACGGTGTCGCGCTCCTCCAAGGGCTCAACCTCATGACTTCTGCCACGATGAATGTTTATCTCAAGGCCTTACTCACAAAAACGGCGGCTATGGTCGGGGAAGGCTCCAGCCTCGCCTCCGCTCTTCGACGCGTGGGTTTTTTCCCAGCAGTTCTCATGGATATCCTGGCAGTCGGCGAACAGACGGGTGATATCGCCACCGCCTTGGAACGTGCGGCGAAGAGGTTCGACCGCGATCTCACCACACGCATTTCCCATCTCACGACACTTGTCCAACCGGCAATCATCCTGCTTGTAGCATTGTTCGTAGGCATCGTTGCCTATTCGATGATTGCTGGCATCCTCACCAGCGTGAGCTCGTTAAAATCCCGCTAGCAGCGGTTGTCTTGGCCCTTTAACGATGGCGTTTCACTCTACGCTAGGAGGCAGCTGAAAAAAGAGCCCCTCTCGCTTCTTGGATAAAGCGCCTGATCAGATCGCGGTCTTTTTTGCGGGGACCGGATTCCACGCCGCCAGCCACGTCAACGGCTGCAGGCACAACAACTCGGATGGCCTCTGCCACATTTTCAGGAATGAGTCCACCAGCCAACACAAACTGCCTTGAGGGATGCGTGGACGAAAAGCTTCGAATCATCGCCCAGTCCGCCTTCTCCCCCGTTCCACCAAATGCGAGAGGCGACCAGGCATCCAAAAGAAGGTGCGGAGTTTTGTACTTAAGAGCCTCTTCTAGAGTCTCACGATCCTTCGCTCGGACCGCTCGCATCCACTGCCGAAAGCCACTCGATTCGCAATCCTGGGGAGTTTCTTCACCATGAAATTGGATAAGTTCGAAACACCCCGCCCCCCGCAACCTTGCAAGCAAAGCCTCGTCAGCATTCACAACTACAGCGACACGGTCTATCCGCCCTTGCAATCCACGAATCCACTCAACGGATTCCGCGAGCTCGATGAAACGTTTCGATCCAGGAAAAAAATTAAATCCCAGTGCGTCGGCTCCCTCTTCGATGCACAGCAAGGCATCCGCCTCATTGGTAATACCACAAATCTTGACCCCCACACGGTCTGAATCAAAAAGCCTCACTTGATCGTGCGGGCGTCAGCATTTTTGATTGATGGATGGTGCGTGATTGTGTGAATCCGTCCATCAGTAGTTCGAAAAAATGAACTCAAAATCCAGCTCACCAAGCTAATGATGATCGCGCCAAAAAATGCACTCCAGAAGCCGTCCACCTGAAACGCAGGAATCATCTGCGAAACAAAGAGAAGAAGGAGGGCATTCACGACAAAAATAAAAGCCCCCATCGTAATGATTATAAAGGGAATACTTAGAAGCAAAAGCACGGGACGCACAAATGCATTGATGATTCCCAAAAGAAGCGATGCGCCGAGCAAGGCCCCAAGACTTGCACAATGGATGCCGGGCAGCATCTTCTCAGCGACAAAAACCGCCACGGTTGTTACCATCCACCGAATAAGAAAAGCACTCACACGACAACACTAAACCCTGTCGAAGAATTTTGAAGAATTATTTTGCAAATCATTGAAGGAGACTCAAAGATCGCATTCATGCCTGCAAACAAAACAAGCAAATCTGCGACACCGAAGACCTCGCTCATTTCTAAAAAGGAGGTCAAAGCGCCTGCCAAGGCATCCGCAAAAGTTGCAACCAAGCCCGCACCCAAAAAGGCTGCAAAATCCATGGTGAAGACCGAAACCCCGGTAAAAACCTCGGTCAAAAAAACGTCTCCCAAGACAACAGTGACCAGTGAACCCAAGCCGAGTGCAACTCGCGCGCAGCCTCCCATCATTGCGCGCGAGGACATCGAATTGAGGGCCTATTTTATCTCTGAACGTCGCCACACCATGGGCTGGCCAGGCAATTCCTCCACCGACTGGACTGAGGCCGAAGCCCAGTTGGTCGCAGAGGCAGGCCGCCGACGGAAGCAAGCCCTCTGACCCATCGCCGCTATTTCGTAAGAAAATGCGGCTCCTGAATGAATATCGAAGATCGCCTCGCAAGGTTTTTAAACAACAAACCTCAGATCTCAGAGGCAGCATTTGTCGCTTCCAACGCGTGTCTCATTGGCGACGTGCGCTTGGGGCGTGACTCGAGTGTCTTCTACGGCGCTACCCTGCGTGCCGACATCGAAACAATTCAAATCGGGGAAGCTACCAATGTGCAGGATGGTTGCATCATCCACTTGGCAGATGATCTTGGCGTTAAAATTGGCGCACACTGCACCATTGGACACGCAGCCATCGTTCATGCCTGCACGATTGGGGATTTGTGTCTTATAGGAATGCAAGCCGTGATCCTCGACGCCGCAGAAATTGGTGACGAGTGCCTTATCGGAGCCGGCTCGTTAATTACATCGAGAACCAAGATTCCTGCCCGTTCTCTGGTAATGGGGTCGCCAGCTAAAGTGGTGCGCCAACTGAGAGACGAGGAAATCTCTTTCCTGCGGGTCAGTTCTGAAAAGTATGTCGCCGTGGCCCGTGCCCACGCTGATCTTCAAGCAGCCTCTCGATGAATCTGCCCAATCGGCTCACCATTGCGCGGCTCGCACTCACCGCCATTTTCGTTCTCTGCTTCGCCCTCGATTTCAGATTCCGCTTCACATCGGCATTCCTCATCTTTTTGTTGGCTGCGCTCACCGACCTTCTCGATGGCATTATTGCAAGGCGCTGGAATCTTATTACCGACTTTGGCAAGCTCATGGATCCGCTCGCCGATAAAATTCTAACAGCATCGGCTTTTATTTGCTTAATCGGATTTCACGATATTCCGGCCTGGGCGGTGATCCTCATCATCAGCCGGGAATTTCTGATCACAGGACTTCGTTCCCTCGCTGCTAGTAAGGGCACAATCATTCCCGCTGACAATTTGGGGAAACACAAGACGACGTGGCAAATGATCACGATCATCTATTTTCTTTTTCTTCTCTCGCTCTCTGAAATCCAGCATCCGGATTGGTTCTCACTAGCTTGGTCCGCAGGAACTCATCTTCTCATTCCCATTACCGTGATCCTCTCGGTCTATTCCGGGCTCGCCTACCTTTTTAAAAACCGCGAGATCATAAAAACCGCCTGATTTTTTCGGCAGGCCGATTGACAGCCTGAAGAAACATCCTCATTTTCGCGCTGTGCATTCGTTTTCCTATGTTAATGGCATCCTGCGTTGCGAGGGTGTGGACCTTGATGAAATTGCCAATCGTTTTGGCACACCGGCCTATGTTTATTCGTCGGCGACGATTCGCGATAACTACCAGCGCCTCGATGCAGCATTGTCTCCACTCGATCACCTCGTGTGCTTCGCCGTCAAAGCGAATTCGAACCTCGCGGTCTTGAACGCACTTGCCAAGCTGGGATCCGGATTCGACATCGTCTCGGGTGGCGAGCTGTTTCGAATTTTAAAAGCCGGGGGGCGCGCTGACAGGTGCACATTCGCCGGAGTCGGCAAAACCCGAGAGGAGATCGCCTTCGCGCTGCGTGAAGGAGTTTATTCCTTCAACGTCGAGAGTGAGGCTGAGCTTGCTCGCATCAATGAAATCGCTGGCGAGCTTGGGCTGGTGGCTCCGATTGCCATTCGGGTGAATCCCGATGTCGATGCCAAAACCCACAAATTCATTTCGACCGGCAAAAGCAAAAACAAGTTTGGCATCGGCCTTGATCGCGCTGCCGAGGTTTATGAGGTCGCCGCAAACATGCCACATCTCAAAATCCGAGGCGTTCAGACACACATCGGCTCCCAGATTCTTGAGTCAGGTCCCTTTGCTGAAGCCGCCGGAAAACTGGCCTCGCTGGTTGAGAAATTGAAAACCACCTATGACTTGGAGTTTTTTGATTTCGGGGGCGGTATCGGCATCGTTTATGATGAGGCTCTGGAGAGTGGAAGCCCTACCTGGTGGAATCAGGACGGAGCGCCTCCACGGCATATAACCCCAGAAGATTATGCTGCAGCGATCATTCCCATCCTGAAGCCGCTCGGATTGCGCATCCTTTTTGAACCAGGCCGCTTCCTCGTCGGCAATGCTGGAGCCCTGCTTTCAACCGTCCAATATGTGAAGCAAACTCCGGCAAAAACTTTTACGATCATTGACGCCGCCATGAACGACCTCATCCGCCCTGCGCTTTACGAAGGTTGGCATGAAATCGTTCCCCTTCGACAATCTTCCGAGGAAAAAAACCCAATGGACGTCGTTGGACCAGTCTGCGAGAGCGGTGACTTCTTTGCCCAAGATCGCGCCCTCCCGCCTTTAAAGTCCGATGACCGCATTGCCGTGCTTAGCTCGGGAGCTTACGGATTTGTTATGTCTTCAAATTATAATTCCCGACCGCTTCTGCCCGAAGTCCTCGTTGATGGAGACCACTTCCACCTCGTTCGTGAACGCCAGACTTACGAGGACCTCGTGAAAGGGGAATCAATCCCGGAGTAGCCCTTTTTAGTTTGCCTGCATCCCGACAATGCGCCCTGCGTAGCCTGTCATTTCAAGGTAACCTCGTCCCTTGCGCGTCCCTTGAACAGAGACAGCCCCCTCCCAATACGAGAATGGCGCTGCTGAAAGTTCCTGATCAGAAAAGCGGGCACGCACAATGAGGTCCAAGTTGAATTTCGGGATTTTAAGTTTCCAAGCCACTGGATACTTCGCCTTGCTATCCTTGCTCGTCCACCACTCGATTGCCTCAAGATAAAAATCCGCGTTTTCGATTTTGTGATCTTTCCCCTCCGCATCCACAAATGTACCGGAGGAAAATTCATCTCGGCCGCCTGTGTTCGTTCGAATTTGAAAAAGCATGAGTTCCCCACCCTCCTCAAAATGCAGGCTGAACCAGTCCCAGCCACTTTGGTTTGCAGCGAGCTGATTTGTAGCCCATTCATGATCGAACCATGTCCACCCTTCGACGAGATATTCGACGCCATCTAAGCGAATCGTTCCATTCGTTGACATCCGCGTGAGCGAGTAATAGTGCGATGCCCGCCCCTCGCCTGCCGATTTCTGGCTCACCCCATCCCGACCATGCATTACGGGCGCTTGGGAAGAGTTGAGATGCAAGTCCACCGACACTTTGCCTTGCGATGCCAAAAGGTGAAAGGCATGCAAACCCGTGCGCTCGCAGGACCAGTCATCAATCCAAGCCGTGCGCGGCCCCTCATCAAAACCCGCTTCTCCAAAAGCTCCGCGCGAGAGTTTTTGAAAGTGATGAAACTCTTTTCGAGAGATATCAGAGACTGCGAAGTGGGCAAACTTAACATCCCGCTGAATGAATCGCGAGCCAGGAAGAGATCGGGAAGGATCAGCAACGCCTTGGCGAAAAAACGTCAACTGATAACCAAATTCCTGCTCCCCACGGGCGCGGAGATTGCCAGTAAAATACCACCACTCGGTTTTAAAATCAGGATGAGAGCCGTGATCTCTTGGAAATTCATAGGTCCAGCCAGGCAGAGCGGCGCGCCAGCCGGCGTTTGCGGGCATTGCGCTGAAAACAAAAAACAGGAAAGTGAGAAGACGAAAATTGGCCATTGGGATACAGAGATTACGCTGCCAACCCACCCTTCGTCTCGATTGAAATCGCACTCATGACAAGCTTGAAGAAGCTGGAATTAAGAACTAGGCTATTCACCCCTTATGGCTGAAAAGACCGAAAAAGACCTCCCCGAATTCCATCGCGCTAACTGGCTAAAAGCCATGAGTGCAATGCAGCTTAAGAATTATGGTTACACCATCCAGCTCCTCCAGACGATTCTCAAAAGCTGCCCGGAATTCCTAGCAGGGCGCCAACTCGCTCGCAAAGCCGCGATGGCAAAGACTGGCGGGAAAAAATCTATTTTTTCGACCGCCTCACTCAGCGCATTAAAAATTCAATCGCAAATCAAAAAAGACCCATTGGAGGCGATGGATGCCCTGGAGAAATGTTTTGAATCGGAACCAAATAATCCGCAGCTTAATCAAATCCTGAGAGAAGCCGCTCTGGCAGCAAAATTACCCGAGGTAGCCGCATTTGCCCTTGAGACTATTCTCGAAAGCTCCCCCAAGGATGTCAAAATCCTCCACGAACTTGCCAAGCACCACATGCAGTTTGGAAAGCCGGACAAAGCTGTACCCCTCTACCAGCGAATCATCGAAATATCCCCCAACGACCTCGCCGGAATCAAGGGCATGAAAGATGCCTCAGCTTCCGCCTCCATGCAAAGCGGAGGGTGGGAAAAAGAGGAAACAACCTACCGGGATTTGATTAAGAACAAAGACGAGGCCATCGCACTCGAACAGCAAAGCCGCGTGGTACGCAGTGACGAGATGATCGAGAACCTCCTCGCGGAATTGCACGCCAAAGCTGAGGAGAACCCAGGCAATATCGATACCTCGCGCCGCATCGCTGAACTTTATGAGCAGAAAGAGGATTGGGAGAATGCCGCAAGCTGGTTCAGCTATGCAGCCGCACTTTCCAACAATTCCGACATGGCCCTCGTGCGCAAAGCCTCCGACCTGCAAATCCGACAGTTCGATATCGCCATCAGCTCCCGCGAAGATTACATCGCCGCTCATCCAGACACTCCAGAATCCGAATCCTACATCAGCGAACTCCCCAGCCTCCGCTCCCAAAAATGTGAGCTTGCGCTCCAGTTTGCCAAGACCCGCGTCGAACAAAATCCCACCGACCTCCAATTCCGATTCGAACTCGGTGAGATCCTCGCCGAGCTCGAACGCTGGCAGGACGCCATCCCGGAGCTTCAAAAAGCGCGCCAAAACCCAAACGTCAGGATGCGAGCCATGTGCCTCTTGGGCCGTTGCTTCACCGCTCGGGGCATGCTTGATCTGGCTGCAAAAACTCTTTCCGATGCGGTCGCTGAACTTGTTGCGATGGATCCTGTAAAGAAGGATGTCATTTACAACCTCGGACTCGTTTATGAAAAAATGAACGATAAGGAGAGGTCCGTTGACTGCATGAAGCAGATTTATGAAGTGGACTATGGATACCGCGACGTTGCAGCACGCGTCGAAGGCTCTTACTGAGCTCAAACCAGCCCACAACCACAGCCACAGCCATCTGGACAAGGGGCAACCGGTGCGGTTCCCCTTTAAAAACTGGCCGTCATAAAGTTCCATACCGATAGAGGCGAAGAAATTCTTTGCTCAAATCGACGGGAACCCTATATTGACGGGGTAGCTTTTCCCAGAAGACACCAGACGCATGGCCACACATTCCATGGAAGCAACTGAGCCCAGCACCGACTTATTTTCACGGAGGCCGGCATCCCTATTTCCAGCAGGTCTTAAGGTAGCCAAGGGTTCATTTCGAGAGAGAGTTCTCATGCTTGGCCTCTTTTTTCTCGATTGTGCATGCTGGACCGGAACATACCTCGGGCTCTCGGAGGTATCGGGGACATTTAACCAATACGGCTGGGCTGAAGTCGTTCTGCCAACTGCGATTTCTGTTTTTTCCCTCAGCTTGATCGGAGCCTACAACTCCCGTTCCGACATGAAGTCTCCAGGCTACACCAGCGAACACATCATCGCCTGCATCGTGGCATTTTTAATTTCCGCCCTTGCTGTTTATCTTGTGGCATCATTTGGCGGGATTGTGGCCTCAAGCCGCTCGATTTTTGGCGTCACCTTTCTCTTTTTCGGGGGTTTTTCCATCTTTCAACGCCGCCTCCTCTATTCGTCCCATTTGCTCCGAAGGAATCGGAGACTCTTGGTGATCAGCGACACAGAGTCGGGAGAACGATTTTACAAAAACTACACCACCAATGGCCAG
>CANMQB010000007.1 GCA_947499885.1 Spartobacteria bacterium
TCGGCTGCAATACTTTGTTTATTATCCATTTTTTCTTACTATCTTACCCACAATAAAAAGCGGCCTCTTTTTCTGCTCCATAAACATTCGCCCTATGTATTCGCCGATCATTCCCAGCACAAAAAACTGGAGACTCGCCACGAGCAAAATAACCGCCATCAGGCTTGTCCAACCAGCTACGGCAGTTTTTCCCTGATAATGCCCTACAACCGAATAAATAATGCCGATCGCACAAAGTCCGGCGAAAACAAAACCCAAAATCGATGCGAACCGTAGTGGCTTGATCGAAAAGCTCGTTATACCATCCGCCGCGATCTTGAAGAGTTTCGCAAGTGTGTATCCCGACTCTCCCGCAAACCGTGCATCCCGGCAGTATTGCACCGCCACTTGACGGAAACCAAGCCAACTGATCATTCCCCTTAAGAACCGGTGGTGTTCCGGCATCTCATTCACAAGATCCACAACCCGGCGGCTGATGAGTCGAAAATCTCCCGTATCTGGCGGAATCTCACAACCCGCCAAAACGCTCAAAAGTCGGTAATATGTTTTGTAGCAACATTTTTTCCAGAGCGGCACGCCCTTGCGGCCGAGACGCTGACCATAGACATTATCCGCACCCTCATCCATTAATCGCATCATTTCAGGCAACAACTCCGGTGGATCCTGCAAATCCGAATCAATAATCAGCACTCTCTCCCCTTGCACATAGGACAAGCCGGCTGTGACAGCCAACTGGTGACCATGATTCCGCGAAAGCTGGAGCCCCAAAATACGTGAATCTTTTTCCGCAAGGCGACAAATGATATCCCAGGTTCGATCTGTTGATCCATCATCAACAAGAACAATTTCATACGAGCATAGAAGTTTATTACAAACATCGTTTAAACGCCTATACAATTCAGACAAGCCCAGATCGTCATTATAGCAGGGAACAAGAATAGAGAGTGAAATTTTAGTTTTATCTATATTCATACCAATATATTATCTGTCATTTTGAATAATTAATAATACTAATTATTCCGCTTTCTAATTCAATTTTTGGTTGCCAGTTTAATTCCTGATAGGCTTTTTCGTTAGATAATACAACTCGAGGGACAAGTGATAGCACAGCATTTCCGAAAACGGAGGTTTCCGTTTTAATATTCAGGTCTATAAATTTTTTAATTATGTCTAAAACTTCTTTTACAGAGTGCCCTCTGGCAGACGCGATATTAAAAACATCAAAGTCCTTAGCGTAATCCATTGATTTTATCAAAGCTGATACAACATCATCGACATGAATATAGTCTCTAGTTATGTCAAGTGATCCAAAAATAGGGATTTTTTGACCGGCTAAAGCACGCGCAATAGCGACGCCAATTAATCCCTGACGACGCTCATTTGGAAGAATTGTTCCGTATGTGTTGCTAATTCTTAAAATGGTGGATTTTAACCATCCTTGATCGCAGGCAATACGGAGATACTGTTCTATGGCCAATTTTTGAATTCCATATGGGCTAAGCGGATGACATTGATCTTTTTCAGTAAAAACATAATCTTTATCTGGGTGATTCCCATAAACAGCGCCCCCGCTGCTTGGAAAAACTAAGTGGCATGGCGGTTCTTTTCGTTTTCGAAGTGCTGCAAGCAAATTTAAGGTAGGAGGCACGTTAGTTACAAAGTCGCTTGGCCAATGACGATCTGATATTGCAGGAGCATTCGATTGCGCAAAATGAGCAATAGTTTGGAGGCCGGCAACAAATTCCTCGCAATCAGATTCGTTTAATAAGTCCCCTTGCACCCAATGTATATTTTTATGCTGCGACCCTAGTGGAATGCGCCTAGCCAGACAGCGCACCTCAATGCTTGGGTCGATTTCTATCAAATGGGATAAAAATCTTGTGCCAATCATTCCGGTTGCACCCGTTATGCCTATTAGTTTCAATTTTTAATCTAAAAGTTCTTTTTTTTATGCTTTTGCCGAAGGCACAAAAACCCAAGACATGCCATTTTGGCGTCTTCGATGCCGGTGAAGCTGCCTTCGAAGGCAATACATTCGGGAGCGGCGACGAGAAATAGGTCGGGGACCAGCTTGCCGTTGACATGATCCTCAGCGAAGATTATAGCTTGGAACATTTTTGTGATCCCGAAGGCGTCGAGCCTGGCGTCCACCAGTTCGTGCTGTCCGCGGCTGGCGATGGCCATTGAGAGACCGAGTTTTTCATTCAGAAAGCCTGCGATTGTCGCGGTTGGGCGGCCACCCCAGAGGTCTTCCGGAAAAATCCCTCCGAAATCGTTCATAACTTTGGTCCATGCGCGGTAGTAGAGCGGCAGGGAGTCGCCAATGCTGCCGTTGCATTCAAAGATGTAGCCGCTGAAGGTTTGGGTGGGAATTTCGAGTTTCAAAAATTTTCTTTTGATCTGAAGTTGTATTTTGCCGATTTAGATAGTATACTGGTATTGAGTTCGCCCAGAATCTGAGCTTTAGGAAAGCCCCGCTCTATCCACTTGAGCTGTGGTGAGATAATTTTTGCGCAGCATTGAAGAAATTTTGTACCTTCTCCAGTGTAATCAATAGCACTCTCATCGGGGTGTGTCATGCTGGTTTTTCAATTCGCGTTCGCTTTAAAAAACCGGAAAAGGGCGTGGCTGCGGATAAATCGGAGAAGAGGCCTGTTTCTTGCGGGATGTTTGTAGAGGTTAATAAAAAGGGGTTCTACGGGTCGCGTGCGATCAAAAATTTGCGTAGGGTTTGAAATCACGCGGTCGGGTTCGTAGGTGATTTAGCGTTTTTGGAGAAGTCCAGGATGACAGTAGGGCTTCGGTATAAACTGCCTCCGATGCATGGCTCTGCCCATCACCAGAAGAATGCAGGAGAGAGCCACTATGGCTCGAGCATGCCGCAGTCGCCAGCCAGCAGGCAGCAACCCACAGCCACTTTCGAACCAGCCAGAAAGCCGAAAGGTAGGGCGGTCGCCAGCAGGACCACATTGGAAAGCATATACCCCCACGCCATCGCCAGGCTCGTTCCCTGAAGAAAACTCGGCGACCACCACGGCAGACCGCCCACACTTTGCACGCCCCAGAAAAAATCCCCCGCCTTCGCAAAGTTGGCCAACAACTCCTGATCCGAAATCGGCATGCGAACCCACCACAGGATTACAGCAGCAACGAGGCAGAATAGGACGCCCGCCGCGCAAAAGTTTTTCCATTTTCCCATCACGATCTCACGCTTTTACAGCCGATCCTTGCATCCGCCCAGCGCGGCGGGAGCACTTTTCTATCGCAAGCTGTTTGCATTTTTTCTTTGACTCTTGCAACACGCTTGCATAAACAGCGCCCTTCCATTTTATAAAAAAACCACTCCACACCGCACTCGCCCTCCTCGCCATGGCCCCGCTTGCCGGAGCCCACGGCATCGCCCACAACCACCGCGAAACACAAACCGAGATCAACCAAGCGTTGGATACCGGCGCGCAGGGACTCACCGGTCACGAAGGGCACTCGCATGCGCAAGCCTTCCCGAGTGGAAAAAATTTCAAAGCCCCCGCGCTGGAGACCGAGACCCGCATCTGGGGTGCCAACCTCACGACCGGATGGGAGAGCCGTCACATCCACTACGGCGTCAACGAAACCGGCAACGGCGGCGCCTACACCAATGAGGTGGGTGTTTGGATCAATGACTTCACTCTGAGCGTTTGGAACGGCTTTGGCACTTCAAACAACTTCCAGGAGTGGGATTTCACCGCAGGCTACAATTTCGACCTCGGCCCGATGTTTTTGATTCCCGGTTATAATTTCCGCTATACACCCGGCATCGTCGAAGAGGGGCATGCGCACGAGCATGAGGAAGCCGGACACGAGGAGCACGAGGAAGAAGGCGGACACGCCCACAAAACCTACGGCAACGAACTTTTCGTTGTCCTTGGCACAAACAAAATTCCGTATGTGACCCCCAGCACGGCCTTCATTTGGGATCTCAACAACACACCCGGCGCGTTTTTGGAGTTCCGTCTCGATGGCGAAATCCCGGTTTACAAAGACATCGTCACACTCGAACCCTACGCCCTCCTCGGCGTGAACCTCGGCTACAACACACGCTCCTACTACGGTTGGAACAGCTTCCAATTTGGCCTTGAGGCAAACTGGCAAATCAACAAAATCATCAGCGCCTTCGCCGGCATCAACTACAGCCTCGCCATGACCGCCCTGCAGGACATCGACCAAGGCAACGAAGTCTGGATCAATGTCGGCCTGAGCTTCACCTACTAAAAAAGCGACACGACCTCGAGCGCGGAGCGTTTGAATTCCGGCAATTCGGCAAGAAGAAGCACACCGCTGTGGGCGATGCTGAACTCGCCTAGCGTGGGATTGGCCGATCCGCTGAGGAGTCCGATATCGCTGATGGGGAGCGAGGTTCATGGTCGCTTTCCAAAAAAATAGTGGCCGCAGATATTCAGAATCCTTATAAAATGCGGCATGAGCGACTTGGCTGCTTTTCATTCAAACCTCCACACCGCCGTGAAAGCCCGCTTGGACATTGTCGCCGACCATGCCTTTCGCGATCGCGATTCGTCGGGCCATTTGGAGGCTTTGAAGTGTGCGGCAGCCCGACTGGACTTGCTCCTGGAAACCTTGCCCGCTGCGACAGACCCGACCCTTCGCCACTACTTGGAGCGTCAGAGCTACACTAAAGCCCTAGCTTGGCTTGAGGCGGCCCTGTTGGAATAAGCCCACCCCATCTCCTCAACATGAAATTCCCAGCTTGCTTGAGGTGGAATGTTTTTTTGAATCGAAGTATCGCTGCCCTTGCTCTTGCCGCATTTTCTCCCCTCACGGGCCAAGCTGACCTGACGATCAATATCCCAACTCGCGAGATTCAGCTCGTTCTACCCACAGAATTTGAGGGTCAAGCCATCAGCTCCGTCGCTGCAGCAGGAGGCGGAGATTTCAACTTGGGAGCCTTTCTGGGTGCCGATGCTTACTACAACAACTCCACACCACTGACTGGACAAAATACCGTCACCTATAATCTCGAAGCAGGCCATATTTGGAATGGCCACGAATCCCTCAGTCACGTCACGCAATTTGTGCAGGACACGGACGCCTATGGTTCCACGGCTGCAGAATTGTATGATCGCCATGCGACTTGGGCCGGGATGTTCATCGGAGGGCGGCAATCAGCAAGCGGCGGGAGTCTCAAGCAACAAGGCATCTCCTACGGCACGGATTTGCGGAGCGCGGCTTTTGCGACTGGATGGAACGGCTCTTCCTATGCGCTTTCTTTCGGCATCTCGGAGGATAGCTACCTCACGGCTTTCAACACCGCGTTTGCCAATGCGGATGTGATAAACTCCAGCTTCGGGTACACCGATCCTGGCGGCGTGGATGCACTGACTGTTTATTCCGACGCCATGGTTTTTCAAAACCCCACGGTGACCTATGTGACCTCTGCAGGAAACTCCGGCCCGTCGCCGAATACCGTAGGAGCCCCAGGTTCTGGATACAATACGATCACAGTCGGAGCCCTTGGAAATGCCAATGCCTATGACTCGGTCGCATCCTTCAGCAGTCGCGGCCCGCAGGATTTTTCTTATTATTCCGGGAACTCGATCATAACGATCTCGGGCGTGCGAGCGGCGGTGGATATCAGTGCACCAGGCACCTCGCTCACCAGTGCCTTCTACGGCGGACAGACCGGTGGCAACAATCCCACCCTCTCGGGATCAATCAACCAAGGCACCAGCGCAAGCGCCTACTCCCTCGACATCGCTGGCACAAGCTTCTCGGCGCCTCTCGTCGCTGGCGGGGCGGTCTTGATTGCCAGTGCGGCAAAAACCCTGCCTTCTCTTACATCAAACGAAGAAGCCCGCAGCAGTCTCATCACGAAGTCCCTGCTTCTCACAGCTGCGGACAAGACAGCAAGTTGGTCAAACGGCCAGACGACCTCCAACGGGGTTACCACCACGACACAATCCCTCGACTACAACGTGGGAGCCGGGCGGATGAACCTTGAGAAAACCTTCGAAATTCAAACGCGTGGCCAGACTGGAGTCAGCGGCACATCCCTAGGATCCCAAGGAACTGTCGCGGAATTGGGCTGGGACTACGGAGCAAGCGCGCTGGGAACGAATAATGACTACATTCTATCAAATCCCCTCTCAGCCAACACGACATTCACAACGACACTCACCTGGAATCGAATCCGGGAATATGAGCCAAGTACGGGGTTTCTTTATGAGGACGCTCAAGCAAACCTCAACCTCTCCCTCTGGTCGCTTGGATCGAATCAATCCTTCGACACTCTCGTGGCACAATCCCTGAGCCTCTACAATCCAGTGGAGCACCTCGCCATCAGCATTCCTACCACGGGATACTACGGCCTTCGCGTGAGCTACGCTGGCAATACTTTCGACAACCTCGGCTTCTGGGGAACCGGCAACTTCACACAGGACTATGGAATCGCCTGGAGCGGCGAGGCAGTGCCGGATGTGAATTGGAACGTTACATCCCACGCTTCCACATGGAACGCCACAAGCGGTACGACGATCTACTCTGACGTGATTTTCTCGAACGCAGCAGGAAGCCCTCAAACCTTAAGCGTAAGCGGTGCACAGTCCGCGAGGGGCCTATCGATCCAAACCGGAAACCTCACCATTGGCGGAATTAATACCCCCTCTCTGAACATCGGGGAAAGTGGGATCACCATCTCGGCCAATGCCACCGGCCCGACCACCTTGGCGGCCTCGCTCCCGCTCATCCTCTCTGCAAACCAGACGTGGACGAATTCCTCCGATAAAACACTTCGAATCGCCAGCGAAACTACCATTTCAAATGGCAAGGAACTCGTCTTAAAAGCCGATGTAGGCGACATAGAAATCGACGGCCACATGAGCGGCAATAGCTCCAACCTCCGCAAAACCGGTAACTCCACACTCACCCTCAGTGGCAATAGTAGCCTCTCCGGCCACACAAGCGTTGAAGAAGGAAGGCTTATTGTGAACGGCTCCCTGAACAGCAGCCAACTGACGGTGGAATCTGGCGGCATCCTAGCGGGAAGCGGTTCAGTTGGCTCCACCGTGATTCAAAACGGAGGAATCCTTGCCCCCGGAAACTCCCCCGGCAGGCTCACGGTGAATGGCAATGCGACTTGGCTCGGAGGCGCCAGCTTCCAGTGGCAAGTTGCCTCAACCAACACGTACCCCTTGCTGCAGACAGGGGCTGGGGTGAATTGGGACATTTTCGATGTAAGCGGAATTCTCACTCTCAGCGGGCTGAACAATACAGCATTCAACCTCAACCTCTGGACGTTGTCCGCAACGGACCCAGATACAAATGGCGCAATCGCGGGGTGGAGTCCCTCGGTCGGTAGCACTTGGCTTTTTGCCAGCGCCGCAGGAGGCATTAATCTGAATGGACTCAATCTCTCGCCAAACACCGACTACACCTCGCTTTTCCATATCCGCACAGAAGCATTCGGCGGCACTGCCGGATGGCAAGGCGGGCTGCCATCCACTTTCAGGGTGGTAACACTCGGTGGGGCGAGCAACCTTTACCTGCAAGCCGTCGCCAGCGGAACCACCCCAGCTCCTGAGACCAATCAAGTCGCCGCCTCGATTCTTTGCCTTATTCTCGTTGGCGTCTTCCTCGCCTTACGACGATCGAAGTTACAACGTGGCAATTGAGTTTGCCTTCTGATTGCCTCCCAGCGTGTCCAACCATTTCTCAGCCCCGATCAACCTCGCCGCGACACTGCAAAGCGGGCAAGTCTTTCACTGGCACCAAGAGCCCGATGCCTCCTGGAGCGGGCTCATAGACAAGATGCCAACACGGGTTTCAGAAACAGGCCGACGATTAATCATTGAAGCGGGCGATCCCGAAACCATCGCCAAGCACTTTGCACTGGATCATCCGCTAGAAAAAATAGTCGCCGCTTTTCCAAAGGATGCGATGAGCCAAGCCGCCCTTCGATCCTGCCAAAATATACGAATCATGCGCCAACCCCACTGGGAATGTACGGCGACTTTTATCACAAGCTCCATGAAGCAAGTCGCCCACATCCGCTCGATGTCACTCGCCATCCGGGAGGGTTTTGGCCAAAGCGTGGAGGGATCAAAAATCTCGGCGTATCCTTCCTTTGAAACGCTAGCGGCTTCCTCGGCGTCTGCTCTCCGAGATTGTGGCCTCGGGTATCGGGCCGAAAACCTGCTCAAAACCGCACGGATTTTAGCCGAAGGCGGCCTCGATCTTGATTCCCTCGCCAAACAAAAAACCCCCTTACTTCGCCAATCTCTTACGAAGCTTCCAGGAGTGGGCGTTAAGGTTGCGAACTGCATCCTTCTCTTCGCCTACGAGCGCCTCGATGCCGTGCCGATCGATACATGGATCCACCGCATTCTCCTGGCGATGCGCGGAGGCCGCGAGGGTACAGCGACGGAGTTGGCCCGATATGCCAGGCGGCGCCTTGGACCCTACGCAGGCTATGTGCAGCAGTACCTCTTCCATCACGCACGATCCCTGAAGAAACCCACCTCTTCACCTTCTCCATAAACTTCACAACTCCCTTCGCAAAATTCTCTCTCGCGATTTTAAAGCGAGGGATGTTCTTTAAACCAAATGAAACTGATCTCATGGAACGTGAACGGCATCCGTTCAATACTAGGCAAGGGCTTTCTGGATTATCTCGAAGCTGAAAAGCCCGACGTAATCTGCCTGCAGGAAGTCAAAGCCCGCGCGGAACAGGTGCCGCAGGATTTCGAGGGCTATGAGGTCTTCTGGAACGCGGCGATCAAGCCTGGCTACTCCGGCACCGCGATCCTCACACGCAAAAAACCCGCCAACATAATCTATGGGATCGCACGCGAAGAACACGATAAAGAGGGCCGCGTCATCAGCGCCGATCTGGGGGATTTTTTCTTGGTGAATGTCTACACGCCAAACTCGCAGCGGGAACTCACGCGACTCGACTACCGCACACGTGAATGGACGCCGGCATTTATTGACCATTTGAAAGAACTCGAAAAAATCAAACCCGTCATTTTTTGCGGCGACATGAATGTGGCCCACCAAGAAATCGACCTGGCGCGACCAAAGGAAAACACACGCAACGCAGGTTTCACCACCGAAGAACGTGCGGCCTTCGACCAGACACTCGATGCCGGCTTTATCGATACCTTCCGCCACTTTGATTCAGGCGGTGGACGCTACACGTGGTGGAGTTACCAAAGTGGAGCCCGCGATAGGAATATCGGCTGGCGCATCGACTACTTCTGCGCATCCGTGAAACTCAAGACTGCCCTCAAATCCGCCTTTATCCACGACCATGTGCGAGGCAGCGACCACTGCCCCGTGGGGCTGATAATAGATTGCTGAACCTTTTAAAAAATTTTTTGAACGGCCCCCAAATCTGTTTGTCTAAGATAACAGTTGAGACAACAACTCAGGTCACCGCAGTTCAGTTTTTAATTGTTTTTTCTGAACACCAAGCGGTGACCTGATCTTTTTTTAACATTTGACCGCTTGCAGCTTGCCAGACCTTTGGGTATGAGGGCGCCATGGAAGATACTGTTCTCTTGGTCGAGGATGAAACTGATGTCGTTGACCTTCTCCGCTACCACTTTAAAAAGGCGGGGTTCAAAGTGGACGTCATGAACTCAGGCGATGCAGGACTTGCTGCCGTGCGTGCAAACAGACCTGACGCCGTGATTCTTGACCTCATGCTTCCGGGAATGACCGGCATCGAGGTCTGCCGCGCACTGAAGGCTGATCGAGAAACCTCCATGATCCCAGTCCTCATGCTGACCGCCCGCAGCGAGGTGAAGGATCGCGTGAAGGGCCTTGAAATCGGAGCCGATGACTATGTCACCAAGCCATTCAGCCCGAAGGAAGTCGTCCTCCGCGTTCAAGGGCTCCTGCGCCGCATCCGGAATGCGGCAGACGAGGTCAATATGTTGGAAGTCGAGGATCTCTTGATCGATAAAGCCGAGCTCAAGGCATCGGCGGGCGGGCAACGCCTTGACCTGACAACCATCGAGTTCAAGTTGCTCCTCTCCCTAGTCAACAACCGCGGCCGCACTCTCACTCGAGAGGCCCTTTTGAGCAATGTCTGGGGATACTCCAACGGCGCTGACACCCGCACAGTGGATACCCACATGCGTCGTTTACGCGAAAAACTCGGAGATCATTCGGTAAAAGTGGAAACCGTCCGGGGCCAAGGCTACCGCTTCAACTTAGCAACCATATCTTGAACTGGGTGGAATTGCCGCTGCTTCTGGCAGCCCTGTTAATAGTTGTATGGCTCGTTTATAGTCGTTTCATTCGCCCCCTCAGCCTGATTCGTAAAGACATCGAATTGCTTGCGAACGGGAGTTTTCGACTTTCTCCGATTGACCGAGAAAGTGCGGTCTACCAGAAGACCGCTCGAGAAATCCGCAAGATAGCCGAGCGGCTCCAACAACTCGATGAGCAAATGATCGAAGGCGGCCTGAGCCTGCGAGGGATTCTCTCAGGCATGAAAGAAGGCATTGCGATTGTCGGCCGAGACAGAAGAATCACTCTCGTCAACGAGTCTCTCCATTCTTTCTTTCCCGCAGCCAAATCGCCAGTAGGGCGCTCCGTGCTTGAGGTATTCCGACGTCATGAAATCGAGCAAGCGGTCACTGCGACTCTTCTGGACGAAGGCAAACACGATCTGGCGTTGGTCTTTGAATTTCCGCAGCCGGGCGGATCGATAAGCCATCGGCATTTCGATATTCACATCTCGCCGATGTCGAAAACTACGGAAGAACCGCCTCAGGCCGCACTTCTGGTTTTTCAGGAGGTGACGGCGATCCGGGCGCTAGAATCTGCACGCAAGGAATTCGTGGCAAATGTTTCTCACGAATTCCGAACCCCGGTTTCTGTGATTAATGGCTATGTGGAAACTCTATTGGATGGAGCGACGGAGGACCCAGAAATGACAAACATGTCCCTCCACGCCATCCACCGTAATGTGCAGCGGCTTTCCTTGTTGCTTGAGGATTTGCTCACCATTTCCAGCATGGAGAGCAAAAATCGGAGACTGCATTTTTCCAAAGTGAATGTCCTCAAGCTCGCCGAGCGCGTCATTGAAAACCTCGAGAAGGGCGGCGCGACAAAAAATGCCGTATTCAAAATGGAATGGTCGAATGATGCGGTCTTTGCAGAAGCCGATGAGCAACGGATCGAACAAGTTTACTGGAACCTCCTCACCAATGCCATCCGCCACAGTGAAACCACTACCCCTCAGATCTCGCTCACGGCGCGACTTGATGCCGGGCGGGTGGAAATAGCCATCGCCGACAATGGCACAGGCATACCTCTCGAGGATCAGGCCCACATCTTCGAGCGCTTCTACCGCGTTCACAAACACCGAGCGAGAGATGCGGGAGGTACCGGACTCGGCCTCTCCATTGTAAAAAACATCGTTCTCGCTCACGGGGGGGGAATTTCGCTCCGCAGCACGCCGGGAGATGGGGCCACCTTCATCATACACCTTCCCATCCTTCAAAAAGAAAACATCCCCACCAAATAATCCCCGCGACTTTTTCCTGAACCGTGGGTTTCAGTCATTGAACATATGAAACACATCCCATCACTTCTCGCGATCGCAGTCCTGTGCGGATCCTCGATCCTAGCAACGGCTCAACAACCCCCAAGCCCTCCACCCAGCGGAAAAGAGCCCGATAAGGCAAAGTCCGCAGACTGGAAACAGCAGCGCGACTTCATCGAGGGCCTTCCAGAGGACGTCCGGAAACGCTTCAAAGAGGCCCGCGAGGAGGCCATGCAGGATCCTAAAATTAAGGCTCTCCACCAAAAAGTGGAAGCCGCCTCCAAAGAATTGCGCGACGCCGTACGGCAATCCATTGCAGAAAAGGATCCAACCCTTGCAACACAGATCGCGGATCGCATGAAAACCCATTCAAACGATTCGAAAAACAAGGAGAAAAAGTCTCATCCTGAAGGGGGAGCTGAGTCGGCCATCCAGAAAGTTCCACCGGCCGAGCGTGACCGCCTTGAAGCCGCCCGCCAGATTGCGAAACAGGCTCCTGCCGTGCAATCCGCCGAAGCCGCAATGAAATCCGCTGAGACACCAGAAGCTCGGCGCGAGGCGGGGAAAAACTTCCAGAAGGCCATGCGCGATGCGATTCTCACCGTTGATCCGTCCCTTGCTGACGTCCTTGATCAAATCAAAGGCCCCAAGCCTGTGATGTCGCCAGCTCCGGCACAGCCACCGGCAATGGAGCAGGAGTAGGAGAGCTACTCGGCTAATAGTGGCTTCACGCTCTTGGAATCTCTCGAGCTGGAGCCACTGGCAACGGATTGGGATGATTTGTTGTCATCGGCTGACTTGTTTTTGCGCCAACTTCCATCCTTAAGCATCCGGGTGTAGGGACCGTTCACGGTTTGCGGAAAGTAAAGGTCTCTACGATTTTGAATCGTTGTGCATGATGCAAGAACCACGAGACTTAGGGAGAGAGCAGCAAGGGCGGGTTTCATCACAACCATCTAGAACTTCCTGCACGCTATGTGTCAAGGATTGGGAGTTTGTCATTTCATGCGACAGCAGGGCCGACTATTACCAAGCGACGCGAATCCCATGGAAATCACAGAAAAATTCCTCATCTCGCTTGCAGGCTGGCCGGTTTTTAAAGAGGCGCGATCGATCCGTGATGCCGGTCGTATCCAAGACGCTCACTACGAACCCCCAATTCTTAAAGGACGACTCAACGACGGTGGGCGCCAATTTTTGGCGGGATTGAAAATCCGAAATCCGGTGGATATCGAGAATCTCTGCTCGTGTCGGGACTCCCGTCAGCGTGGACTCATGTGCGCCCATTCGATCGCCGTAGCTTTGGAATTCCTTTCTCCAGCTCCACGTCACGCGCCACCAGCTCCAATAAATCTCAAGACCACGCAAAAATCTGAGACCACTTCTGAAACCCCACGCGTGGAACTCCGACTTGAAGGATCTCTACGCCACCTCGACGCCGAGATTTCCTTTCACTACACGCAGTCCGGCATTCAGAACCCCACATTGGAGGCCACCGCCCTGGCAAAACTCGTTTCCTGTGGATTCGAAAATGAAGCAGGCAAAGCCGTGTTGCGTGGCGAGGATGCGATTGTAGGTTTTTTTGCCTCCGAGTTGCCTCGTCTCAAAAAAGAATGGACGATCCATGAAGGCGAGCGCTTCCAGCATGTGACCAAGGACATCGTCCGCTTCGAACCCTGCTTCGCAATCAAAGAACGCAGCGATGGATGGCTGGACTTTCATGTCCACTTCACCGCAGGAAAGAACGCGGTACTCAGCGGACAGGATTTGCAACGCCTCCTCCAAAGCGGCAAGCCCCAACTCCGCCTGGCTGATGGCCGCATCGCCATTCCCGATGCCGATCTTGCCAACGACTTAGAAGAAGTCCTCCGTGACTGCGACCCCTCACAAGAGCGAGGAGGCTACAAGCTCCACAAATCCCAACGTGGATACATCGAGTCGAGCATAGCTGAGTGGAGCGCCAAGACTCCCCCACCCTTGCCACTTCCTCATGCAAACTCTCTCGGCCTGCTGAAGGATCGGTTGCGACCGTATCAGATAGAAGGCGCACTCTGGCTTTTAAAGAATGCCCAAGGCTCCTCCGCAGGTTTGCTCGCAGACGAAATGGGCCTCGGTAAAACCGTGCAAGCTCTCGCAATGATGGAAGCCGTACCGGGCCCACACCTTATCGTTTGCCCCCCCTCACTCGTCTGGAATTGGAGCCGCGAAGCAGCATTCTTCTGCCCAAACCTCCGTGTGCTCGCGCTCGAGGGCTCCGGACGCGCAGACCAATTCTCCGGAATCCCAACCCATGATCTGATCATTACCAGCTACGCTCTTCTCCGGCGCGATGCGGAGTACTACAAGCCCTTCATCTTTTCCACCGCGACACTCGATGAAGCCCAACACATCAAAAACCCCGGTAGCCAAAATGCCAAAGCCGCCTCGACAATTCGCTCGAAAGCCCGCTTCATCCTCACTGGCACCCCGCTTGAGAACTCGATCCGCGACCTCTGGTCGCTCTTCGACTTCCTCCTGCCGGGCTACCTAGGAACCCGAAAGGATTTTCAAGACCGCTATGAGAAGCCTCTAGCCTCCGGCGAGTCGGCGTCCGTTTGGCCAAGATTACAGCGGCGAGTAAAACCTTGGATACTCCGCCGCACCAAATCGGAAATCCTGAAGGAACTTCCCCCCAAGATCGAGCAAGTCGTACAGGTGGAACTCAGCCCAGAGCAAAAAACGGCCTACACACAGCTTCAAATCGCAGCGCGTGCGGAGGTCGATGCGATGCGCGAATCCGGAGGCGCCGCCCGCATGAAAGTACTTACAGCTCTCTTGCGTCTCCGACAGGCGTGCTGCGACCTGCGACTCTTGAGCGACAAATCCGAGGCCCCATCCGCTAAACTCGATGCCCTCCTGGAGCTCCTTGGTGAGGCGGTGGACGGAGGGCACCGCACACTCGTCTTCAGCCAATTCACCTCCATGCTCGACCTCATCGCTCCCGCTTTGACCGAGGCAGGCATTTCTTGGTGTCGACTCGACGGATCCACAAAAGATCGCGGTGCTGTTGTGGAACAGTTTCAGTCCGATGCCTCAATCTCCGTTTTTCTCATCAGCCTCAAAGCCGGAGGCGCAGGACTCAACCTCACCGGTGCAGACACCGTTATTCATTTTGACCCGTGGTGGAATCCCGCCGTTGAGGCTCAGGCCACCGACCGAGCCCACCGCATCGGACAAAAAAATGTCGTCACTTCCATCAAGCTCATCGCCCGCGATACGGTGGAGCAAAAGGTCCTTGAAATGCAGGCCAAAAAGAAAATCCTAAGCCTAGAGCTGCTGGACTCGGAGAATATGGCGAGTCTGAGCGCGGAAGACGTCGGAGAACTCATCGGATGAAACGCGTTGAGTTTGTAAATAATGTCTGCCATCGTGCGTTGAACACGTGATGAAAATTTCTCTCGATCCAGCGAACTCCGCTCAAGGTTTCCCAACGCAAGCCGTGGACCTCGAAGTCAAGGATGCAAACCTCATTTTCAATGCAGCTTGGCATGATTTGGTGGAGGAAGTTGGGATCGATGGTCTCAAGTTTCCAAATGAAGTCATCTGGCTCAACGGTGCTCCTGGGGCAGGTAAAGGCACTCAAACACGATTTATTCAAAATTATCGAAGCCTCACAGCCGAACCGATCGTGGTGAGCTCACTGCTGCAAAGTCCGGCCGCGAAAAAGCTCATTGATGCAGGAATGATGGTGGGGGACCGGGAAGTGACGGGCCTCCTTTTGAGGGCCCTTCTGCGCCCCGAGAACCAAACCGGCGTTGTTGTGGACGGCTACCCGCGCACAAAAGTACAAGTCCTCTGCCTGCGCCTGCTGCACGAAAAACTCACCGCGCTGCGAAATCAATACATTGGAACCCCGCTGGCAGCCCAGTTCCGTAAACCAATGTTTCACATCGTCGTCCTTTTTGTGGACGAGGCCGAGTCGGTTCGTCGTCAAATTCTCCGTGGTGAACGTGCCCGCGCTCACAACGCCGCGGTGGAGGCATCGGGGGTTGGTGAGATTCTTGAAACGCGAGCCACCGACTTATCGGACGAAGCCGCTCGGAACCGCTACCGAACCTTTAAGGAGGTGACCTACGAGTCCCTCAAGACTCTTCGCCAAGTCTTCCATTACCACTATGTCAACGCCCATGGCACGGTGGACGAAGTGCAGCGACGCATCCAAGACGAATTGCGCTACCAAAGCTCGCTTGAACTCGACCAAAGCACATTCGACCGAATCTCCCGCATACCGATCGCTCGCGAGTTGAGCATCCACGCAAGGCAGGAACTGGTCATGCGCCTCGACTCTTACAACGCCGAGCACCCTGATCTCTTCGAGCAGTCCGTGGCACTCATTGATGAAAAATTCATGCCAATCATTCGTCGGCACAACATGTCTGGACGGGCTCACATCAACTCCGAGAACACCCTCCTGGCCGATCCTCTCGTGCTTGCCATGATCATCGATATCTTTGCCGACCGAGGATACGACACAGTCATCGACATACGCCGGTATGCCGTCCCTGGAAAAATCAACCCAGAAACATGGGAAATCGAAAGCCGCGAAAAGATTGTTTGGCGCTTTATTGTGAACTTCCCTGGATCTCGCATCAGGCGCGGACAGTAATGCCGATCAGCGCTTTTCCAATCACGTTAAAACGCCAGATGGGCCTGGCTATCTTGGTTTTTCTGATTTTCATTTGCGGAGGGCGCCACTTGGAGGCAGCCGAACAAACCGCCCCACTCCGGATCGGCATTCACGAGAAACCTCCCTACGCATTAAAAAATCCTGACGGCACATGGACCGGCATCGCACCTGGACTCTGGAAAGGCATTTCAGATGCCACGGGTCTTCAAATCGAGTTCGTAGAAGTTCCTTACGAAGATTTGATCCAACAGGTGGCGGATGGCAAAATCGACGCTGCGGCTGGCGAGATTGAAGTGAGCCCCGAAAGCGAAAAGCTTATCGATTTCACTCAGCCCTTTCTGACCACAAACCTCTGCATCGCAATAAAAAAAGTAAGCTGGGAATCTGCATGGAAAAATGTTTTTGAGGATTTTTTCGATTGGAGTATCGCAAAATATCTGGTCGGCATTTTCGGTGCCATGGCGACATTTAGCATCCTGCTGTGGTTCATCGAGCGCCACCACAGGACCGGACACTTCCATGGTGGCATTACAGGCATCGGCTCGGCGCTATGGTTCTCAGCCGTTACCATGACCACAGTAGGCTACGGCGATAAAACACCGGCAACGATTCTTGGACGCATCATAGCGGTTTGCTGGATGATCTTGGGAGTGGTCCTCGTTTCCTCATTCACCGCCGCGGTCACATCCAGCATTTCTTCGGCAAAAATGGGGAATAGTATCGAAAGATTCTCCGATTTCAGCCACCTGGCTTGCGGATGCCTGCGCGGTACGATGTCTGCCCAGATTCTCAGACGTCTTGGCGTCGTGACGCATGAGTATGAAACCATCTCAGAAGCGTTTGAAGAACTTGCCGCAGGCAAAATCGAAGCCGTGGTGGGCGATCGAAATACTCTCATCTACGTGAGCCGGGAATTCGCAAGACGCAAACCACCCATCCACATCACTGTCCCGTCTTTTCGCTTCCGCGACGCATTCTTAGCCATTCCGATTCAAGAAAAACACAAGGACTACGAGCGCATCAATGAAGCTATGCTTCAATTCACAATGTCCGAAGAATGGCTCGATCTCCTGCAGAGGTGGACCGGAAACTCCCAAGGCAGAATCTAAAAAAGCAGGCACGCTTCAGGCGCTACCTAACAGGTTGACCACAACCGTCCCTCCCATACCTTGTCCGATCTGGAGGGCAACCGAAGGTTTCCTTTCAGGCGCTGGCGGGTTTTCGGGCAGGCCAAACAAGGGGTCTATATTTTTTGGCCAAGTCGGCAGCTTTCCTGTTCGCAAACCCTCGGCAAGCAGACTTGCCTCGAGAAGTCCAGATGCCGCAAGCGCGTGCCCGGTTGTTCTCTTCACCGCAGAAATCCAAGGGAGCTGATCCCCAAAAACACGGCGCACGCAGGCGATTTCGGCCGCATCAAAGCGAGGCGTCCCCGTGGCATGGAGCGAAATCCAATCAATGAGCGAAGCGTCCCCTCGGAGCAGACGGGTTTGTTTTTTTGCGGCCGCCAAGAGATCTTCCAGCACGCGAGCTTCGGGATCGGGGGCCATGAGATGCCGCGCCTCATTGGCGCAGCCACCGCCAAGCCACTCGGCAAGTGGCTTGGCACCCCGAGAGAGGACATGCTTGGCAGATTCCAGAATCACACAAGCAGCCCCCTCCGCCGGCAACATGCCCGAGCGGTCGGCGCTGAGAGGCCCTCCAGCAGAGGATCGCGTCAAGCTCCCGCCACGTTTCATAGCGGATCTCAAGGAAGGAGAAATTGCGACGTCTGCTGCCACAGCCACGACCGCTTCAAGCATCCCGGAGGCCACCATCGACCCTGCAAGAAAAAGAATCTGGGCCCCTGTGGCCGATGCCGCATTCAAAGAAAAATCCATGCCGCCGAGGCCATATCGAGCCGTTGCCGCTGCACCGATTGCATTACCACGCCAGCGGCTGATTGAATACGGGGAGAACTTTCCAAAATTTTCAGCCCCCATCTCGCGCTCCATGGCCACAAGGCCACCCATCGAGCTCCCGCTCACGCAGCCAAATCCCGCCATGCGGTGTTTGTCCGCCTCACCTCGCAAACGGTTTCGCTCAGAGGAAAGTCCAGCCGATTTCCAAGCACGCTCGACGACGGCGAGAGCCAACAATTGATGACGCTCAAGAATCACTGCGTCACCAGCGTCTAAAGCCGCATAATCAGCCAGAGTCGCCGAATCCACAATCTCCCCGCTCACAGCACGATCCTCGGCCAAGGCCTTAAAAACGCCTTCCACAGAATCCTCCCCGCCGGAAAGGACTCCGCACGCGGTTAGGAAAACACGGGACGAACTCGAACTCATCAGCACGATTCTTACACGGCGATGAAGTCCATTTGAACGCAAATCGACGCACAGTAGAATAACCCCGCCAAACTTACCCGGTGCTCCAAAACACTCCTAGAGACGTTGGTGGTATTTTTCCGAATCAGGACCTGAAGCCCCTTATCGATGTGTCAGTCTGTGATACGAGAGATAGCCGACGGGATATAGCGCGTCCCACAGCTTGGCGAAACCCCAATGCGCCTGCCTTAGACTTGGCAGGCCTATTCACAGACGAGCCCCTCGGCACTGAGAGAGTTTTTATCCTCGCCAATAGATCCGCCAAAAGATTATCCTTTCAGACTATTTTTTCAAATTATGAAGACAAAAAAATCCGCCGCCGCAAAATCAACCACTACGCCTGATCGTGGCAAAGTCATGAATGGGGCGGAGATTCTCGTCGAATGCCTAGAGCGCGAGGGCGTAGAAATCGTTTTTGCCTATCCCGGCGGTTGCTCGATGCCGATCCACCAAGCGCTTACCAAAACCAAGAAAATCCGCACCATTCTTCCGCGCCACGAACAGGGCGGTGTCTTTGCCGCTGAAGGCTACGCTCGTGTCACGGGTAAAGTTGGCGTCTGCATGGCCACTTCAGGCCCAGGAGCTACCAACCTCGTCACTGGCATCGCCGACGCTTTCATGGATTCGATCCCGCTCGTAGCGATCACCGGTCAAGTCCCTCAGGAAATGATCGGGCGGGGCGCGTTTCAAGAGACGGATGTTTTTGGAATGACCCTTCCGATGGTGAAGCACAGCTACTTGGTATGGGATGTCAACGAGCTTCCTCGCATCGTGAAGGAAGCCTTCCACATCGCATCCACCGGCCGTCCAGGCCCTGTTCTTATCGACATTCCGAAGAATATTCAGAATCTCACCACTCAGCCTATTTTTCCAAAATCCGTGAATCTTCGGGGCTACAAACCCGAGCGCAAAGCGGATGATGTGGCTCTCAATGAACTCATCGGAATGCTCGCTGAAGCGAAGGCTCCGATGATCTATTGCGGTGGCGGAGTGATCTCTGGAGAGGCCTCGGCTGAGTTGATCGAGTTTGCCGAGCGCTCCCAAATTCCAGTCGCCACCACGCTCATGGGCATCGGTGGGTTTCCTGAAACGCACACACTTTCTCTGAAGTGGCTCGGCATGCATGGCACTGTCTATGCCAACAACGCCGTCAACGAAGCCGATCTCCTTCTGGCCATCGGCGTTCGATTCGATGACCGCGTCACCGGCAAGGTCGAAAAATTCTGCGAGCACGGCAAAATCGTTCACATCGATATCGACAACTCAGAGATCAATAAAAATAAAACCGTCTGCCTCCCGATCTTGAGTGACCTCAAATACGCTCTCAGCCGCCTTAATAAAATCCTCGATCAAGCCGGCCACAAACGCACATCCAAGAACTTCACCCGTTATCCAAGCTGGTATAAGCAAATCGAAGCTTGGAAGACCAAATACCCTCTTTCTTTCAAAGACACCGAGGACGTGATCCAGCCACAACATGTCATCAAGCTCCTGTGTGAAATGACAAAAGGCGAGGCCATCATTACCACCGGTGTCGGCCAGCACCAGATGTGGGCCGCCCAATTTTATGATTTCGACTCTCCCCGCCGCCTAGTGACATCTGCTGGTCTTGGCTCCATGGGCTTCGGCTACCCCGCGGCGATGGGCGCCAAAGTCGGTATGCCAAACAAGCAAGTCATCGACATTGACGGCGACGGATCATTCCTCATGAACGTGCAGGAGCTCGCTACCGCACACATCGAAGGCATCGCAGCAAAAGCAATCATCCTCAACAACCAACACCTCGGCATGGTCGTGCAATGGGAAGACCGCTTCCACGGCGGCAACCGCGGCCACACCTTCCTTGGCGACCCGCGCGACCTCGAACGCATTTATCCCGACTACGTTAATATCTGCAAAGGCTTCGGTGTGACATGCGAGCGAGTGATCCATAAAAAAGACCTGCCTGCTGCGATGAAACGCATGCTTGATTCGAAGGAAGTCTATCTCCTCGATGTGATGACGCCCTTCACCGAACACGTCCTGCCGATGATACCATCTGGCAAGACCTACAAGGACATCATTACAGAGTAGCTCCCACTCGCTTCGAAAGCGAGTCAGGTGGGGTTAATTGCGAGGCGTTTTTTTTCACATAGGATCATCGTGCCTTAACGGATCGAAATCGAGACCTGCATTCAGAGTTGTTTGTGCTGACGCGACACAGAAAGCATAGCTGTCTTGCAAGCTCAGGCTTGGGACGAGAGGAGGAGATTATGAACCATTTAACCTGATCTCTCCCTGCGTTCCGCACCTTACAAAATGCCGCCAAGCCGCATTTTTACTCCACAATCTCCTTGTTAGTAATTAGCTACAATTTAACCGCGGACCACTCGGTCTTTACCGGGTTTGATGAATTCTGTAAATTCTGTCTAAACTAAGAACCGTTTTCAGGTTCAGCCCAGAAGGGTCTCAACGCATTTTCAAGGGAAGATCATTTGTCACTCAACGCCGTAACTCCTGGGAGGGCTTTCCCCTCGAGAAGTTCGAGCGAGGCTCCTCCGCCGGTCGAGCAGTGGGTGACCTTGTCGGCGACGCCAAATTTCTTGGCAGCGGTGGCTGTATCGCCTCCGCCGACGATAGTGATGGCTCCGGTGGCCGTGGCTTGGGCGACGGCGGCGGCCATGGCTTTGGTGCCTTCGGCAAATTTTTCGAATTCGAAGACGCCGGCGGGGCCGTTCCAGATGATGGTTTTGGCGCGGGCGATGGCGGCGGCGAAGATTTCGCGGGATTTTGGTCCGCAGTCGAGGCCTTCGAGTCCATCTGGGATGCCGGCTTTGTCATCAGCGTGGCCGGTTTCGGCGTCTGGTGAGAAGGCGGTAGCGGTGATGAAATCAACGGGCAGGTGGATTTGAACGCCACGGGCTTTGGCTTTTTCCATCAACTCAGCGACGATTTTGGCGCCTTCGGGGTCGAAGAGGCTGTTTCCGATCGGCATGTTTTCAAGAACCTTCTTGAAGGTGTAAGCCATGCCGCCACCGATGATGATTTCATCGGCGGTTTCGATGAGGTTGCGAATGAGCGGGATTTTATCAGCGATCTTGGCGCCTCCGAGAATGGCCAAGAGCGGGCGCTTCGGGTTGTTGAGAACAGCGGCAAAAGCGTCGAGTTCCTTCTGCATGAGGAAGCCGGCGACCTTCTCGGGAAGGTCAACTCCGACGACTGAGGAATGGGCGCGGTGGGCGGTGCCGAAGGCGTCACTCACAAAGACATCTCCTAGCTTAGTGAGGCTGGCACGGAAGGCGGCCACTTTTTCGGGATCGGCCTTGGTCGAGGTGCCATCTTCGTTTTTGACTTTGCCTTCTTCCTCAATGTGGAAGCGGAGGTTTTCCAAAAGGACGACTTCACCGGGCTGGAGCGAGGCGCAAGCGGCTTCGACATCGGGACCAACGCAATCATTGAGGAACTTCACGGGCTTGCCGAGGAGGTCGGTTAGGTTTTCCGCGACGGCTTTGAGAGAAAATTTTTCCACGACTTTGCCATCTGGGCGGCCAAGGTGGCTCATGAGAACAACGGATGCGCCTTCATTCAACGCATGCTGAATCGTCGGCACCGCTGCAGCGATGCGCTGAGTGTTGGTGATGGCACCGGTTTTTTTGTCTTGAGGAACATTGAAGTCCACACGCATGAGAACGCGTTTGCCTTTAACGGAAATGTCTTGGATTGATTTTTTCATAATGATGGGAAATGCGAAGCGGAGGGAGGAACGGGTTTGGTGGAAAAGGAATGACCACAGAGTTCACAGAGCGCACAGAGGTTCTAATTTCCTCTGTGTTCTCTGTGTCCTCTGTGGTCAATAATTCTCTGCGAGTTTATTTCGCTATGACGCGGACCATCTCGAGGACTTTGTTGGAATAGCCCCACTCGTTGTCATACCAGGAGACGAGTTTGACGAAGGTCGGATCGAGAGCGATACCGGCTTCGGCGTCGAAAACCGAGGTCTGGGTTTCGCCACGGAAGTCAGTGCTGACGACTTTCTGGTCGGTGTAGCCGAGGATGCCTTTGAGCGGGCCTTCGGAAGCGGCTTTGATAGCGGCGCAGATTTCCTCGTAGGAAGCTGGCTTGTCGAGTTCGACGGTGAGATCAACGACCGAAACGTCGGAGGTCGGCACTCGGAAGGCCATTCCGGTGAGTTTTTTGTTGAGGGCTGGAATGACTTTGCCCACGGCTTTGGCCGCGCCAGTCGAGGATGGGATGATGTTTTCCAAGATGCCGCGTCCACCGCGCCAGTCTTTGCTGCTCGGACCGTCCACAGTTTTTTGTGTGGCTGTGGCAGCATGGACGGTAGTCATGAGACCGCGCTTGATGCCAAAGGTATCGTTGATGACTTTTGCGAGAGGGGCGAGGCAGTTTGTGGTGCAGCTCGCGTTCGAGATGATGGACTCGCCGGCGTAGCTCGTGTGGTTCACGCCATAGACGAACATCGGAGTCTCGTCCTTCGAAGGAGCAGACATGATGACTTTTTTCGCACCTGCCTTGAGATGGGCTTCGGCACTGGCTTTGTCCAGGAAGAGACCGGTGGATTCCACCACGATATCAGCACCGACTTCGTCCCATTTGAGTGTCGTGGGATCTTTAACAGCAGTGAGTCGGATTTTATTGCCGTTGACGATGAGGTGATTGCCCTCGACCGAAACGTCGCCATCGAAGCGACCGTGCACCGAGTCAAATTTGAGCATGTAAGCCAAATACTCAGGCTCGAGAAGATCGTTGATGCCGACAACTTGAATATCGTTGCTGAAATTTTTAACCGCCGCACGAAAGACCATGCGCCCAATGCGTCCGAAGCCGTTGATACCGATTTTAACCATGATGTGTTTTATTAATAGAGTTGGATGTGATGTCCGAGAGGGAGAAAGACATTAAAAGTGGCTTGCGAGGCAGCGTCAATCGCGAAAGGCGCTGTTCAAGCGGACTCAATGGACTGCGAAGCAAAAAACGGACTCTCAGCACGCCATGGGCGTGAATTGTTTGCGTTCGACAAGAAACTCTTCATCAGCGCCTGAGTAGAGATTTCCGAAAGTGGGAGTCGGAATGCGAGGAGTGGGATTCGCTTTGCTGCTCAGGGAAAATGTGCGTCGCTCGCGGATAGCGTGGTCGGCGCGTTTCCAGAGCATGGATTTCATGCATTCATCGGGCAGACGATAGATGAGTTGGGTGGCTTCGTCCCAACGTTTCTCACCACTGAGAAGCATGGCGGCGTTCATGATGGGAGCCTCATCGAGAGGCCATTTGCGGGCGCATGCAGACCAACTTTCGATAGCAGCAGCAGTGTCCCCGAGGCGGTAATGCATGCAACCGGCTGCAAGCAGCGCATAGCCAGAGGTGCGGTTTATGAGAGGCATCTCAGGGAGCACATCGCGAAGAAATTTCTCGGGTTCGTCACGGTAGGCCCATGAAATGAGAGTGCGGAAAGATTCGGGGCACTCGGCCTCCTGAGCCCGGAATTCCTCGATCAAAAAGCGAAGCGAGGGGATCTCGGGCAGATTCGCCAAGTTTGCTCCAGGGTTTTGGAGGAGGTGGCACACGAGGTGATTTCGAGCGCAGCCGAAACGACCTCTCGCAGCTTGAAATTGAGTGAAGGTGAGTTGCTGATCGAGAACCATCGCGGCAATGCGCTCGCGAAGAGCGCGGAAGACTTCTAGGCGGGGCGCAACAACGGCACCCTGCCATGAGGCAAACTCGACAGCGAGATCGGGGTTCATGGCTTCGGCACTAGGACTCAACTCGAAGCAGGTCGCGTGAACCGGCTGCAGCAGCGGATGGAATTTCGCAGGCATGGCATACACATCGAACTGATCAACGCAGCGAAGTGGGGTGAGCGGTTCATTGAGTGCTAGGATTTCATCAAAAGGCACATTGCAGTAACGCATGGCCTGACGAAGTGTGAGTGGAATCGCGGGGATTTTTTCCCAGAGGGAGGACAGCTCACTATCGAGAAAAATTTTGCGATGGGCATCCCAAGACGAGTCGTTTTGGAAGGAAAAACAGCCGAGCAAGTGGATCAATGCGTCCTCGTGACGGCCGAGGCGGTTAGCTTTGCAGGCCAAACCATAGAGGCGTACTAAGCTCTGATCGTTCGTCTCAGGGGAGATGGATTTTTCGATATCGTAAGCCTCTTGAAGACGTCCGGAAAAATTGAATGCCAGGGCAATGCGAAAAAGCTCGTCCGTGGGCAATGCGGTCTTCTGAGCGAGAAGGAAATCCGCCGAGAGAGAGGCGCGGATGAAACGCCCGAGGCGGTTAAAAATGAAAATCGCGGCCGAATGCACTTCCGCACATGGCGCCGTGGCTAGAAGGCGCTGGATGAGATCAGCAGAGTCCTCATTCAGACCGATCTCGAGGAGTGCAATGGCTTCTTCAATTTGGCAGGCAATTTCGTCTTGGCTCATTAATAAAGGAAGGGGTATTGAAAGGGTTTCGTTGCGATACGTGATACGTAGCAATTCCCGAACCAACTTTTTAACGCTGCCAAGCCTAGGACCTGAGTCGCCGCAGGGGATACATAAACAAAATATGCAGAAGGAATTGTGGAATTTTAACACAATACCAATACGCAGCAGCAATCGCGCGAGTGGGGCGAAACAATTCCCTTCTCAAGAAACGCAGGAAAAATGTGCCTTACTAAAGGAAAAAATGGTGGTCTTCCGCTTTGCCTTGCACAGAAATCTCTGCGCCAGAGATCCAGCCATTTCAAAGATCTGGAATTGCGCGGTTGCAGTTAGTCCCTCAGTCTCGAGTTTATTGTGGCTCAGCGCGTTCCGAGGCGGCGTCCTCAAAACGAGTGTACTCCTCAAGAAAGGTGAGCGCAACATCACCGGTGGGGCCGTTTCGCTGTTTGGCGATGATGAGCGTAGCTTTCCCAGCGGCTTCTTTTTTGGCCTCATCGTCTTCGGCGTAATATTTGTCACGGATGAGAAGGCCAACGATGTCGGCATCCTGTTCGATGGTTCCGGATTCACGGAGATCGCTCAGGCGGGGGCGTCCTGCGCTGGCTCCCGTGCGTTGCTCAGGGTTTCGGTTTAACTGGGCTAGGACGATGACTGGGAGTTTGAGCTCCTTGGCGAGGGCTTTGATGCCGTAGGAGATTTCCTGAATTTCGATTTGGCGGTTCTCTTGGGCGCGGCGGGAACCCGAGCGCAGGAGCTGCAGGTAATCAATCACGATGAGCTGGATTTTTTCGCGATTGTGAAGGCGGCGGGCCTTAGCGCGCAGCTCCAGAATACTGAGCCCGGGAGTGTCATCGACAAAGATTTTCGCCTTGGAAAGCTGGCCGGCGGTATTGATGAGATTGGTCATCTCTCGATTGGCGATAAACCCCCCGCGGAGCATTTTGCCGTTCATCCGGGCTCTGGAGCAAAGGAGACGTTGCACAAGCTGCTGGGCTCCCATTTCCAGAGAAAAAACAGCCACAGGCTTGCCGATGTCGATGGCGACGTGCTCGGCAATGTTCATAGCGAGGGCGGTTTTGCCCATCGAAGGGCGTGCAGCGATGACGAACATTTCGCCTTCGTGCATCCCGCTTGTCATGCGGTCGAGTTCGCTAAAACCGGTAGGGAGTCCAGTGATGCCCCCCCCGGAGCGGGAGAGTTTCTCGATATTATCAATCGCATCGCTCACCATTTGCTTCATGGTAGGGAGGGCTGATTGGAAACGCTGTTCCCCGATTTCCAGAACGCGGGCCTCGACCTCGTCGAGAAGAATCCGCACATCGCCCTGCTCGTCGTGGGCACGACCGACGTATTCGGTGCAGGTCGTGATGACGCGCCGAAGGAGATATTTTTCCAGGATGATCTCGCGGTAGTAGTCCGCATTGGCAGCGGTCGGAACAAATGTGAAAAGCTCCGTAACGGCTAAAGCCCCGCCGACCTCATCGAGCATGCGACGATCTTCCAGAACTTGGGTGAGCGCGATGAGATCAATCGGCTTCCCTCCGTTGCGCATTTCCACCAAAACCTCGAAAATTTTCTGGTGGGCTGGCAGATGAAAATGACGAGCTTCCATCTGGGCCATCGTGTCGTCCAGAGCGGTAGCAGAATGAAGAATCGAACCCAGAAGCCCCTTCTCGGCATCAAGACTCTGCGGCAAAGGACGTCGGGCGTCCGGGAGGTACGCGTTGCCTCGCTGTTGGTAGTCGGGCTTTTGCTTGCCGCGTCCCTTGCCTGATCCTTGGGCAGATGGAGCGGGAGGAGTTTGATCAGGACCAGAAGACATGGGCTCTCAGAGAAATCAAATTGGTTTTAATGAAAAAAACGAGGCCGAACGGAAAGAGAACTTCCACGCGCGGCCTCATGATTTGTTTGAAATGAATCCGGGGGGGGAGAGAACTAGGATTCCGTCGTCACCTTGCGGCGGTATTTTTTTTCGGGAGCGCCTTCGGCGGCTTCTTCAACAGCAGGAACGTTCACCTTGACCTCGATTTTCAGATTGGCTGAGACATCGGGGTGGAGCTTAACGCTCACTGTGTGGGAGCCGCTTTCCTTGATCGCTTTTTCCAGGACGACAGCATGCTTGGAAAGTTCCTCGAGCTTGAGGTCGGCCACCAAGCGATCGTGGATGTCCTTTGAGGTGACGGATCCGAAAGCTTTGCCTGAGGCGCCGGCATCAAGGGTGAAGCTGAGTGAAAGCTTATTGATCTTTGAGGCGAGTTCCTCGGCGGCGGTTACCTCGCGAGCTTCACGCTCGGCGCGTTTGGCTTTGAGGTGGTTGATCTGGCGGAGCGATCCGGAAGCAATTTCAAGCGCCTTGCCTTGAGGAAAAAGGAAATTACGAGCGAAGCCACGGCGGACTTTGACGATGTCGGCTTCGGCGCCGAGCTTAGGAATGTTTGCGGTAAGAATGACTTCTGTAAATGCCATAGGGTCGAATTTTGTGAAAGGAGGTCAAAATTATCGGGTCGTGAAAGAATGTCAAGAGCCGTGGGATTTTATTTTTTCCGGCCGCATGGGCAGGCGGGGTTGTCATTATTCCGATCCTCGCTGGACAGCCTCGTTCAGAGCAGAGCCGAAGCCAGGCAATAGGGATTCGATTTCAGACCACGAGGGAGCACCGGCAAGTCGAAACGGATCGGCCAGATGGATCGCGATAGCGCGCTCAATACTTGAGGCAAAGAGCTCGACCGTGCGCCTCTCGAGCGTCATATCGTAAATGAGGGTATTGATGCGGGCATCGGCTGAGTAAAAGTGCAGCAGAGCAGACGCGGCCTGAAGATAATTTTCGACCAACCCCGCGAGGCACTCCACACCGAGCGGAGAGCCATCCACCGAGGCGCTGCGCAAGAGACACAAGGCAACATCGCTGGCCATTTTATTGAGACCTGCCTCAGGATTGCCTTCGGAAAGCTGCTGGTGCTTGTGGTCGTAGCTCTCGGCAATATCGACTTGGCAAATTTTCCCCAGCGGAACCACTCGAAAAACATCGGCCATCATTCCGGTTTCAACTCCCCAGTCGGATGGAAATCGCACTGATTCCGCAACCGTGCGCTGGAGACATACCTCGCCACTGATCGGGTAACGGAAAAATTGCAGCGGGGCGAGGGATCGAGCAAACCCCTTGAAATCCTGCATCGCACGCAGAAGTGGCGTGATAAGAAGACGCATAACACGGCCGTTTAATTGCGTTGAAAAACGGGCGCTGAATCCCTTGCTCACTTGAAAAGCCATTTCGGGATGCACAATCGGAAAGCAAAGCCGAACGAGAAGCTCACGCCGATAATTCAAGATATCGCAGTCGTGAATGGCGATGGCCGAGACCTTCGTAGAGGCGAGAACGTGACCAAGACAGAGACGCATGTTACGCCCCTTGCCCATTGGCCCCGGCTCGAGTCCAGCGCGATGAAGATCCCCAAGCAGCGCAGTGAGGTGCGGCCCATCATTCCAGAGGATGGAAACCTCCTGCGGGAGTGTCGAAAAAATTTTCTGCGCCAGGGCAAAGTCGGCTCGACTTCCCCCATCAAGACCGACTGTGACATGGCTTAGAAATCGGGCAGCACGAAGTTCGGACACGATGGCTTGGAGGACATCGGTTTTCAAATCGCGTGCGTGGCAGGGCAGCACGAGAGCCGTCGGAATGGAACCCGCCAGCGAGTTGAGTTCCTCTTCAAGCCTCTGGTAGTCTGGATTCCCGAGGCGATGAAGAGTCGCAATAGTGCCATGCTGGTAGAAGTCCGCCATAGAAGAGCGCACTACTCTCAGCGGCCGAGCTTGATTGAGCAAGCCCATGCGACTGATAATCCGAGCAAATGCATGGGCCGAGATTTCCATACGACCATCTGTGCGTGGCCCATTACCACTGGCGCCCCGGCGGTGTCCGTCGCGTGGTGGAACTCACCCTCCCTGAAATCGTGCGGGCAGCAGGCCCAGGACTTAAAAAAGCAACCCTCCTTGCCGGCGGTTCACCGCACGAACGCCCGCAACTAAGCCAACTCGGGATCGATACCATTTTTGTTCATGAGCCGGCGTGTGATTACTTTTCCACCCAGTCAGAAACCCCCGCCGCGATTGCGACTAAAATCCGAGCCGTTCTGCACCAGGCGATGCCGGAGGCGGACGCATCAAAAACCCTCATCTGGTTTCAAAATCCCGCCCTCGCAAGAAATGCGCTTCTGTGTCGCGAGATTGCTGAGTTTTCACGGCAGCGGGGCGCATCCCTCATTTTGCACCATCACGATTTCTGGTGCGCAGGCCGTTGGGCCCGGTGGGAGGAACTCAAGAGATGCGGCTGCGAGTCGCTTTCAGAGGCAGCAGACTGCCTCTTTGCAGCCCAGACACGCTCGGTGCATGTGGGCATCAATTGGCCGGACTTTCAGACGCTCGATCGCTCCTTCAGCGGCAGGGCTTTTCATTTAACAAATCCGGTCGCTCCTCCGCTCAGCAAGGACGAAAAATCCCTGACCAAGGCCCGTGCTTGGTTAGCAGACGAACTCAAAACAGATGGTCCTCTGTGGATTTATCCAACGCGATTTTTGAGAAGAAAAAACATCCTCGAGGCCATTTTGATCGCCAGGTGGATGCGACCGGAAGCCACTCTGGCCACAACTTCCGGGCACTTCTCAAGCGACGAGGCGAGTTACGCCGACGACATCAAACAGGCTGCTAAAAAAAATGGCTGGAGAGTCCATTTTGGCCTGCTTGACAATCCCGGAGCCCCCTCGGTTGCGGAGATTCTCGGGATCGCAGAAGCCGCAGTGCACACCTCTGTTCAAGAAGGGTTCGGCATGGGCTTCGTTGAAGCCGCTGCGGCAGGCACGCCCCTCATCGCCAGAGCAATTCCCGATGTGATGCCTGACCTTCACATGTTAGGATTTGAATTTCCAAACCTCTACCGAGATATCTTCATCGCTCCCGAACTCTTCGACATAGCTACCGAAGCTCAACACCAGGCCAACCTATTCCACAAGGCGAAGCTCGCTCTCCCACCCACTTTTCAGGAGATTTTCCCCAGCCCCCCCACCCTCGGCGACGATGCCATCCCCTTCAGCCGCCTAAGCCGGCGCGCTCAACTCGAGGTCCTCTCCCACCCTGCCGCATGGAGTTGGGAAATTTGTAAAAGTCTGAATCCCGATTTGGAGAAATTCCGCACCCATCCACTTCAGCCGACTCCTTGGCCGAAA
>CANMQB010000008.1 GCA_947499885.1 Spartobacteria bacterium
TTGACCGTGTAGGAATTCTCCTTCGAGAGGTATTGCCGACCAGGATATTTGCGAAAGCGCATGATGTCGGACGCAAATTTCGCCTTCTGGATTTCAATGATGACGAGCTTTTCTCCGCCGTTGGGCAGTGCGATACGGGCCGAGAAATCAATCCGGAACACCGTGACATTGCGTTGCTCGACATCGGTGCGGTGCTCGGTCGGACGAAACGTCAACTCCACAATCTCCTCACCGATCATCGTCGAGAGGAAAAGCCGCGCGACCCTGTTGTCGTCCAGTAGGTATTTGAACGCTCCGCCGTAAATTGGATTGGCGATGCGCTTTAGGCCCATAGAGCTAACCTCGCCTTCAAGAGATGGGCAGGTCAAGTCAAAGGACTCTCCAACGAAAGAGGCGAGAGGGTGCTCGCTTGCAAGCAGCCCTTAGCTGGGATTCTCGGGATTTTTCAGCACGTTTGTGGGCGGGACGAGCGGAATGCGGGCATGCGGCGCTGGGTAATTTTTGAGGGTTTCGAGGACGGCTTGCATGTCCTGTTGCCGAAAGCCGCGGCCGTACATTTTGTAGAGGGCGTTGACGGCCTGGCGCACTTCGGCACCGCTGACGAATTCCTCCTGCTCCCTGCCGATGCGGCGCAGCATGAGGCAGAGGGGGATGGGTTGCGGGCCGTTTTCTTGGTCGATGATTTGCGGGTCGCGGAAGTCCGGTTGCCAGTAGTCCACAAGCTTGGGGTCCACCATTTTGTATCCCGCCTTTTCATAAGCTGTGAGGCGGATTCCTGTCGCTGTGTCGTTGGGGTTGAAATGCTCCATCTCGCCGACGAGCGTGATCGGGGCATCAATCGGACGGCCTGCCGCCGCAAGGGCTTCAAGCGCGGTCGATACTGGCAGGGCGCGGAGCCAGCCGGCGATTCCGCTGCGCCGCCATGTGGGGGCGACCAGATTGTGCGAGAGGTGGACGATGGCGCCGGGCTCGTTTGCGAGGAGGATGGCTGTGTGGTCCCTCACTGCGACAAACTCGCCGTCGCGAGTGATAAGCAACATGGAATAGAGCAGGGCGGCTCCGTCGATCATTTTCGAGGGATGCCATTTCATCCGCTCGGCGATGACACCAGCCTGCTCCATTTCGCCTGCGTCGCCGAATTCCTTCCAGAGCGCTCCGAAGGCGGTTTCGAAAAAAGGATCGTCCGTCGAGCGGATCGTGTGCAATTCCAGTCCACTCCAATCGCCATGAAGGCTTTTGGTGTCGCCCGGAGCGAGGTGCTCCGGTCGCATCCAAGGCAGGAGATTCATTACACGGTCACCGAGGGGACCGGGCCCTCGCTGTGGTGGAATTGGAGTTCATAGAGGCTGCGATAGAGGTCGGATTTCGCGAGGAGTTCCTCATGGCGGCCGGTGGCGGCGATGCGACCGTGGTCCATGACGACGATGCAATCGGATTTGAGAATCGTGGAGAGGCGGTGGGCGATGGCGACCACGGTGCGGCCCTCGGAGAGGCGCTCCAGCGCGGCCTGCACCATGCGCTCGCTTTCGGAATCGAGTGCGGATGTGGCCTCGTCGAGGAGAAGCACGGGGGCATTTTTTAGAAGCGCACGGGCGATGGCAAGGCGTTGCTGCTGTCCACCGCTCAACATGCAGCCCTTGTCGCCGACGACGGTTTCATAGCCGTCCGACTGGGCCAAGATGAAGTCGTGGGCGAAGGCGGATTTGGCGGCGGCGATGACTTCGTCCTTTGTCGCATCGAGTCGTCCGTAGCGGATGTTTTCAAAAATCGTGTCATGGAACAAAAAGGTCTCCTGCGTGACCATGCCGACCTGCTCACGGAGCGAGTGCTGAGCGAGGTCGCGGAGGTCGGTGCCGTCGAGACGCACAACGCCGTGTTGGGGGTCGTAGAACCGCATGATGAGCGAGAGGATCGTGCTCTTGCCCGCGCCGCTGGCTCCGACCAGTGCGTATTTTTTGCCCTGTTCAATATAGAGGCTCACATTTTGAACGGCGGCTTTGTCCATGCCGTAATCGAAGCTCACATCTTCCAAGTCGATGCGGCCTTCGCTGCGTGTGAGAACCTTGGCGCCGGGCTTGTCCGTAATGCTTGGCGTCATGCTCATAAGAGAAAAAACATTCTCTGCCGAGACCATCGACTTTTGCATGAGCATCGGAATGCGGCTCAGATTTTTTACGGGGTTGTAGAGCATGAAAATCCCCCCGCAAAGGGCGGCGAATTTGATGAAACTGATGTCGTAGTAGTAGACATAGATCATAGCCAGAACGACCCCGAAGGCGGCGACGGATTCGATGAGCGGCTGCACGATGTCGGAACTTCTGCGCACGCGAAGGCTGTTGCGGCATTGGGTGTCGCTGGACTTCGCAAATTGTTCGGTCTGGTAGCCCTCGCGGGCAAAGCTTTTGATGACCCTCACGCCTGCAAAGGTTTCTTGGAGGATAATCGACATTTGCGCCGCTTCTTTTTCCTCGGCCTTCCCCGCCAAGCGCACTTTGCGCCCGAAGAAAACGACGGGAACAATACAGAGCGGAAAAAGCACCAGCGTGGTCAGGCTGAACTTCCAATCGATCGCCACCAGCACGGCCACTTGCGTGAGAATGGCAATCGGATCTTTAATGATATCCCCCGATATCGAGGTGAGAGCGTTCTGAGTGACGCGCGTGTCGCTCATGACCCGCGACATGAGCTTACCGGATTTTTCCCGGTTAAAAAAGTCGAGCGACTGCGACATCAGGTGAGAGAAAAGCTGGGTGCGGATATCGCGAAGAACACGCAGGCTGACCCACGCTAGGTAATAGACATTCAGATAGGAAAAAAGCCCGCGCAGAACCATGACGAGCGGAATGAGTAGGCTCATCCAGATCACCCCCTCGATGCCGGGGCCGTCATTTGAGATCGCCCCTGGCACAAAGGCTGATTTGTCCACTTTCACGCCGATGGATTCCCCAGCCTTCAGGATAACCAGTGTCAACGACCCGCTCACAATGCCAGCGAGGACACCAAAGAAAATGCCCAGAAAAAACCGCTTCCGGTAGGGATGCATGTAACTGAGCAAACGCAGATACGGACTCCAGAAAGCCCGCACGAGTTGCGGGAAAGGAAGCTTGGCAGGTTTAGACATGATTGTTTTTGAAAACTAACGCAACCGCATGGCGGTGCGCCACACTGATCATCAGGATGCAAAAAAGGCAGGGCGTGGCTGCCCTGCCTTTTCGGATTGGTATTTTTTGCTTAACGCAGGAACGCTTCGTGCAAGCCGCCATCCACCGTCACGATCTGTCCGGTTGTTTTGGACAGCCTCTCCGCGATAAGCAGGAAGTAGGCTTCCGCTTGGTCGGCCGGGGTGATCGGCGAGCGGGTGAGTGTGCGGTCGGCGTAGAACTGCGCGAGTTTGGTCGTGAGTGACTCTGTGGCTTCGTCATCTGTGTAAGCAATGCCGTATTTCGCCAGCGAGCCGATGACGCGGTCGCGTGGGAACATCGCGCTGCCTTGGACAACAGTTGCCGGAGCGACGCCGTTCACGCGCACGAGCGGAGCCAACTCGATCGCGAGTTCCCGCACGAGGTGGTTCGCTGCGGCCTTTGAGGTGTCATAGGCGAGGCTGCCTTTTTTGGCGACGGCGGCATTCGCGCTCGTGGTGAGGACCATCGAACCGCGCAGGCCTTGGGCTTTAAAATCCTTCGAGGCCTCGTCGGCAACGAGGTAGCTGCCAGTGACGTTGATGTTGAAGGTGAGTGCCCACTTGTCGTCAGGGATGTGACCAGTGGTATCGCTCGGCACGAAAATGCCAGCAGTAACCGCAATCGAGTCGAACCCGCCGTAGGCCAGGATGACTTGGTTGAGCATGGCGCGGATGCTGTCGCGCTTGGTGATATCCGCTTGCAGGCCGATGGCCGATCCGCAGCCGGAGATGCCAGTTCCTGCGACACCGATTCCAAGACCGGTTTTGGCGAGGATTTCATCCGCTGTGGCTTGGGCGGCAGCTTGATTGAGATCGACACAAACGATGTGCGCACCTTCTCGAACGAGGCGCAGAGCGGTTTCGCGGCCGATACCGCTGCCAGCTCCGATCACTATGACAACACGACCTGCGAGTTCCTTGTCGGCAGGCATGCGGCGAAGTTTGGCTTCCTCGAGGGCCCAGTATTCGATGTCGAATGCCTCTTGCGCTGGAAGCGAGATGTAACCGCCGATAGCCTCAGCGCCGCGCATGACTTCGACCGCGCAATTGTAGAATTCGGCCGTGACGCGGGATTCGGATTTGTCTTTTCCAAATGCCACCATGCCGAGGCCAGCGATCAGAATGACGGTCGGGTTCGGGTCGCGCATGGCGGGAGAATCGGCCCGCTTGCAGGCATTGTAATACGCGGCGTAGTCGGCGCGGTATTTCTCAAGTCCAGCGGCGAGTTGGGTTTTCAGCGAGGCGACGATCTCCTCAACGGGCGTGTCGGCCTTCGGCGCGGTGCCGATGAAGAGTGGTTTGATCTTTGTGCGAAGAAAGTGATCGGGGCAACTTGTGCCAAGCTCCGCGAGGCGTGGGGCGTCCTTCGAGTTCACAAAGCGCAGGATTTTTTCGTCGTCCTGAATTGTGGCGATGAAGCGTTTCTTTAGGCTCACTTGACCGCGAAGCCATGGAAGAAGGGCGGCAAAGACCTCACGGCGCTTCTCCTCAGGCAGCGCGGTTTGAATGGCTCCGCCGAAAATGGCATCGTCTCCGCCGCGTTCGGCCTGCTTTTTCTCGATATACTCGGCGGCTTTTTCGATGAGCTCCAGTGTGAGTTCGTAGCACTCGCGACCGGTTTTCCCCCAGTTGATGAGGCCGTGCTGGCCCATGATGAAGCCTTTGGCTTGCGGATGATTTTTGCAGGCTTCCTGCATCGCGAGGCCAAGCTCGAAGCCCGGGCGCATCCATGGAATGTGAACGACCTCGTCGCCGTAGATTTCCTTCGTAACCTCGATGCTCTTCGCGCAGGCGGCCACGGAAATGGCGGCGTTCGGGTGTGTGTGGTCCACGTGAGCGTGCGGGATGAAGCTGTGGAGCGGGGTGTCTATCGAGGAGGGGCGCGGATTCAGGTTGAAGGTGCAATGCGAGAACATGCCCACCATTTCGTCCTCGGCAGGGGATTTCAGGCCCTTCTCGGCACGGGCTGCATACACGCGCTGGAGGTCGAGAAGTTTGGATTGATAAAGTGACGAGAAGTTTTCTTTCTTCGAGGTCCGTAAGTCGCCGCCAGAGCCTTTCACCCACATCACTTCGACCATTTCGCCGGTAAGCGGATCTTTTTCGGAAATCTTCGAAGAGGTATTGCCTCCGCCTGTGTTGGTGATCCGCTGGTCGGTGCCGAGGCAATTCGAGCGGTGGATGAGTTCATCTACGGAATTCGGCGCCACTGGGTCTGCTGGATTCCAGTGCATGGTCACGTGCTTGAGTGAGGTTGGGGTGAGATTATTTGTTGGCATCGGGTTTGATTATGTTTGTTTTTTATTGTTTGTCGATTTAAAAAGGATTTAAACAAAGAAAAAACCTAATGCTCGCCCTAGAACGTCATCGAAAGTTAATTGAATCCCTCAATGCCCGAGGAAGTGTGCGCACGGTGGAGGTTGCCACAGAACTTGGAGTCACGGAAGAAACCGTGCGCCGTGACTTCGAGCGGCTTGAGACGGATGGACAACTCGTACGAACACACGGCGGGGCCCTGCGATTGGATGTGAACCGGCGGGAGTTCCCGATGCGCGAGCGGATGGCGCAAAATGCCTCTGGAAAAGCTCGGATCGCCCGTGCGGCCCTCTCCCACGTTCGCGAAGGAAGCACACTTTTTTTTGATGCGAGTACGACGGTGTTGCAGTTGGCAGCTCTCCTCCCCGACAAGCCACTTACCATCGTCACAAACTCACTTCAAACTGCCCTAGCCCTCATGGAAAAAACAAATATTACCGTCTATCTTCTTGGAGGACGCATGGCGCGGACCTCGCTCTCCTGCACAGGCTCGGCTGCGATGCAGGGACTGGAACTGAACCGAATCGATTCGGCATTCATCTCGTGTCGCGGACTGGACGCTTCTTTGGGCCTCAGCGACGCCACCGAGGATCAAGCCCACCTCAAAAGGCAGGCCGTGCAGCGAGCTTCGGATGTCGTGCTTCTCGCGGACCATTCAAAAGTCGGCTTGTCCTCGAGTTTTTTCTTCGCCAAAACTTCTGATGTGGATTTCTGGATCACTGACGCTCTACCTCAGGGCAAAATTTTTGACGCTGTTGTTTCCCAAGGAACGAAATTGGAGGTTCACGAATGAGTGCCCCGCGCAAAACTTATTTAGCCGTTGATTTAGGCGCCTCCGGTGGACGTGTCATGGCGGGCCATTTCGATGGAGCCAAGCTTGAGATCGAAGAAGCCGCGCGTTTTCCAAACGCCGGTTTGGAGGCCGATGATGGCTGGCATTGGAACGCTGAAGGACTCTTTCAAGAAATAATCAAAGGCCTCGCATCCGCCGCCACACGCTTCGGTAGTAATATCGTCTCGGTGGCTGTTGACACCTGGGGCGTGGATTATGCGTTGATCGGTTCCGACGGGAGGGCACTCAACGAGCCGTGGATGTATCGCGATTCCCGAACGGACGGTTTGATTGCTGAGGCCGCACGCCTCGTCGGCGAAGAAAAAATTTGGGCCAGCACTGGAATTCAACCGCTTTTTTTTAACACGATCTATCAACTCATGGCGGAATCGCGGAAAACTCCGCAGACATTAAAAGCCGCTGAGAGCCTTCTTTTCATACCCGACTACCTGAACTATCGACTTTCTGGTGTGCGGGCTATCGAGAGGACCATTGCGAGCACGTCGGGACTCCTTCGCGCAGGCACAGCGGAATGGGATTTCGAACTCGCGGAATCGCTTGGCATTCCATCGCGCATCCTAGGCGACCTAGCCGAACCCGGGGTGGTCCTAGGCGAAATCAGCCAGACACTCGCAGCCACAACCGGCCTGCGAGGAGTCAAGGTCACCACGTGTGGCAGCCATGACACAGCTTCGGCTGTGGCAGGGGTACCATCGCGTTCGAAACCGCTTTTTTTAAGCTCTGGCACATGGTCGCTCTTGGGGATCGAGCTTTCAGCTCCAGTGCTCATCGAGGAAGCATTCCAGTCGAAATTCTCCAACGAGCAGGGACTTGAAGGAACGACCCGGTTCCTGACAAACATTTCCGGCATGTGGCTCCTGCAAGAGTGTCGCCGCGTATGGGCTGAGGAGGGTGACGCGATGGAATACGCCGAAATGGTGGAAATGGCCCGAACTGCCAAGGCCAGTGCAATACTCGATCCCGATGCTCCGGAATTTGGCAAACCCTGCGACATGCCTCGTGCGATTTTGGATTGGATCAAAAAAACCGGCCAACCGGCGCCAGCTTCCAAGGCCGAGATCATTCGGATCATCCTCGAAAGTCTCGCCATCAAATATGGCCTCATGATTGAACGGCTTAAAAAAATGATCCCCAACCTACCAGACACACTGCAAGTGGTCGGTGGAGGGTGCCGTAACGCCTTGCTTAACCAGATGACCGCCGATGCCACCGGGCTCCATGTGGAAGCAGAGCCGGTTGAGGCCACCGCTGCCGGCAATATCATCGCCCAGCTCCTTGCTACGGGCGAGATTTCCACCCTTGCCCAAGGGCGCGAAATTTTGCGAAATTCCTACAATCCTCAAATCCACGAGTCTGTCGCTGACGTATCATGGTACGCAAAGACCGAGCATTTCCGTCAAATTCTATCCACACTCCGATAATGCAAAGCACTACCCGACCGACCGACCGCACCGTGCAGCTGATGGCCACGTGCCTTTGCGATGCGTTCTTTGACGACGTGGCCCGGGCCACCGTTGAGGTACTCGAGCATGTCGGCTGCGAAGTCGAATTCCCCGAGAACCAGACTTGCTGCGGCCAACCGGCGTTCAATTGCGGCGACTGGCCTGCTTCCCGCGAGGTCATGCGGCATACTGCGCGTGTTTTTGATGGCAGCAAGCCCGTCATTGTTCCGTCCGGTTCTTGTGCCGCAATGCTTTTCCACGGCGCACCTCTTGAATTCGAGAAAGAAAAAGACCTGCCGACCGTACAAAAGCTCGCCAACCGCACTTGGGAGCTTGCTGATTTTCTCGTCAACGGCCTAGGCGTCGAAAAATGGCCCGGACGCTTCCCTGCCCGCATTGCCTTTCACCGCGCATGCCACACGAGGGGTACTGGCAGTGGCGAAGCCGCTCTAAAGCTTCTCGAATCCATCGAAGGCCTCGAAGTTGTTCCTTTCGGCGAGGCCGAGCAGTGCTGCGGCTTTGGGGGTACGTTTTCGGTGAGCTTCCCACACGTTTCCTCATCCATGGGCTGCCTGAAGCTCGAGCACCTTACCGAAATGAATCCGGATTTCATCGTCTCGGGCGACATGAGCTGTCTGATGCACCTCAGTGGTCTTGCTGAGCGCGGCGAGAAACCCGTCAAAACCCTCCACTTCGCACAAATCCTCCAAACCGCACTTCATCGTCATGGCTGAGCAAAAAGTCGAACTCTTCGCCCGCCGTCTCGACCACGGCGTCCAAAAGGCGGTCCACAATAACAGCGCCGCAGGCACCGAAAAGCGTTACAACGTTCTCGGGACAGACTACTCAGCACCCGATGATCTCCGCCGACTCGCTGGGCAAATCCGCCAGCACTCGATTGAATATCTCGATACCTACCTCGAGCAGGCCGAGCAAAGCCTGAAACGTCAAGGCGCCCACGTTCACTTTGCCGTTACGGCCGATGATGCATGCCGTGCCGTTTCCGACATCTTGCAAAAGGCCGGAGCCAAGAAGGTCGTGAAATCAAAGAGCATGATCTCCGAGGAAATCCATCTCAATGACCACCTCGGCACGATGGGTATCGAGTCGGTCGAGACCGACCTCGGAGAGTACATCATCCAGATTGATGGAGACCACCCCAGCCACATCGTCAAACCGATCATTCACAAAAATCGTCGCGATATCGCCAAGAGCTTCGAACGCGAGGGGCTTGGCGACTACAATGATGATCCCGAGACCATAACCCGCCGCGCGCGAGTTTTTATGCGGGATAAATACCTGCAGGCCGATGCCGGCATCACTGGCGCCAATTTCGTCTCTGCCGAAAGCGGGCGACTCGTACTGGTCACCAATGAGGGCAACTCCCGCTTCTGCTTGGCCGCTCCAAAGATTCACATCGCCCTTGTGGGAATTGAAAAAGTCATCCCATCGGATGCCGATCTCGCCGTGCTTCTGAACCTCCTTGGCCGCTCGGCCACCGGCCAGCAGCTCACCGTTTACACCGAGTTCATCAACGGCCCCGCTCGGACCGACCGACCCTCGGGTCCGCAGGAGATGCATGTGATCTTTGTGGACAACCAGCGCTCAGAGATTCTCGCCTCAGACTGCCGCGAAATCCTGCGCTGCATCCGCTGCGGAGCTTGTCTGAATGTTTGTCCCGTGTACCGTCAGGCCTCAGGACACGCATATCGCAGTGTTTATCCTGGACCTCTCGGAGCCGTCCTTTCTCCGCTTCTCGCAGGCAAAAAGTTTAAAGAACTCGCAGACCTTCCCAAGGCATCAAGCCTCTGCGGAGCGTGCAATGAAGTCTGCCCTGTCGATATTCCGATTCCCGACTTGCTCCTCAAACTCCGCAACCGAGGCCATCAGGAACATGCCCCCTCTCCCGGCACGCCGCCCATGGGCGCCTTTGCAAAGCTGGCCTCCAGCCCAATGCTCTGGCGGTTCGCCATGAAGAGCAACAAGGTCATGAACCTCGTACCGCTTGAAAAACTCCCTCTCCCTTACCTGCAGCCTTGGCTGAAAACCCGCACCCTTCCCACGTGGCGAGGCGGGGAGTTTCGCTCTTGGATGAAATCCCGCCATAAGAAATGAGTACCGCACGCGAACAAATTTTCTCCAGTGTCCGGGCCGCCCTCGCTCCCCTGCCCGAGCGCACACCACGGCCTGTTTTCTCCAAAGATGTCGCCGAGCCGAAATGGCTGGCTGCCGAGACGGACTCCCTCGCCCTCTTCCAAAAACGCGCCGAGGCCACTGGAACAAAATGTTTCACTGACATGGACGCCTGTGCCTCTTGGCTCCGTACCCAAGCTGTCCGCGTCGTTTATATCCCTGCCCCGCTGACCCACCTCGTCGCCCTTTGCTCGGAATTCTGCGAAGTCACTTCTGAATACTCACGCACTCGAGTAAATGAGATCGACGCCGCCTTCACCCCTTCCGCTGGAGCCATTGCCGAGTCGGGAAGTATCATACTCAGCGACGAATCCACACCCGACCGACTCGCGGCCCTCGCGCCTTGGCACCATATCGCACTCGTCAGCCGTGCGGAAATCCACCGCACTATTGCAGACGCCCTCGCAGCCATGCCGGCCGACCCCAACCTCATCTGGGTGACTGGCCCCTCGAAAACTGCCGATGTCGAAGGCATCCTCATTCAAGGCGTCCATGGCCCAGGAGCCCAAGCGTGCCTGATTCTTTAAAAAAGATCAGACCGCCGTTTAGTTTTTTGCGCGTTTCAAGCGTATTGATGCTCCTAGGCCTCTGGCTTCCCAGTGTCCTAGCTTACGACACTGGAATGGCGCCCACGGTGGCTGATCGCGAAAAGATTCGGCAAGAAGGATTCCGCGAATCGCGGAGGGAATTAGAGATCGGGCTTGCCCAAAGCTACAATCTCCAAAAGCCCAGCCTCGCTCGGAAGAATTCGAGTTTTGTGGAATGGATAGACCTCTGGCGCTGGTGCGATCTGTTATCAAAGGACGCGTCGTCCGAAAATGCCGCCCTCGTTCAGCGACAGTTCTTCCGCCGCAAGGGCTCCACGGAACTTGTCCTCTGCCTGCTTGGGGTCACTCCTCCAGCGGATGCGACGCCGATCAGCTCGGACGAGGCGGCCCGCATGGCGACAGCTCCCGATGTGCGACGGGCCATGCTCGAGATGATCTTGCCGTCCGGTTCCACGTGGGAAGCGGGCTCGATCGCCGACATTGCTGGCAAAGGCCTCGCCGCCGATGCTCTGGGCGACCCGCAGTTTCTACGGAAACTTTTTTCCACGTTGGATACCCGCGATTTTACCCCACTCGTGATAAAAAACCTGCGCACCATTCGTGAGGCCTACCCGACAAAATGGCGTGAATATGCCGATCTGGCCATCGCCATCGCGGTGGTGAACGATTCCGCTCTTCCGCAGTATTGGCCTCATCAGCAAGTTCGTCCCGACCTGGTTCCAAAGGACGTACCCTCCGTTGAAAATCAATTTGGGCGTTGGGTCGAAGCCAATGAATCCCGGCGCCTTCTGCTCGACCTGCGTCAATTCTCCGCCGAGCAACTCACATTCCTTGTTGATGCCTTTCTTACGCCCTCAGAGCTAGCTTGGGCGCAGAAAGCGATCACTCTCAACGCCGGAAACTTTGCCCGCGCCTTTTCTTCGATCCGATACCGTGAGGACCGAATTAAAACTCGGCGCTTCTTTTGGACCGAGGGACCCTACACGCTTGCTGCCATTCAGAAAAATGGGGGCATCTGCATCGACCAGGCTTATTTTGCCGCCTTCGCAGGAAAAGCCCTCGGACTCCCAACTGTCTTGTTTAATGGCCAAGGTAGCAGCGGCGGGCACGCTTGGTTTGGCTACATGAGCAGGCCCGACAAGTGGGAACTTCATTGCGGCCGCGATCCTAACCAGAACCTCGTGACCGGCATCGCGCTGGATCCTCAGACATGGCAACCCGTGAGTGACCACGAGCTCCGCCAACTGGCCGCCCGATTCCGCGATACGCCAGCCTACCTCTCATCAATGAATGCCCTCACTATGGCCAGTATTTTTCTAAAAAACGGCGATACGAAAAACGCGCGCATGGCCTTGGAAAATGCCTCGCAAATCTGCCCGCAAAATCCAGAGGTCTGGGAGCGATGGGCTGATTTTTTGCGCAGCTCAGGCGCAACCGTTACGGAACGCCTTCGTGTCCATGAGCAGGCTGCAAAGGCCCTCGCACGCGATTCCGATTCCAAAGTCCTCCACCAGCAGGCCGCGGCCGCGCTACAACGAGATACAGGAAATACCGATCAAGCCGTCGCCATCGAGCGTCGCATCCTTTCGCAGAACCTCGGCTCCCGATCCGATCTGAGCTGCGAAGCGGCTGCTGCCCGCGTCCGCGAGGCCCTCGACTCCGAGGGAATCGATCAGGCCGCGCTGGTTTTTCACGCCCAGCTTCGATCTATCGGAAAAACTAATGGCGGCAACTTTGTCAAAGATGTGGGCATCCCCTTCGTCTCCGCGCTCATTGAAAAGGGTCAAAAACCACGAGCACTTCGCACCGTCAACATCATGCGCCAACAATTTGCTCCGCAAGCAAACTCGCCGTTGGACCTCCTACTACGCGAGATGGCCCATGCCTGCAGGTAGGCGGGCTCTCAGCCCACTAGTTTTTGGCCTTGCCCCATCCAATTTCAGTCACAGGCTAGACGTTGGATCAAGCGGGCACAACATGTCCAAAAAACACTGCGTGATTAGGGTGTTTTTGGCGATTGGGCCTTAGGCGCGGCTGGGCGGTCCATCGCGATGAGTTCCGAGACAGTTACAAACTTGTAGCCCTTGGCTAGGAGGGCATCAAAGCTCTCTGGCATGGCATCCACGGTCGAGGCGTGGATATCATGAGCAAGGATGATTCCACCGGGCGCTGCATTTTTAATGATGTGGCTGGAAACGTGATCGGATTTGCGGATTTTCCAGTCAAGCGGATCGACCGACCAAAGGATCACGCTGAGTCCGTATTCCTCGTTGAGACGTTTCGTGAGATTCGCATTGATGGCGCCGTAGGGCGGGCGCATGGTGACTGGTCGGACGCCTGTGGCCTTTTCGATGGCCTCATTGGTCTGAGCGATTTCAGCGGCGAAGGCGGACGGGCTGAGTGTGGGGAGCTGGGGGTGACTCCAGCTGTGGTTTGCAATCTCGTGGCCCTCATCCACGATGCGTTTGGAGATATCGGGAAACTCGGCGACGTTTTTTCCAATCACAAAAAATGTGGCCTTGATGCCGCGCTCTTTAAGGAAATCGAGAAGTTTGGGAGTGAGCTTGGGGTGAGGACCGTCGTCGAATGTCATGGCCACGTAAGGGCCTTCGACATTGCAGCATGTGTAGGTGAATTTTCTGGGGGTGGCAGGAGCGGGAGTCGGTGTGGTCACTTGCGTCGCTGGGGCAGGCGCTGTCTCGGTCGCATTCAGAGATTGCATGAGAGGTTGTGGTTGAACAAAACCCGCCACTGGAGATGTGTCTGGCCGCGGAGGAAGTTGGGCTTTTGCCGGGGCGGTCGATGTCAAAAAAACAAGCCCAGCAAGGGATGCGAAGGTGGAGTTAATCAAAAGTCTCATGCGTAATAGATTGATGAACATGCCACAGGGCATTGGAAAAAAAAGCAACTTTTAGCGAACGGAAAGGAATCCTCATGGCTTCCAATCGAGCTTGGTTCCCACTGGAAGCAGTCGTGCAGCGCGGAGAATATCCCAATTTGTGAGACGGAATCCGCCGAGTCCCTCAAGAGTTTGCATCGCCATGGGTGTGCTGCAGCCATGAAGCCCAAACGGCTGAGGGATGGTTTCGTCGCCTTTGGCGAGATTGATCCAAACGACACCGGCGGGGTTGTTTGGACCAGGCGGAAGGTATTGTTCTTGGGAAAGCACTGGGCGCACGGCAATGGGAGTGGGATTTGGATTGGTATAAAACGGGCTGGTTTTTTCAACTGGGATAACGCGGTCCTCCTGAAACGTCGCGAGTCTGGGATGGCCGATCGCATCCATAATCCGCCACTTGCCTCGGCCACGAAGACCTGGTCGCGCACGGCCGATTGGCATCACTGCAATGAGTCGGCCATTTCGAGAAATTTCAAGCGTGGTCATATCATTGATCGCTGCGCTGGTGGCTTGCGTTGGGTCAGGGGCGGGTTGCAAGTCGGTGACAGGAATTTTCTCAATTTCAAAAGGCTGCACGTTGGGGACCCGAAATCGCGAACCGGCGGCAGGATGCGTGCCGAGCGAAGGGTTCAGTTTCCGCAAAAACGCTTCGTCGCAATGGAATCGTTCAGCGACAAATTCCCATGGAGAGCGGTAGGCGAGGAAGTCGGCAGTCACGAGTTCCTGGTATGTCGGGGCGGGAGTTGGGGCAGGCTTGGCCGCAGGATTCGTCTTGCCGCGAGGTTCACTCACGGCGCGGGCGGCTTTTGGTGGAGCGATAAAGCGGAAATCCTCGACATGAAGGGTGTAGAAGTTGAGCGGCTCAAGAACGGATTCCTTGGCGCGTTGCACGACGACGGGGTGCTCAAGCATTTCGCCACGGCCGGTCTGATAAAGGTTGAGTACCTTTCCAAAAACAGGATCTGGCGTGTCGCTAATCGGCCCGCTTCCGAATCCTTGGTTGTCCAGAAAAACACGCAGCAGCAGGACTTCGGACTTGGCGATCTCCGCTGGGGCTACCGCGGCTGACGGTTGTGGGGCGGCGGTCTTTGGCGTGCTTTTCAGAAGCGGAATCTCTTCCGGGCTGGGAATGCGCAATTCTTGACCGATTTTCAGGAAGTCGGTGTCCAGCACGTTGAACTCCTTCAATTGCGCAACGCTGAGTCGGAGTTTTTTGGCGATGTGGATGAGCACGTCGCCTTTTTTTACGATGTAAATATTTTGAGGCAAATGCGGCGCGGCGGGGGCATTGGCGGGTTGACCAACAGATCGTTGCTCGATTACGGGAACTTCCCGAAGTGGCAGACCCCACGAAGCATTGGCAGGCGGGGCAACATTCCATTTCCACTTCACGGCGCGCTCGAGCCCGGGCTCGATATTCTGAGCCAGCGATTGCGAGCAAATCGAGACCAGCAGGAAAACCACGCTAGTGAAGATGGCGAGCGAGCGCAGCATGGACGAGCTGGCGAAATTTTTACGGTGGCGCGTCATTCTCTAGGCATTGAACCAGACGAAAGCAGGCACAGCTTTTCCCCTGCGATTTGAAAGATAGTATGATTGCTTGGCATCATTTTTTAATTTCCTTGGTGTGCTGAACCGCGACGTTTCGCTTTTAGCAGGGATTCAATACGAGCGAGCGGCAGAGTGTTGATGACATCCTCTTTTGTAAGCCAGCCTTTGCGGGCTATGCCCACACCAAAGATCAAGTCCTGCAATCCAGAAGTCGAGTGGGCATCGGGGTTGATCGCGCACTTCACACCTTTTTCCTTGGCGAGAGGCCACCAGCGCCAGTCGAGATCGAGACGCCGGGGATTGGCATTGAGTTCGATGATCGTGCCGGTCGCGGCGGCGGCCTCGAGCACTGCAGGAATATTGACTTGGTAGGGTTCCCGGCTGAGAAGGAGGCGGCCCGTGAGATGACCAAGCATGGTGACGTAGGGGTTCTCCATGGCAGATATGAGACGCTTGGTCATTTCCGCCTCTGTCATTGTGAAGGACGAATGGACACTTGCCACGACATAGTCAAGGGTGGCGAGGATTTCATCTGGAAAATCCAGAGACCCATCTTTGAGAATGTCGCACTCGGTGCCAGTGAAAATGCGGAAGTTCGTCTCGCCATCATTGAGATCCTGAATACGAGCGACCTGAGCAGCGAGACGCTTCTCATCGAGGCCATTCGCTTGAAACGACGCACGCGAGTGGTCGGCGATACCAAGGTATTCCAGGCCGAGTTCCTTCGCGGCGGCAACCATGTCTTCGAGCGAGGCGCGACCATCGCTGGCGGTAGTGTGATTGTGAAACGTGCCACGCAGATTGGTCCACTCGATGAGATGAGGCAGGGCATGCCTCTCTGCAGCATCGATCTCGCCGCGATCCTCACGAAGCTCGGGCTCGACGGGATCCAAGTCCAGCGCCCGGTAGATGTCGGCCTCTTCGCAAACATCAGGAAGTGGTTCGCGAAGCTCACGCCCCTCGGCAGCGCTAAAACGATATTCGTTGAGCGACCAACCCCGAGATAGAGCACGAGAGCGCATGCGGACGTTGTGCTCTTTGCTGCCAGTAAAATAATTCAGGGCAAACGGAAACTCGGCTCCGGTCACGGCGCGGAGATCGCACTGGATACCATTTTTTAAAATGACGCTGGATTTTGTCGCACCATGGGCAAGCACGTTTTCAACAAGCGGGTGAGTAGTGAAAAAAGCCATGACGGCGTCGGCCTTCTTAGTGGAAACGATGAAATCGAGGTCGCGGACGATTTCTTTTTTTCGTCGGAAGCTGCCAGCGATCTGGGCAAGATTCACATCAGGATGGCCACGCAGGTCGTTCACGAGACCCTCGGCAATCTGGGCAACATCTCCGAATCGAAATTCTCCGGCGTGGCTGCGCATGTGTTCGATGCCTTTAAGGATGTTTGCCGCAGTTTTATCACCAAAACCGGGAAGTGCGGCAACCAAACCGTCCTTGCAGGCGCGCTCGAGTTTGGTCACGGAGTGGACTTTCAGAGCATCCCAGAGAATTTTGATTTTTTTAGCTCCGAGGCCTTGGATGCCGAACAGCGTGAGAATATCGGGCGGGAACTCCTCACGCAGGTCATCATAATAGGCGAGGCGGCTATGGGAGGAAAGTTCCGCGATTTTTTCTCCAGTGGCTTTTCCGATGCCGTCAACTGCAGTGAGGCGGTCCTCGGAGATCAAGGTTTCAAGAGGTTCGGCAAGAGTTTCCAGCGCGCGGGCAGCTTGCGTGTAGGCGCGGACTTTAAAAGGATTTTCGCCTTTAAGCTCCAGCAGGCGAGCGATGTTTTCGAAGACATCGGCTATTTCGTCTTTGTTCATTGAAGATAGGTTTGGAGGCGATTGCGCCAACCGGGAAGCCACTTGGCCTCATTGCGGTCCGGAGCAGAGTTCTTCACACGGCGTGTGAGGACGGTGTCCGCAGCCCGAACAAATTCCGGCAGGGTCTTTCCTTGAGCCGGCATAGTTTCAAGAACCTGTAGCAGCCCCCAACCTTGGCCGTTGTAGCGTTCTGAGGGGTTCACGCCTTCACCCTTAAAATTTACGTAGTCCATGAGGGCATAGAAGCCAAGCGGCTCAGCAGCGACACGGCGGAAGTTGGCTTGGATTTTGGCCTGCTTGGAAGGCGATGTGGCGGCAAGCATTTTTGGAAGAGATGCCTCCATGCGCATTGCCGCATACCGAGCTTGCCCGGCCACAGTCTTTTCAAGTAGAGCGCGCAGAGATCTGAGCCTTGGTTTATCGATGTCCGCCATGAAGACCTCCCTCGTTCTCCATGGGCATGGGCCGAGCATCCAGTCTTCGACTGGCGCACCTTGGGTTTTCAAAAATCGGACAAGACCAGGCCAGCTTTCTTGAAACGGCCCGCTGCGACCTTCCGGATACCAGATAAAATGGGCGATTCCGAGGGAGGGAAAGTCCTCGCTCTTGTTCCATGAGGTGAGGCCGCTGACGGTCCCCGCGCACTCGTTCTTCCAGATGCGGCGACCGATTTCAAGAGCCTGAGAGTCGCTCAAAGCGGCCATAGAGGCCTCGGTGGCCAAGATGACCAGTGTGCAAACGACAATCAGGAAGCGGCGTGACATCTCTCGATTTAGCAGAGGCTCCCCATGGGGCATTTAGTTCGTTTTCTTCGTTTCGCCGCCGGATTTCTTTTTGGCTGGGGTTGGGCTTGGAGTTGGCGAGGGAGCTTTTTCCAGAATAGGCTTGAGAGGATCTTCGTGCCGGTATGCGCGGGGAAGTTTGACCTGCGGACGCTCGGGATTATTGAGTTTGTTAAAGCGCTTGGACTGCGGCTTGGTGAGAGGATCGTCAAAGATATCTTGGAAACGGGTATCGAGCGAGAGGGCGCGTTCGTACTCGGCGAGGCCTGAGATGTAGCTGTAGTAAGCTTGGAGGAGAAAAGTTTGTGACTGGAGGAGAGATGTCTGCTGATTCAGCACATCAAGCTGAGTGCCTGCACCGGCATCCAACCGTTCCTGCGCGAGGCGGAGGGCTTCGACTCCTTGGACGACGCTGGCTTCTTGACTGTCCACCGTTTCGCTGGCTTGGAGGAGGTTTGATATCGCTTGTTGGACTTGGAGAATGACCTCTCGCACGCCGTTATCGTAATTGATTTTCGACTGCTCCATACGCGCTTTTGCTGTTTTGACATTTCCGTAGGTGAGGAGCCCATCCCAAAAATCCCAAGAGCCTTTGACGCCGAAAAACCAGCCGTTGACCATGCTCGTAATGCTAGTAGTGAGTTCATCGCTTTGGTTGATTTGACTTGCGCTGGCGCGGATCTGAGGAAGATAGCCGGCGACTTGCTGGTTGACGCGGGCTGCCTCACTGAGGATGAGTTGGCGCTGTGCTTTGAGGCTCGGGTTGCGGGTCACTGCGATACGAATCGACTCGTCGGCATTGAAGCTGCGCGGCTTGTAGTCCAGCTTGCCAACGATATTGAAAGGAACCTCGCTCGGGAATCCGGGCGGGTAGTCCATGCCGAGAAGACGGACGAGTTGATACATGGAAATGCGGTAATTGTTTTCAGCCTCGATGAGTGGGGGCTTTGCATTTGCAAGAGCGACCTCGGCCTGAAGAACATTAAAACGTGGCACCGTACCGGCTTCGTACCGGTTTTGCTGATCCTTGAGCTGTTCGCTTAGGAGATCAACAGACTGCTTGTTTGCAATAATGAGGGCTCGATTGAGAACAACGTCGTAGAAGTTGATCTTCACATCGGAAATCACTTGGTCAATCGTGCTGCGAAGGCGGTAGTAGGATTCCTGCTCGTCCGAGAGGGCGGCGCGTATTCCGGAAACAGCTGCTCCGCCGTCGTAAATGAGTTGCGAAAATTCAATGTTAATACTCCACGACTCGTCGTTCACGTTGGACCCGACAGTGGCGTTCGTGACCTCTCGGCTTGTGAAGCCGTAGTTCGAATTGAGAGATGCCTGAGGAATGATGCTTGATCGGACGCTGATGAATTGGCCGGAGGTGCTGTTGAGGGCTTGGACGGCTGCGAGGATATCGGGATTCTGCTTCAGAGCGGTCTGGACGGCATCTTCAATTTTGAGATCGGGAACCTTCGGATTTTTTTGCTTCGCGATGAGTTCATTGAGCGCCTTGTAAAAGTCGGTTGTAGCCATTTCCTTGGTTACCGCAGCACGACCGCTTTGCTCGAGGGTCTGGGTTTCAGGATTCTGGTCAAGGGGTTCGGCCGACTGGGCGGGAACAGGAGCTGCGAGATCGCTCGAAATCTGCGCCGGCATCGGAAGAGGAGGCGCTGCGGGCATCGGCGGGAGGGGAAGCGGCATGGAGCCATCAGGAAGCGGAGTGCCGGATGGCAGGGGGCTACTAGAAGGAAGAGGGAGTGGCGTGAACTGGGGAAGAGGCGGTGGCGGTGGGAGATCTTGAAATTGTGGACTGGCGCTGGGCGCAGGGGTTTGAGCGAATAGCGGAGTGCCAGCAAGGACGATCGCAAATAGCGTGGTGGAAATTTTGAAAGACATGATGGTAGGTCAAGACGATTAGGAAGGAAATCTTAGGTGAGTAATCACAGGTGAAAAGAAATTCAAAGCGTCGAGATCATTAATTTTTGATTTTTGACGGATCCGGGGCAAGGTCGGAGGAGGAATTTTGAGGGGGCGTCAGGTGATCCGGCTGACCTAGGCCTGGCAGGTAGATTTTGTCGTCGGCAGAAGGTTCGCCGCTGAGAATTTCAGCAATGAGAAATGGCGGCGCTTTGAGGGAACTCACCAGAAGGGCACCTGTCTCGCGTCCACCTTGTACAGAAAGATATTTTTCTCCGGGAACGGCAGGTATTGCTGGGTTTGACTCAATGAGGACAAATTTTTCGGCGACGTTGACCATACGAATCGTGCCGGCCCAATGGATAGGCAAGGCGGTCGGCGGGCGAGTTTTTTTTGGCGGAAAAATTTTACGCAGGTTGGCAAGCCAACCGAAGGGGGAAGCGTTTTTTTGGGAAGAAGGCTGCACGGGGCGCTTCGTTGGTGGCGTGCTCGCACAAGATCCGAGGAAAAGCAGAATGGAAATCCAAGCCATGAAGACGCATCGTTTCATCATGGGAGCCAAGCGGGTTTGCGGGGGGGCACTTTGAAGAATTCTTTTGCAGCGTCTTCGTTGGAAAAGGACGCCCATTTTCCATCCTTGCGAACGAACAAGCGCGTGCCATCGGGCTGTTCGACCCCAAGGAAGACGGTTTCCCCAGGATCGGCATCGCTGAGATTGGCGATTTGCCATCGAGACACCAGCGAACTAAATTCGGGGGCAAGAAATCCATTCCTGATGAGTTTTCTAAAATAATCGGCCGACGATGTGTCGCCGGAGTCAAACGGCCACCCGAGATCATTTTTCCCGTATTGAAATCCATCCAGAGCCATCTCTTGGGCGGCACGATGTATCTCGATGGCCATGGGCAAAAGCTCCTGCTCGTCCGGAGCCTTCAAAGGTGAGCTCAACAAGGCAGGCTCGGGCGGCGGAGATTTCTCCCGGCAGGAAGTGAAGACGAACAAGGATGAGACGCCTGCAAAAAACAGAACTTCGTGGTGCGGCAGTCGCATGGCAGAAATCTACCCGCAGTAGCGTCCGAAATGCAAACCTCAAGCTTTTGGTTTTTCTGGGTCGTGAAATCCCAAGCTTAATTGGGTTTTTTGCCTAAATTTAAACCCTTGCCGCTTGACCCGACTTGGATCAACCGCCATACTGCTCGATTCCGAAGAGGAGAGCGCTCTGGCTGAAGCTCATCGCTTTCTGTTTCGGGAGAAACGATTTTATGAATTCCGAACTCATTACAATGCTGGACCTGCTGGAGCGTGAGAAGGGCATCAAACGAGATGTCCTCGTGGATGCCATTTCCACATCCATCTTGGCCGCTTCGAAGAAAAGCTTCACCTCGGGAACACGCGAGCTGCGCATCGAGATCAACCCTCAAAGCGGTGCGATTCGCGCGATGGCGAAGCTGATCGTTACTGAAAAAATAACCAGTCCGCACGATGAGATTCTGCTCTCGAAGGCCCGCTCCATCAAGGAGGACGCCCAGCCAGGGGAGGAAATAGAAATCGAGGTCACTCCACGCGATTTCGGCCGGATTGCAGCCCAAGCAGCACGTCAAGCCATCAACCAGCGCCTACGCCAGATCGAGCGCGAAATGATTTATGATGAGTTCAAGGATCGCGCTGGCGAGATCGTCACTGGCACGGTCCGCCGTTTCGAACGCTCCGACGTCATTATCGATCTCGGGAAGTTCGAGGGCGTAATGCCGTCCCGCGAGCGAGTGCTCACAGAGGAGTACAATGTGGGAGATAGGTTGCGCGCTTATGTTGTCGCCGTGGAAAGTGGCAATCGCGGACCAGAAATCATTTTATCCCGCAGCCACCCAAATTTTGTTCGCCGACTTTTTGAGTTGGAAGTCAGCGAGATTGCCGACCGCACGGTGGAGCTGAAAGTTCTCGCTCGCGAGGCTGGCTTCCGCACAAAGGTCGCCGTTCACAGCGCCGATCCGAAGGTGGACCCAGTAGGCGCCTGCGTTGGGATGCGCGGTGCGCGCGTCAAAAACATAGTCCGTGAACTCAATAACGAAAAAGTGGATATCATCCGCTGGGACGCCGATCCGTTGAAATTTGTGAGCGCGGCACTCAAGCCAGCGAATATCAAATCCATCACGGCTGATGAGGCAAAAAAATCTATCCAAGTTTTGGTTCCAAAAGAGGACCTCTCCGTGGCAATCGGACGCAAAGGTCAAAACGCCCGCCTCACCGCAAAAATGTGCGGCTGGGAAGTTGATATTCAAGAAGACAAACGCGAAGAAAAAGCCCTCAAGCACAAGACCGATGAGGCCGCACACTCTCTTGCAGAGATTCTTGGAATCACCGAAGAGGAGGCCCTCAAACTCACAGCAGGTGGCATGAACTCGATAGAGGTCATTCAATTAGCTGGAGCGGAAGACATCGCTGATGCGCTCGGTTCAGACATCGAAACCGGTCAGCGAATACTCGCAGCGGCCCAGGCTACCCAAAAAACTCCCGCCGCCTGAGGGGTATGAAAACGTTCCCCCAGACCGCAATTCATCATGGCAGAGAAAACAACGAAAAAAATCACCGAGGACAAGACGGCCACTAGACGCCGTCCAACAGGTTCCTCGCGCCCTGCGCGCACCTCACCTTCCGCCGCTGAACCCCCCGCTTCACCTGCCACACCTCCTCCTGAGCCAAAAGTTCAGGGTCCAACCGTCGATCTGCTCGAGCCGGTTAAAAAAATAAAAAAGGCCACTTCTGAGCGTCCGGGACTCAAGCCTTTTATCAAGCCGTTGACGGCCAAGCCGGTCTCTCAAACGCCTCCACCTCCACAGCCGGTTCCCGAGTTGGTTCCTGAACTTTCTCCAGAGGTCGTCTCTCCAGATGGCGACTCGGAGCCTCTTGACTCCGCAGACTCAGGAAAAAAAGTCCTTAACATCAAGCCCCCGATTGCCGTCAAAGTTCTTGCTGAAGAACTAGGTCTCAAGCCATTCCAGCTTATCAAAGACCTCATGTCGCTTCAGATTTTCGCAAATCTCAACCAGACGGTTGAAGCGGATGTGGTCGCAAAAGTTTGCGAGATGCACGGCTTTGTTTTTGAGCGTGAGCGTAAAGACACATCAAAAGGGCATCACAAGGTTGAAGCAAAAGTCGAAGTTCCCAAGGCGCCCGAGCCAGCCAAGAAAGAGGAACTCACACTTCGGGCTCCAATTATTACCTTCATGGGGCATGTGGACCACGGCAAGACCTCGCTGCTCGATGCGATTCGGAAAGCGCGCGTTGCTGCTGGCGAAGCTGGTGGTATCACTCAGCACATCGGCGCGTACAGCGTAGAGCGCAACGGTCAAAGAATCACATTTCTCGACACCCCCGGTCACGCTGCTTTCACATCCATGCGAGCCCGCGGAGCGAACGTGACCGATATCGTTGTGCTTGTTGTCGCCGCAGACGATGGCCTCATGCCACAAACGTTGGAGGCCATTTCCCACGCCAAAGCCGCCAAGGTAAAAATCATTGTAGCCATCAACAAAATCGACATGCCTTCGGCCAATCCCGACCGCGTACGAACCCAGTTGCAAGAAAAAGGCCTCACCCCAGAGGATTGGGGAGGTGAGACGATCTGCATCCCCGTAAGCGCCACAAAGGGCACAGGCATCAGCAATCTCCTCGATTCCATGCTTTTGGAATCCGAGATGCTGGAGTTGACAGCAAGTTCGACACTCGATGCGCGATGCACGGTTATTGAAGCTCAGGTCGAGCAGGGACGCGGACCAACGGCTACCGTGATCGTCCGCATGGGCACCTTAAAAGCAGGCGATGTCTTTATCTGTGGCAACCATTGGGGCAAGGTGAAGCAGCTCATCAACGATCTCGGCAAACCGATAAAAGAAGCAGGACCCTCGATGCCGGTAAAAATTCTTGGTCTGAGCGGTCTCCCGAATGCAGGCGACGAACTCGTGGTGATGGACTCCGAAAAATCTGCCCGCTTGCTGAGTGAGGAGCGTTTGGCCTCTCAGCGTGACACGAAACTCTCCACACCGCAGCGGACCACGCTGGAAAACCTTTTCGCCAGCATTGCCTCCGAATCGAAGCCCTCGCTGAGAGCAATCGTTAAGTGCGACGTCCAAGGCTCGCTCGAAGCAGTGGTTGCCTCACTCCGTGAGATTCCACAGAAAAAAATCACACTTGACATCATACACACTGCGGTAGGACCGATCACCGAGTCTGATGTGATGCTGGCCAGCGCCTCAAATGCGGTCATCATCGGCTTTGGGACGAAGACGGAAAACACCGCAGCACAAGCAGCCAAGCGCGAAGGTGTTCAAATCAAGCTCTACAGCATCATCTACGAATTGCTGGATCAGATTCGCGAATCCATGAGCGGAATGCTCGAGCCGGAAAACCGCGAGGCCATCATAGGCCACGCCGAGGTGAAACAGGTTTTTGACCTCACCAAAGGCAAAGTCGCCGGCTGTATGGTCATCGACGGACGTATCGCCCGCACAGCCCGCGCCCGAGTGCTTCGCCGACGCCAACCAATCTACGACGGAGGCATCGCGACGCTGCGCCGCTTCGCAGACGAAGTTAAAGAAGTGCGTTCGGGACTCGAGTGCGGAATCAAATTGGGTGATTTTACAGAATACCTGCCCGAGGATATCATCGAATGCTACACGCTCGAAAAAATCGCGCAGCAGCTTTAGAGTCCTCTGTCATTTACTTGAAAACAGATCGCACAGAGGCAACCAAGCAAGCCATCCCGTCGCTGCTTTCCTAACCTTGAACTGTGAATTTTGTGATCCTGTCCAAATTTCGTTGCGGGGTTAAAAACCCGTATGGATGTTTCATACTATGAATAATCGACTTGCGAGGGTGTGCGAAGTGCTGAAACGCGAGCTGGGGATGATTATCCGCCGAGAGCTTGAGTTTGAAAATACGTTGGTGACCGTAAGCGGGGTTGATATCACACCCGATCTGAAGCAGGCCCATGTCTTTGTATCTGCGCTGGGTTCACCCGCCGGCCGCCGGAAGGCCATGGAGTCCCTTGAGGAGCACAGGGTCATGTTTCAAACAGAGCTTTCCCGCCGAGTGCACATCAAACACACTCCGCATCTGCACTTTCGTCTCGACGAGGCCATCGAGCGGGGATCACGAATCATCACCCTCATGGACGAACTTGGCCTCACTGAAGAAAAGTCAAATGATGAAACCCAACTTTGATACGATTGCTGAAGTGCTACGCAACGCCCACACAGTGGGAGTCGCCAGCCATATCCGGCCCGACGCTGATGCGCTCGGCTCGACGATTGCCTTTGCTCTCTGGCTTCGCGAATGCGGCAAGGAGGTCACTGCCTACAATGAAGAGGGATCAACTTCGAAATTTCACTACCTTCCGTGCCATGAAATCGTCGTCATGCCGCCCTCCGCACCTCAGACGTTCGATGTCTTTGTCGCCCTCGACACCTCGGTGAAAAACCGGCTCGGCTCCGTCCACGAAGCGATCGCTCCGGGCACGCCGATTCTCAACATTGACCACCACATCAGCAACGAGAACTTCGGCGATGTGAATTACATCGACCCATCAGCTCCTGCCACCGGGCAGATTCTTTTTGAATTCTTTCAACATGTTGGTGCCCGCATCTCGCCTGAAATGGCCACGAACCTGTTTGCGGCGATTTCGACGGATACAGGCTCGTTTCAATATGCGGGAACTAATGAGCGAACATTTTCAGCCGCGGGCCATCTCATCGCCTGCGGCGTGGATGTTTCCGCCCTCTCCCGGGCCATGTACGACAGCCAGCCGCGCCGTCGCTTTGAGCTTCTCCGGCACGCGCTCAATTCTGCGGAGTTTGATGACGACGGCCGCATTGCCACATTCTCTCTCTCACTCGAATTGGTTGAGAAGCTCAAGGTCCTGCCTGAAGACAATGAAGGTATCATTGACCACCTGCGCAGCGTCGAAGGCGTGGAAGCAGCTGTGTTTTTTGAGGAACTTCCCGAAGGCAAAGTGCGTGTGAGCGCACGCTCAAAGTTCCCTCGAATCGATGTCTGCAAAGTTTGCAAAAAATTCCATGGCGGAGGACATCCCATGGCCGCAGGTGCTCGCGTTGATGGCACCCTCATCCAAGTCAAAAGCGATTTTTTAAAGGCACTCTCTGATGAAATCCGGAACTGAAATTGACGGCGTACTTCTTGTCGATAAATCCACTGGGATGACATCCCACGATGTCGTGGCGATAACCCGCCGGGCCCTGAATACCAAGAAAGTGGGCCACTGCGGCACGCTCGACCCGCTCGCGACCGGGCTGCTCATTATTACCATCGGCCGAGGAACAAAAATCCAAGATCTCCTCATGAGCGAGGATAAGGAATATGTCGGCACACTCCGCCTAGGTGAAGTCACTGACAGCCAAGACTCGGACGGCCAAGTGATAGAAACACGGCCTGTTCCCGATCTGGCCCGAGAAAAATTGGATGCGGCCTTTGCCAAATTCCACGGCGACTTTTATCAGACTCCGCCAATGGTTAGCGCCATCAAGAAGGACGGCGTGCCACTCTACAAGCTTGCCCGACAAGGTAAAACTGTGGAGCGAGAGCCCCGCTTCGTCCACGTTTACGCACACGAGATTCAGGCAGTAAGACTTCCCGAGATTGATTTCCGCGTCGTCTGCAGCAAGGGGTTCTATGTCCGAACTTATGCCCACGATGTCGGAGGTGAGCTAGGCTGTGGAGCCCATCTCAAATCCCTACGCCGCACCAAATCGGGCCGATTCAGCGTCGAGGGAGCGGTAACCATTGAGGAACTCAAGGCCGGGCCGACGGATGCCATTGCGCAGCGCGTCCTGAGTCTGCCCGTCGTTTCGCGGCTTCGCGGGGCCTGATGAAAATTCTCCGCTCCATCGACGCCCTTGAGGAAATCGATGCTCCGGTTGTTCTGGCAGCAGGCGTCTTTGATGGCGTGCATCTAGGCCATCAAGCCGTGTTGCAAGCCGCCATTGACTCGGCAGCGCGCATCGAAGGTGTTCCGGTCGCACTCACATTCGACCCCCACCCTGCTACTGTTCTGCGACGTGATCGAGCCCCCCGCCTCCTGACACCGCTTGATTTCAAACTTGAACTCATTAAACGCCTCGGCATCGAGCATGCACTGATCATTGGATTCGATGCCGCTTTTGCCGCAATCGAGGCCGAAGATTTTGTTTTGAAACTCTGCCACAGCACACCGCAGCTCGCCGGTATCTGTGTTGGAGAAGGCTGGATGTTCGGCCATGGCCGCAGAGGAGATGCACGGATCCTAAGGACGCTTGGAATGCAAAATGGCTTTTTTACGAGCGCCACTGCGCAAGTCCAAAGAGACGGTGAAGTGGTCAGCAGCACGCACATCCGACAAGCCCTCGCCGCCTGCGACCTTGCCAAAGCGGCCCGCCTCCTGGGCAGAGATTTTGCCATTCGCGGGCTAGTCGCGCGCGGTGCCGGCTTGGGTAAAAAATTGGGATTCCCAACTGCGAACATATCCACCGGCTTCCAGCAATACCCACCAGATGGTGTTTATGTCATCCGAGCCTTGGTAAACGAAAAGACGTTCCACGGTGTTGCAAACATAGGCTTGCGCCCGACAGTGGCGACAGATGGGGATCGGATTCTCGAAGTCCACCTTTTCGACTTCTCGGGGGATCTTTACGATGCTGTCGTCGAGGTTTCCTTTCTTCATTTTTTGAGAGCAGAGGTAAAGTTCGAAACGAAAGACGCCCTCACTTCGCAGATTCGCGACGACGTCTCCTCCGCAGAGGAATGGTTTAAAAAATCCCGTATTGCCGCATGAACTCGCCCTGGCATTTCGGCACCTATGACGAAATGTCGGATTCCGACGGCCGACCGCGCGAAGTTTACAAGGCGCTCTTCGAACGACTCCAAAAAATGCCGCGTGCCCAAGTGCGCAGCCTCGACGAGCGTCTCGAGGCCACCATGAGAGAGATGGGCGTGACGTTCGACATCCACCGCGACCGTCCTTGGGGATCCCGCGCGTGGTTCTGCGACCTCCTGCCGCAGATTTTTACTCCTGCAGAGTGGGCGCCGTTGGAAGCCGGCGTCCGGCAGCGCCTACGTGCCTTTGAGTCTTTTCTGAAGGACATCTATGGCTCAAAGCAAATCCTATTAGACGGGGTGTTGCCTATTTCCCTGGTTCTGGGCAGCGAGTTTTTCCAGCGTTCCGCCGCAGGCCTACCTCAGCCAGGCGATGCATTTCTGCACCTGAGTGGGCTTGCCATTTGCCGACTGCCGAATGGAACACTTGCCGTAAAGCACCATTACTTCAGCCACGCTTCCGGCATGTCTTACATGATCCAGAATCGCCGAGCACTGACGAGAGTGATTCCGCAATCCTTCCATGATACAGGCATCCATTCGATTTCAGATGTTCCGACCAGCATTGTGGAGATGCTGCGCGCCCAATCGGGGGAGTCGGATCCCATGGTTGTGCTCCTGACCCCTGGCCCACTCAGCCCAGCCTATTCCGAACACAGTTTTCTTGGCCGCCGTATGGGCATCCCGTTGGTGCAAGGGGGGGATTTACTCGTGCTCAATGATGAAGTGTATTTGAAAACGGTCTCTGGTCTGAGCAAAGTGGATGTCATTTACTCCCGAGTCAGCGACCGCTGGCTGGATCCCATGGTTTTCCGTCGCGACTCGATGCTGGGGGTTCCAGGGCTCGTCCACTGCATTCGAAAGAAAAGCGTTGCAGTCATCAATGCAATTGGAGCCCAACTTTCCGACGACCGTGCCCTCCTGCCATTCTCCTCACAAATCATCCGCTATTACCTCGGAGAACAGCCGCTCCTCCCGACAGTCCCAACCTACTGGCTTGGCGACCACGACCAACGCGAGCTTGTCTTATCGGAGCTCGAGCGATTTACCATTCGCGGACTCTATGGTGAGCGTATCTACCTCGGTGGTGACGGCAAACTTCCCTCATCCGAAGAAATCCATGCTGTGCGAGAGCAAATTATTGGTGATCCGGCGCGTTACGTCGCCCAACCGCAGGCCTGTGATGCAGAGACCATTTCTTTTCAAGACGGCCAGCGCCGTAGAAGCCGACAAGACCACATCCTCTTTGCCCTCCGAAAAAATAGTGGCGACCTGGAAGTGTTCTCAGGGGCCCTCACACGCGTCTCCACCAAGGAGTCTGCCTTCACCTCCTCGGAACTCGGCGGGGGGAGTAAGGACACTTGGGTTCAAGTCGGCGCGGATATAGTATCCGACGAGTGGGATCCCTCCCGGCAGATAGATTCGAAAATTCCCCTTCACGGTGTCACCAGTCGCGTCGCAGAGTCCTATTACTGGCTCGGTCGCTACTTGGAACGCGCCTATGATTTAGCAGGAATGGTCAGTGTGATCGAATCCCTCGAGCTGGAAGAGCTCAATCCTACCGAAAGGATGAATTACCGTCCCGTTTGGAATCGAATCCTCCCGATGCTTGAGGGCTCTCCCTCTTCCTCGCGCCGTACCATTTCAAGTCCAGAGGGCCGCTACCGCCTCACCTTTGATCCGGGGGAGCCTGGCTCGGTCATAAGCACCATTCACCGCGCATTCAACAATGCCGAGTCCGTCTTAGAAACTCTGAGCCTCGACTCATGGGCCGTAATGAGTGGACTGCGCGAGCGCTTCGATGCAGTGCTTTTCGAG
>CANMQB010000009.1 GCA_947499885.1 Spartobacteria bacterium
CATTGCGTCCTTTCCAGCGTTCGGCCGGCGGCTTCGGCATGGTCGGATCGCCGCTGAGCCAGCGGTTCACATGGTAGGAATAAAATTTCTTGCCCCAGAGCAGGCCGGCGATGGCGCTGCGCATCACGAGCGACAATTCCTCGGGCATTCCGGGAGCTAGGGCTTCGAAGTGGGCGAGGTGTTCCTTTTCCCGATCGGCAAAAAGCGTGTCGAAGGCGGAATCGAAGGACTTTTCTTGTGAACCGGGAGCGAGCCGGAGCCGGATCACCCACTCCTCACCGGGGGCGAGCGTGCGTTGGTAGACTGCTGCGGCCTTGGTGCCGATGCGTGAGGGGTTCACCGCGCCGGTCGCCCCACTCACGACATAATCATGGAAGCCATCCTTTATATACGGGGTGCGGTTTGGGGTGTTATAGAGGAGGCGGTCGTTGGTCTCGTTCTCGGTGAAAATCCACTCGGGCCGGCCTTGAGCTTGGAGGCTATAATCACCCAGTTCGGCGGAATGCGCGCTGAGTCCCTGGCCATCGGGTAACAGGCGAATCTCAGGCTTCGCGGCGGGTGCAAGTTCCCAAGTCCATGTGTTGCGGAACCAGAGCGTAGGCAGAACCGTCAGCGGCGCGGCCTCGGGACCGCGATTGATGATTCGCAGTCTGATCGCGATTTCGTCCGGCGCAGCTTTGGCGTATTCGAAGAACACATCGAAGTATCGGTTCTCGTGGAAAATGCCGGTATCGACGAGTTCATATTCCGGTTCCAAGCGCGAGCGGCGGCTATTCTCCTCGATGAGGTGTTGGTAAGGAAACTCTTGCTGCGGGTACTTGTAGAGGCCGCGCATGAAGGAATGCGTGGGCGTGTTTGCAAGATGGTAGAAGTAGTCTTTGATGTCCTCTCCGTGGTTGCCCTGTGGGTTTGAGAGACCAAATGGGCGCTCTTTTAAAATAGGATCCTTGCCGTTCCAAAGTGCGGCTGAGAAGCAGAGAAGGCCGTTTTTATCTGAGATGCCAAGAAGACCGTCCTCGCCCCAGCGGTAGGCCCGCGAGCGGGATTGATCAAAGGAAAATGATGTCCAAGCGTCGCCATCCGCCGAATAATCCTCCCTCACCGTGCCCCACTGGCGGTCGCTCAGGTAGGGCCCCCACAAATGCCAGTCTTCTTTGCCGGAATCACGGGCTTCGATGCGGAGGAGTTCTTGGTCTATGGGCATAGCTCGGTGATGGGTGATTTGGGGTGGGAAGTCAATCGTGGCGGGAGAACAATCTCACGATAAAAAATCCAACCCACTCGAGTTCCCGATTTTTTGCTGAGAAGCCCCAATTACGAAAACTCACCAGAGGACGGCACAACCATATTTTGAAAAGGGTTCGTCCGGGGAAAGTAGTCGCAAATCGCGATGCAAAGCTTCGGCGGCAATCACCCGGTCAAATGGATCCTTGTGGATCGGTGGCAGGCTTCCCGAGCGATAAAGCACCACTCTTTGGAGTGGCAGAACCTCGATATCCTGCAACCGCAACTGCTCCTCGATCCAAACCTCCGGCTGCGATGGCAACGGCAGCTTGCCCGTGCGGTGCTTGAGCGTGACCTCCCACACCGAAGCCAAGCTCAACACCCGATCATTTGCCGGATCATCCAGAGCCTTGACCGCCTTCGCCCCCAACAACTCGGGCGCGCTTGCTAACCAGATGAAGGCACAAGTATCCAGCAGCAGCGTCATTCCAGCCCCCACTCTTTGAGTTCCCCGGCCCCAAGCGGCGCAAAGGCATTGGGCGGAATTTCAAATCGCGGCGAAGTAGGCACCCCGACTTTCGGGCGTTTGGGTTTGGCGGAGTCGGTAGGAACAATCCGGGCGATCGCTTGCTTGCCACGGCACACCACCACCTCTTCACCCTGCTCCACTCGTTGCAGAATTCGCGAAAGATGGGTCTTGGCTTGGTAAATCGTCACGGTCATGGCCGAAATATTAGTCAATACCTGACCAAGTCAATGTGAGATTCCTCCGCTACGCCGGATTTTGCATGCTCTCCAAGACAGAAATCATAAACAGTTAACGAGACAAGGGCGGCGAAGCCGCCTCATTCCCAATCGCTCAATTTTTCCTGCTCAGCAACGCCGCAAGAATCGCGAGGCCGATTGCGGGGACTGCCGAGGCGGCGAAGATGTGGTTGAGAGCGAGCGAGGCCATGCTCTCCAGCGGGCCGACGCCGAATGCGGCAAGGCCATAGCCGAGTTGGTAGAAGGCGATCATGCCGCCGGCCACGGAGGCCGCGATGGACGGCATTTGTTTTTGTCCGAAGCTGATGATGAGAGGCAGGATGGCCGAGCAGCCAAGACCCGCGAGAGCAAAGGCCGCTAGGCCCGGGAATGCGGCTTTTGCAGGCAGCAGGGGAATGAGAAAAAACGACGCTGCAATCACGATCGGAAGGGCCATGAAAACCCGGCGCTCGGGAATCCATCGGTCGATTGACGCAAACAGCAATCGTCCGCCCGTGACAGAGGCCCAGAAAATTGCAAGTGCGAGTGAGGCCGTGGCAGGCTGGTTGCCGAGTGTGGTGGACATGAGGATCGAAGCCCAGTTGCCGTTCATCGTTTCGCAGATGCCGTAAAGAAAAGCTGCAGCAGCAAAGAGCGGAAAAAGTGGTGGCATGCCGGATTTTGCGGGGGCCGCTCCAGAGTTGCTCGCCGAGATATCCAGCGGCCATGCGAAAAGCAGGAGCGCGCCGCAGAGGGCGGCAGTCAGAATCGGAAGTCCCCACCAGATTCCGAGGCTCACGAAGACAGCCACAAAAGCCGGTGCCAGCGCGGTGCCGAGGCCGAGCAGGGTGTTCAGCGTGAGAACAGCGCGATCCGCGGTGGCTGGAAAAAATGCGGCAGCGCACGTGTTGATCACTGGCACCGTGAGGCCGAAGGCCAATCCCATAAAAGTCGTGGCCAGCATGAGGGAGGCATAGGCAGCCATCCGTTCGCCGATCAGAAATTGGCTTCCGATCAGAAGTGCCATGGATAGGAGGTTTGCAGCCAAACCCGCTAGGAAGACCTTTTTCACGCCAACTCTTCGGGCAATGGTCGGCCCGAGAAGGGAGCTGACAATGGCCAGCACCGCTTGTGGAATGAACAGGGCTCCGTATTGAGTGGTGGTGAGTCCGTAGTGCAGTGGGCTCGTGAAAATAGCCCCCGCTGCGGGGAATGTGACGAGGGCGATGCCCTGGGCCACACCCGCGCCGAAGACCGCGCCGATCGCGGCGCGGGAGGGTTTTCCAGCTTGCGAGGAATCCGCCATATCGAGCTACGGATTTTTTATTTTAAACGCTCGAGGAGGTGGTCGCCGACGCGAAGGGCGTTCGCCATGGCTGTCAGGGCGGGATTCACCGCGCCGATGCTCGGAAAGAACGAGGTGTCCACGACATAGAGGTTGTCGAGTTCGTGGGCCTTGCAATTCGTGTCGAGCACGGAGGTGGCGGGATCGGTGCCGAAGCGGCAGGTGCCCGACTGGTGGGCGACGCCACCGATGTCGATCTCGTTTTTCATGTAGAGATTTCGCGGGATGAGGTGCTCGTGCATGCCGAGGTGGTTGAGCATGGACTTAAGCTTGGAATAGAGGCGTTCTTTGGCGACCTGGTTGTTCGGCGTGTAGCTGAGCGTGATGTTGCCCTCGCGGTCGATTGTGACGCGGTTGTCTGGCGAGGGCAGGTCCTCGGTGGAGAGCCAAAAATCGACGGCGTGCTTGGCGACAAAGTCGAGTGTGAACATCGGCGCGAGCCCAGCTTCGATCGGCTTCTCACCTTTATACATCGGGCCTTGGGATTTTCCGACCATCTGGATATTTCCCATCGGAAACGCGAAGTCCTTCATGCCAAAATAAAAATCATTCAACCCAAGCGTCTTCTGGTATTTCGTCGGATTTGGCTCCTTGGAAATCGCCAGCACGGCCTGGCTGTTGTGATACATGTAATTCCGGCCGACCTGGTCGGAGCTGTTGGCGAGGCCGTTCGGGTGTTTGTCATTCGCCGACATGAGGAGGAGGCGCGCGGAGTTTGCCGCACCTGCGGAAACGACGACGATGCTGGCGCGGAAGGTCTCGGTTTTTCCCTCACGATCGACAACGACTTCGCTCACCGAGTTGCCTGCGGCGTTGGTGTTGAGTTTCAGGACTTGGGAATTTGTGAGGAGCGTCACATTCGAGTGCTCGAGCGCGGGGCGCACGCCCAGGACTTCAGCGTCAGATTTGGCCTGCACCAGACAGGGAAACCCGTCGCAATCCTCGCAGCGCACGCAGTGGCTGTAGGGCATGTTTGCCTCGTTGAGCATGATGCCGCAGGGGGAGTGGAAGGGATGATAGCCCGCGCGCTTCAGGTCGTCGGCGAGTTGCTGGATGCGGGGTTCGTGGGATACGGCGGGAAAGGGATATGGCTCGCTGCAGGGCGGCTCGGTGGGATCCTCGCCGCGTGCGCCGTGGACATGATACATGCGCTCGGCTTGAGTGTAGTAGGTCTCGAAATCTTCGTAGCCGAGCGGCCATGCGGGCGAGATGCCATCCTGGTGTTTGAGGACGCCGAAATCCTCTTTGCGCAGACGGTAGAGGGCCGCACCGTAGAGCTTGGTTGCGCCGCCAACGAAGTAGTGGACGCCGGGTTGAAAGGCCTTGCCGTGCTTGTCGCGCCAGGTGTCCTTCGATGTGTAGCGGTTTGCGATAAAGACTTCGGAGGCGGACCAGTTTTCCGGCTCGCGCGGGAGCCAACCGCCACGCTCGAGGATGAGGATGCGTTTTCCGGAGGGAGCTAAGTGACGGGCTAATGTGCCGCCGCCCGCGCCGCTGCCGATGATGATGATGTCGTAGTCGTTGTTCATGGTTTGTCAGCGTTCGATTTGTGGCACGGGTTTCGCACCGGTTGTGTTGAGCTTGATCGCCCAGACCGAGTCGGACGAGCAAATGAAGAGGATGTTGTTATCGCGGCCGCCGAAGGTGAGATTCGCCGTCTGCTTCGGCAGTTTGATTTTACCGATCAACGTTCCTTTGGGGTTGAAGACATGGATGCCATCGAGTGCGCCAGAGTAAACATTGCCCTTGGCATCGAGCCTCATGCCGTCGGGAAATCCGGGATAGATGACGGCGAATTCGCGCTGGTTCGAGATCGTCCTGCCATCCGCCGAGACGTCGAACGCATAAATCGTGTGTGGCTTGTCGTAATAGTAGGTGCGCGGCGCCTGGATCGCTCCGCTGTCGATGATGTAGAGGATTTTTTCATCCGGCGAAAACGCGATGCCATTGGGCATTTGCAAGTTCCCAGTCACCACCGTGAGGGCCTTGGTTTTCGGATCGTAGCGGTAGACATTGTTTGGCAAATACGCCTCTTGCGGGAATTGCAGCGAGCCGTAGCTCGGATCGGTGAACCACACGGAGCCGTCGGATTTCACCACGAGATCGTTCGGCGAATTCAGAGGCTTGCCATCGTAGGAACCAGCGAGCGTCTCCACCGTGCCATCGCCTTTGGTGATTGAAACTCGGCGTCCGGTCGTCTCGGCTGTGAGCAGATTCGCGTTGAGGTCAGCCGTCTGGCCGTCCGCTATGCTTGAGGGATGGCGAAAAATGACGGGTTCGCTCCAAGATGCGGGCGTGATGGTGTTGTAGGGTGCAAGCCCATGCCAGCGGATGAGGTTGATATTGTCATTGATCTGGTCGGTAAAAATGAGAAAGCCCTCGTCGGAGTTTTTTACCGAGAGAAAGACCGGGCCCTCCGTGAAGCCAAAGCCCTTGGCGAGATGCACAAGTGCGGGCTGCTTGCCGAGAATTTCTGCGAACGATGGATCATAAACTTCCAGCGGCAACTGGGGATTTTGAGCCTCTGGGTAGGGAGGGTTTTTCTCGTACGAAACGTTTAGGATTTCTGTCGTTTGGGCAGAAGTTGGGAGAGGGTGAAAAAAATAGACAGAAGCAAGGATTCCAAGGACGGATGTCAGTCTAAAAAGAGCGGATTCTGGCACAGCCCTATCTTTAGGCCGCATCTCGCTACATCAAGGTTTTTTATGTGACAAACTGTCCGCCTATCGAACGCAAGGCATATTCGCACCTTGCGGGAAAGGGTGCCGATAAAAATGGCAGGAAGAGCGCTGCTTACTAAGAAGAGCTAAGCGAGTAGAGTTTCTCAAGTCGGCCTAGCGTCGAGAGTCGGCAAGGCCGAGGAGGAGCTCCTAAATGCACAGCTCGCGGAAGCGTAGCTGAAAAGTCTTCTTGCAGGACGGCTTCGTAGCTGAGTTGGACGAAGCCGAATGTGGACCTGGAAGGCACCACCCTGCCGGGAGACGTGCCGTGGGCTGATCGGCAGCGTCTCCCGGACGTTGGGGGAGGGAATTAACTCGCGTGCTGAACCCGAACACGGCGTGCACGTCCGTTTTTCCGGATCACCACACGACCGCTCTCTAGAAGGTCGACCATGGCAGCGATCGTTTCGCGACTGTTACGGGCGCAGGATCCCACGATGGAGATCAGTTCGCCGAGGGAGTATTTGGTACGGTTGATTTTTTTATAGATATTTTTCATGGGAGTTCTATTTGCTGTATTGGACAGCATGGATGATGCCAGTGTTCAAATTTTTTTTCTGGCTATCTCTCCTTGATTGAAAAACGCCTGCGAAGCCGTGTTTTAAAGGGCCTGTAAGCTACAAGAGCAGGAATGCCGCCGAGAAATAGGCGGCAAAAATTGCCACTGCGAGAAAAACACCTGTCGAACGGGCCAACATTTCGGAGCGGAGGCCCCGGGCGAAATATTGACACAGACTTGCAAAGGCAACCCATGCCAATGGGAGCGCAAAAAGCCAAAGGCTCTGCGTGGCCATCCAAACGGAAAAAGGTGGAAATGAGTCTGCGACGTTTGTGGCAAAGCCCGCGGCTTTCAGCAGCACATTGACTGCAAGAACCCCCAAGGAGATAAAAACAAACTGAGTGAGCGCGATGGTTAGGATCATAAGTTGGAGTGAAGTGCGCGCCGCATTTCGTCTAGTGGCGCAGAGCGGTTGAACCAGATTTCAAAGGAAAGTGCGCCTTGATGGAGAAGCATTCCCAAGCCATTGGCGCAGCGGGCTCCAGCGGCAGCGGCGTCCTCAAGCAGTCGGGACGACCCGCCCGCATAGACCGTGTCATAGACCAATAGATTCGCAGTAAGCAGAGAGGATGGAATCACCGGCGGGTCGGTGCGCTTCATGCCGAGCGATGTGGCATTGATGAGGATATCCGCATTCTCCAATTCCCGTCGCAGGTCGGCGTCTTCAAAAGGAATCGCCACAATTCGTTCGGCAGGCCCACTGAGCCGCTCGGAGTGAAAATAAGGAGCAAGTTCTTGGGCAAGGGCCTGGGCCTTATCTAGAGTGCGGTTTACCAGCACGAGACGCTGGCAGCCCTCCATCGCACACTGAACGGCAATGCCTCGTCCAGCGCCGCCTCCAGCGCCAAGTAACATCACCCGCAGGTCCCTCAAATCCACGCGGAATTCCTCGCGGATGGCCCGAGCTAATCCAGGGCCATCCGTATTAAAGCCCACGAGGCTTTCGCCATTCACAAGGATTGTATTCACGCTGCCGGAAGCCTGCGCGTAGGAATCCGCCACATCCACGCCTGCCAATGCTGCAGCCTTGTGGGGAAGCGTCACATTCGCGCCAAGAAACCCGGCCTCGGGCAAGGCGCGCAGGACGTCACTGAAAGCTTCTGGGGGCACATGAAGTTTCGTGTACTGAGCTGGAATGCCGCAAAAACGAAGCGCCTCATTTTGAAACGCCGGAGAGCGAGAATGCGCCACCGGATCTCCAATCACAGCCAAACGTACTGGCGGATCAAAGGCGGCAAACTTCTTGGGATTCGCAAGAAAATCTTCTGCGGAAAAAATCTCCGGATCGCATGATTGCATGCCTAAACAAAGCAGGCAGCTCACCTGCTGGCAAGCGGGGTGAACCGCTCGTTCGTTTACGGCACTGTACGAATTTGGATAGATTCAAAACGCTCCTCGCCCTCGACCAATTCTCGCAGGGCGATGATCTTGCTGCCTGAACCCACTAGGCCACGTTTCACGAGCTCCTCCTCGGCCGCATTGAAGGTTTCCTCTGCATCGGTGTGGAAATCCAAGCGCAGCGCGTGCGTGTTCCAGTTCATAGACAAGTGGCGAACCGTTTCCTGCCTAGGTGAGAAGGCGAAAATCGGGGCCCGCTCGGGGCGCAGATGACTTGTGCTATCGGCCATATCCCCCTGCCGAGTAAAAACAGCAATGTAGGCATTCTCCAGAGAGTTGGCGAGGCTCACCGCAGCGCGAATTGTTTTCTGCCGCTGGGTCTCAAGAATAGCCTCAGCCGCATAGCCAGCCCCTCCGCTCTGCGCAATGCGCCGCGCCACACGGTCTAGCACCTTCACGCATTCCACCGGATATTTTCCAGCAGCCGTTTCGCCGCTGAGCATGACCGCATCAGCCTGTTCAAACACGGCATTCGCCACATCCGTGATCTCCGCTCTAGTGGGAACCGGGTTTTCAATCATGCTTTCGAGCATGTGCGTCGCAACAATCACCGGACGTCCAATCTGAATACACTTTTTAATGATTCGCCGCTGGATAATCGGGAGCTCCTCCATCTTGCATTCGATACCGAGATCACCGCGGGCAATCATGATGACATCGGAGGCTAGGATGATGTCTTTGATGAACTTCACGGCATTCTGATCCTCGATCTTTGCAATCGTGCGCGCATTGCTGCCAAGCTCCTTCAAGAAGCGTTTCAACTCCAGGATGTCAGCTGCTTCACGGCAAAAACTCAGCGCCACAAAATCCACGCCCACCTCGACTCCCAAACGGATATCGGCGTGGTCCTTCTCTGTGAGCGGCGGCAGGCCGACCTTTACGCCTGGTAGGTTGATGTGCCGACGTGAACCCATCGCGCCTTCTGTGAGAACTTCGCAACGGATGCGGTGGTCGTTCTTTTCCAGAACCTTCATGTGAATGACTCCGTTATCCACCAGCACTGTGTCGCCGACGTGGATGTCGTTTACGAGGCCATCGTAGTTCACATCTACCGAGTAGTTCTCCTCACTGAGTGCGCCTCGCACGGTGAACTCAAAAATATCGCCCGGCTTCAAATTGAGCTTTACCGGCAGGTCGCCTGTCCTGATGGCCGGCCCCTGCGTGTCTAAAAGGATTCCGCAATTCAAATCCAGATCAGACGCGATACGGCGGATTTTTTTTACAACCTCGCGCACCCAGTCGTGCGGTGCGTGGCTCATATTGAGACGAAAGATATTTGCCCCGGCTTCGAGAAGGCCCTTGATGACTGCATCGGAACCAGATGCTGGGCCGAGCGTACAGATTATTTTGGTCTTGCGCATGTTCCTTTCAAGAACGCAACCCGTCATGAAGCAAGTTTTCTATTTAAAAATCTGTTGCTTTTATCGTTGTATGGCGATATAAAGATAATGTTACTGCAATTTATGACAACTATCCAGCCAACCGAACTCCAATCCGTGCTTCAATCAGACCACACGGCTCAACTCCTCGATGTGCGCACGCCATCTGAGCACGCTCAAATCCATGTCCCAGGCGTGCATTTGGTGCCGCTTCAGCGTTTGGATGGCTCTGAGCTTGCGGCCTCGACCGGGTTTTTAAAAGCGAAGCCTGTTTACATCCTGTGCCAATCTGGCGGAAGGGCGAAACAAGCCGCAGCCAAGCTTGAGCAGTCAGGTTTTGAAAAGTGCTGCGTGGTCGAGGGCGGTACCTCTGCCTGGGCAGCAGCCGGGCTTCCGGTTAATCGCGGCTCATCGCAGGTCATCTCTCTGGAGCGCCAGGTGCGCATCGCGGCAGGCCTTCTTGTCTTCTCAGGCGTTGTCCTATCGCAATTTGTCAATCCGGCGTTCATCTGGCTTTCGGGATTTGTGGGAGCAGGTTTGATTTTTGCCGGAGCCACGGATTGGTGCGGCATGGGCATGCTGATCGCCCGCATGCCATGGAATCAAGGCTCATCGCGCGGCTCGAAATAACAAACACAAAAAAACCAAATCATGTTTCTCAAACAAATCTCTGACCCCGCCTTGGCGCAATACTCCTACCTCATCGGCTGCCAAAGAACCGCTGAAGCCATCGTCATCGATCCCGAGCGGGATATCGACCGCTACCGGGAAATCGCTAAAAACGAGGGGCTGAAAATAACGGCCGTTGCTGAGACGCATATTCATGCCGATTTTGTCAGCGGAGCGCGGGAATTTGCCGTCGCTGATCCATCTATCAAACTCTACCTCTCCGCAGAGGGGGGGCCAGATTGGCAGAGCGAGTGGGCTAAGGAGCTACCAGGATATAACCCACTTCACGACGGCGACTCCTTTAAAATAGGAAATATCGAACTGCAGGCTATCCACACGCCGGGGCATACCCCAGAGCACATGGTATTTCTCGTCACCGATCACGGTGGCGGAGCGAACGAGCCGATTGCCATGCTCAGCGGCGATTTCCTTTTTGTGGGAGACGCGGGGCGCCCGGACCTGCTGGAACAGGCGGCGGGGCTCGAGGGCACTCAAGAGCAAGGTGCTCTGTCTCTTTATAAAAGCCTCCGCAAGGTCTCTGAGATGCCATGCCACGTGCAGGTCCTACCCGCGCACGGTGCCGGGAGTGCTTGCGGGAAAGCACTTGGCTCTGTCGCAAACTCCACCTTCGGCTACGAGGAAAAATTCAACCCCGCGCTGAAGATGGCCCTCAACGAAAGCGAAGCCAATTTTGTAAATTTCATTCTCAGCGGACAACCCGAGCCACCCGCCTACTTCTCCAACATGAAGCGCGTGAACAAAGTCGGCCCCGCCCTGCTTGGAGAGCTTCCTTCGGTGAATCCAATGAGCCTTGATCAAGTCGCCGCGCGTCTGAACGAGCCCGGATTTGTTGTCCTCGACACAAGACCCCGCAGCGAGTTTCTCAAGGGCCACCTGCGTAGAAGTCTTTTTACCCCCCGCGAAAAATTCACCGACTTCGCCGGCAGCTTCCTTTCCCCCGAGCAGGAGATTGTCATCCTCGCGGAAGATGCCTCCTCCGCGCAGGACTTTCTTCGCCAACTCGTGCGAATCGGATTCGACCATATTGTTGGCTTTCTTCCGACCACCGCCATGGCTGAGGCTGCTGCGGATCTCATCGAGAAATTCGCCACCGTCGATTTTTCAGCCGTGCCAGCACTTCTTGGAGAAAATGGAGACACCTTCGTGGTGGATGTCAGGAAGGCCGCGGAATTCGCCGGAGCCCATATCCGGAATGCCCACAATCTGGCACACACGCGCCTGCGCTTGCGTCTGGATGAAATCCCAACAGTTCCGATTGTTGTTAATTGCCAAACGGGACAGCGCGCCACGGGGGCCAGCGCCTTCCTCGCGCGGAATGGCTACGATGTCACTTGCGTCGCGGACAAATTTGAGAACGCGCCGAGCGCCATTCTTGCATGACATCCATCCTCCACGATCTGCCGGGCCTTCTTTACGGCCTGGTCGTGGGAATTTCACTAGGCCTGACCGGAGGCGGCGGTTCGATCTTTGCAGTTCCGCTATTGATCTACAGTCTCGGCGTTCCCGTTCGTAGCGCAATCGGACTCAGTCTGGCAGTCGTTGGCGCCACGGCGGGCTTCGGCGCGATGCTCCGATGGAGGGCGGGAGAAATCGATCTACGGGCGGGAATCGTTTTTTCCCTTGGCGGCATGGTTTTTGCGCCAGCAGGGACCTGGATCGGACACTTCCTCCCAGCCTCCCTGCTGCTTTCCTGTTTTGCCGTGCTCATGAGCTTCGTCGGCTGGAGAATGTGGATGGGAAAAGCTGAGACCGCCGATGCCGTGGGACCCTGCGTGCTCAAAGGCGACGGAAAACCCGGCCCTGGTTGCTACACACGACTTGCAGGAGCTGGCGCCCTCGCTGGAGTGCTTTCAGGGCTCTTCGGCGTTGGGGGCGGATTCGTCATCGTTCCCGCTTTACTGTATGTAACCGGAACGACTATCCACCGCGCCGTGGCCACATCACTGTTGGTGATTTTTCTAATCTCCCTGTCCGGCGTCGGTGCAAGCATCGCGCAAGGGCAAGCCTTCCCCATGCGAGTCTCTGCCCTTTTTCTTGCCGGGGGACTCCTCGGAATGCTTGGCGGCGGGGCTATGCGTTCGCGCTTGAGCGGCCCGGTCCTCCGCAAAGTATTCGCCGCCGCAATGTGGGCGGTCGGTGCTTATATGCTCATTCAAAATCTCACCCACTTTCTTCCCAAACGCTGAAGGGAAAACGGAATCATGAATTCAAATCACCATGCCATCCTCATTGTCGGCGGCGGCACGGCAGGCATCACCGTCGCGGCCCGCTTGCGCCGAGCCGCCCGCAGTTTGGACATTTCCATCGTCGAGCCTTCGGCAAAGCACTACTACCAGCCACTCTGGACTCTTGTGGGAGCTGGCGTGGTGGATAAATCCATGACGGAGCGCAATGAGGCGGATGTCATTCCGCGCGGTACGAGATGGATCCGCGCAGCTGCTGTCTCCTTTGAGCCGGTTGAAAAAGCCGTCCTCACTTCCGATGGCGCTCGGCACACCTACGATCAACTTGTGGTTTGCCCTGGCATCAAGCTCGATTGGGACGCTGTCCCCGGTCTGCGCGCCGGAATGGGAAAAAATGGCGTTTGCTCGAATTACAGCTTCGAGACGGTTGATTCAACATGGCTGGCACTGCGTGATTTTTCTGGCGGCACGGCCGTTTTCACGATGCCGCAGACCGCCGTGAAATGCGGTGGAGCACCACAAAAAATACTCTATCTGGCTGAAGACTACATCCGCCGGAAAGGCCTTCGCAACAATTCTCGATTTTTGTATGTGGCTCCAGGGCCCACGATTTTCGGTGTCGATAAATACCGGTACGCTCTCGAAAAAATCATTGCCACCCGTGGCATCGAGACTCTTTTCCATCACCACTTGGTAGAGGTGCGAGGCGAGGCCCGCGAAGCGGTTGTCCAGGACGTTACAACCAAGGAGCGGCGCACCATTCCCTTCGATTTGCTCCATGTCACACCGCCAATGTGCGCGCCGGACTTCATCCGCCTCAGCCCCCTCGCCGACAAGGCTGGCTGGGTTGAGGTCGATAAATTCACCCTCCAGCACACTCGTTTCCCAAACATCTTCGCCCTTGGAGACGCCAGCAGCCTGCCCACTGGCCGCACCGGCGCGGCCATTCGCAAGCAGGCTCCCATATTGGTGAAAAATCTCCTCTCCCACCGGGCAGGCCTGCCGCCTTCAGCGCGTTACAACGGCTACACCTCCTGCCCGATCATCACCCGCCGTGGACGAATGCTCCTCGCCGAGTTCGACTACGATGGAAATCCCTGTGAGACATTTCCCTTCAATCAAGCCAAGGAGCGGTATTCCATGTGGATCCTCAAGCGCTACATCCTTCCCCAACTCTACTGGTACGGCATGCTCAAAGGCCTGGCCTAAAACACAGACGCCGCCTCAGAGTGTGAAGCCGCCAGCGCGCTCTTTCGCCTGCTTGTTCATCCCGTCGCACATCAGCTTGCAAAGTTCCATCACGAGAGGATCGCTGATCGAATAAACGGCGCTCGTGCCGCGCTGCGTGCGCCTGAGAAATCCCGCCGCACGTAGCACGGACAGTTGCTTCGATACATTTGCCTGAGAGAGTCCAACGGCCTCCACGAGCTCGCCGACAGTGCGTTCGCCGGATTTGAGTTCCTGCACAATCGCCAGACGAGTCGGTTCCGAGAGAGCCCGGAATCGAGCTGCAATCTGCTCCAGCGCCTCTCGAGACTGTCTTTTTGCCATGACTTAACATCGCTGCATGCCGATAAGAAAGAAATGAAAAATTGGGGATAGCGCGGTGCATTTAGGCAGGCGCGAAGCGTGCTGGAACCCCATTGCTTGGCATGCCGATTGAACGGATCCGGCGCACACCATGTCTTACTAGTACACAACCCCCCGTTGATTTATGAACTCCCTCCTCGCCGTTTTGCTCCTCCTCGTCTCCAGCGTCTCCTGTTTTGCCCATGGATCGATGGGAAATCCGATCAGCCGCGTCCACGAAGTCTTTCTAGAGAATCCCATGTCGCCGACGAGTGATGCCGGCAAGGCAGCGGTGGCTGTCGCTGGGACGCAGGCTTTTTACGACTGGCATGAGGTCAGCCTTCTTGTGCCCAAGCGCAACTACCGCGAGCTGATTCCCGATGGCCAACTTGCCAGTGCCGGCCGGACAAAGTACGCCGGTCTTGATCTTCCGCGTGTGGACTGGCCTGCCACCAAAGTTCAGCCTGGGCGCTACGACGCCTGCTTCTCTGCCACAGTTCCCCACTCACCCAGCACGTTCTCCGTTTTCATTTCTACAAATACCTACGATCCAACCAAGCCCCTCAAGTGGTCTGACCTCGAACCTCTCCCTTTGGCGGCAAATGTTGTGCTAGATGGAAACACCTATCGTTTCTCGGTTGACCTCCCGCAGCGTGTAGGCCGCCACGTGCTTTATGTGATCTGGCAGCGCGAAGATCCCGCCGGTGAAGCCTTCTTCTCGCTGAGCGATATTGATTTTGGCGGATACAATTTCGACCCAGCTCTTCAAAAAACAGCTCCCCCCGCACCTAAAAAAGCAACCATTCTCGGCGGATGTGGCACGGGTTGTACTTGTGCGATGCCTGCTCCCTCCGCAAGCCCAACGCCATACCCTTCTCCGAGTCCTGCCCCCTCTGCAAGCCCAACGCCATATCCTTCTCCGAGTCCCGCGCCGACTCAGACTCCATCCTCAGGCGTGCTTTCCGTTTCGCAAAAACTTGTGAGCGATTGGGGATCCGGCGCGCAAATGCAGATCGTTATAAAAAACACAGGTGCGAATTCGGTGAGCAACTGGAAAGTCCAATTCGATTCCACGGGCAAAATCTCCAGCTTCTGGAACGCAAAAGTTGCCGCCAACTCGCTTTCTCCCCGTTTCACTCTCACTCCAGAGTCGTGGAATGGCACCATCCCAGCCGGTGCATCCGTAGAAGTCGGTTACATCATCGAGCCAGGCGCTTCAGGAGCGCTGATCCAAAATCTCTTCACTCAACCCTCCGGTGCTTTGACACCGACACCGACACCAACACCGACACCGACACCGAGACCGACACCGACACCGACACCGAGACCGACACCGAGACCAACGCCAACGCCAACGCCAACGCCAACGCCAACGCCAACGCCAACACCGACACCGACACCAACACCAACACCAACACCAACACCAACACCAACGGGCCTTGGGCTGAGTGTCACGCATTCCATCGTGAACCAATGGAACGGGGGTATGGAGGTGAAGGTGGTGGTTAAAAACACGGGCAGCACCTCGGTCTCCAACTGGTCGCTAGCGTTCGACTACACTTCAACCATCACATCGCTGTGGGAGGGAAATCTGGCGACTCAATCGGCATCCCCACGCTACCGAGTGACTCCCAAATCGTGGAATGCCACGCTCGCGGCGGGTCAATCCCTCGCCATTGGCTTCATCGCCAGCCCAGCTAATGCCGCCGCTGTTCTTCAGAATCTCAAGGTTTCACCGGCTCTGGCATCGAATCCCGTTGTGATACCCGCTCCAAGCCCAACCCCGACGCCAACGCCAACGCCAAGCCCGATTTCCACTCCCTCACCTGTGGTCACGCCAACACCCACGCCTTTGCCTGCTCCTGTGACAGCTCAGCCCGATTTGAGCAAAGTCATCGTGGGTTATTTTGCCGAGTGGGGTGTTTATGGGCGTGATTACCATGTTTATGACATCCCCGCGCAGAATCTGAATGTGATCAACTACGCCTTTGCAGATATTTCGGCGGCTGGAGAAGTCGTTTTGTACGATTCCTACGCGGCCGTTGAAAAAGCGTATCCTGGCGACACTTGGGATCAACCTTTGCGCGGGAACTTCAACCAGTTGAAAAAACTCAAGTCCCAGAACCCGCATCTTGTGACACTGATTTCTGTCGGGGGCTGGACTCTCTCCGGGCGTTTTTCTGACATCGCTCTCACTGCTTCATCACGTGAGAAATTCGCAGCATCGGCTGTGGCTTTCATCCGCAAGTACGGTTTCGATGGTGTGGATATCGATTGGGAGTACCCAGGTGGTGGCGGCTTGCCATCAAACGTATCTCGTCCCGAGGACAAACAAAATTTTACGAGTCTCCTTACAGAGCTTCGTCGTCAGCTCGACTTGGCAGGCAAAGCCGATGCGCGCCGTTATTATCTATCCATCGCCGCGCCTGCCGGGCCGGATAAAATTGCCAATATGCAGCCTGCTGCTATCGCAGCGGTCCTCGATTGGATAAACGTAATGACCTACGACTTCCATGGCTCTTGGGAAAATCGCACCAATCACCATGCCCCACTAAATGGCACTCCGGGCGACCCGCTCACCGTGCGCGCTGCGATGGACACCTATCTCGCCGCCGGTGTGTCCCGCGATAAGCTTGTAGTCGGTCTTCCATTCTACGGACTCAGCTGGAAAGGCGTTCCAAACATCAATAACGGGCTCGGCCAATCCACATCGGGCGCCGCAATGGGCACATGGGATACGACTGGCATGTTTGACTACTGGGACATTGAAAAACGGCTCGCCTCGCAGCCGACGGTCTATCGCAAATATTGGGATTCCACGGCAAGTGTCCCTTGGGTGTACGCGCCGAGTCTGCAAGGCGGACTATTCATCACCTACGAGAACCGCGAATCCATCAGCCTCAAATGCGACTACATCAACGCGCAGAAATTCCGCGGAGCCATGTTTTGGGAGCTTTCAGGCGACCTCACGGATGGCACCGGTCTCCTCCCGATTATCAAAAACAAGGTCAAACCCTGAGTTGATTTGAGACATTTGAGTGTTGTTGCAGGAACCGCTCTCGATCCCGCCAGCACATTTGCTCGGCGTGAGAAAGAGCGAGAGACTGGCCTTTCGCAAGAGCTGTGGATTATTATAACTGAAATGACACCGCTTGTTTTGATTGTTGGATTCCTTGGATCTGGGAAAACCACGTTTCTTAAGAACCTGATGCCTACCCTTGCGGTGGAGGGCTTGAGGCCGGCGTTGATCATCAACGACTATCAGAATGCTCGGATCGATGCGGAGCAATTTCGCGATTTGGCCGAAGAGGTGAAGGCGCTCAGCGGCGACTGTGTGTGCTGCGGGTCGAGGGATGCTTTGCTTGAGGCTTTGAGGGCTTTCCAGCATGACAGCGGGCGGGTCCTGCTCATTGAAACCAATGGCACGACAGACTCTGCACAGCTCATCGAGTGCCTCGCTCTCGATCCGTCTTTGAAAAACTTCAGCCCGCCAGTCCAGCTTTCCGTGATTGATGGCAAGCGGTGGCAGCGTCGTTTCTGGCACAATGCTCTTGAGCGGGAGCAAGCCCGCACGGCTTCGCACGTCTATCTTTCGCGCACCGATTCGATTCCCGCCGAGCGCATGGATGCCGTTCTCGAGTCATTGGATGAGTGTGGCGTCCGGGGTATGAGGACGAGCCCGGCTTCCTTCGCCAAAGACCTTTTTCTTATTTCGGAAGCGGCTGTTTCTCCCCGCTTTGAGCCTGAGCACGAGGGTTTGGATCACCATGCGCACTCGCATGCCTCCCACCACTTTGCCTCCTGCGAGATTCTCCTGCCGGAAATTTTGGACAGAAAGGTCTTTGAAGCTTTTATGGAGGAGCTTCCCGCCGAGGTCTTGCGTGCAAAGGGAATCGTTGTCTTTCACGACGCGCCGCAGGAGTTTTTCGTCTTTCAAAAAGTGGGACCTGATGACGATCTCCGCTTTTTTCCTGTTGGTCGCGAGCCTCGCGTCAAGACGCCTCTGCTGCTCCTCATCGGGCCAAGCCTCCCGATCGAGGAACTCCGAGTGCGCGTGGCGAAACTCGCTTCAGCTTGCTGATGACCTAAATCAGATCGGCAGCAGGGTTTGCACCATGTTGTCGATCACGCCCGAGGAAATCGCGTACCGGGTCAGGCTTGCTGTGTCGTGGATTCTCAGTTTGTCCATGAGGTTTTGCCGGTGCTTCTCAACCGTTTTGATGCTGATATTCAGCTCGCCAGCGACCTGCTTGTTGGCGGCGCCTTCCGCGATGAGCTGAAGAACCTCGATCTCTCGGTTGGTGAGTTTCACAGCAGGCTTGTGTCCATTTCCGGATGGAACTTCATCGTAGATCGTCCGCATTCTTCGTGAGATGGCAGGGCTGTGGAATGTGTTCCCCTTGGCCACCTCGTGGATCGCGTGGGTGATCAGGCTCGATGGCGAGTCTTTGAGGAGGTAGCCATGGATGTCTCCGTCGATGACTTGCTGGATGTATTGGTCCGTGCCAAAGGCGGTGAGGAGAATGATCCCGACATCCGGTGCGAGTTGGCGGATTTGGCGTGCGGCGGCGAGGCCGTTGAGTCGGGGCATTCCGATATCCATGAGTAGGAGGGTCGGGTGGAGTTCGGCGACCATCTCGATCGCTTTGCGGCCGTTGTCGGCCTCACCAACGATTTCAATGGTTTTATCGAGATCCACCAGTGAGCGCAGCGCCTCCCGGATGAAGGCGTGGTCATCCACTATCATGAGACGGATGGATGCCGTGGCCTTTGTCTTGGATGGTTGGTTGGCGGGGGCGCTGCGCTTGGTTGCCACGAGAGGCTTGGATTCTCGGGGAGATACCATCGAGACACGTTTAGAAAGGGTGATTTTTTTCATCGGGGTTTTTATTAGCAGCAAGGAGGCTGAGAGGTAATAGGGGCTGGGCAATCTTCAGAAGAGCGGTTGTGGAGGACAATCATCGGAGTAATCCTGATGCGTGAGCTGCTTTGTTTATTGGACCGCTGATTTTGTTTCCTGAGCTTTGTGAGTGCGTGACGTAGTGGCTGAGCGCTCCATGGCAGCGAGAGTGCGGCCTTCGCTGCGAACCTTGCTGTTTGCTGTCTTGCCCGCATTCGTGCGGGCGCGGTCCTCCCGTTCAATATGAACGCGGGGTGTGAGTGATGTCGTTTTTTGTTGTGTTGTATTTTTCATTTGAGGATCGGCGTGAAGCCGCTTCCGGGCATGCTCCGCTGAGAGCGCCAGTGTGGCGATGGGGAGATGACCTTATTGGCGGAGATGCGGGTCGGGGATTGATTGCGACCGAAACTATCACTCACCCAATGCACTCAAAATTCGCAATCAGCTACACTGTCTTTCCCGAACACAACAAACGCATCGACACGCACCACACGGATGATCCGGTCGAAGCGGAGACATTTCTTGTCCAACTCCTCACGAGCGGCGCGCGCATCCTAGCGATCACTCATGATGGGCTCCCCGTTGAGCCTCATCAGTTCGACCATTTCCTGCGTGTCGCAGCCACTCGGCTAGTCGCAGAGTTGCTCAGCCGGTCGCTCCACATGGACTACGCCGAGGTCAAGCATCGCTTCGGTTTTGCTTCGTAAAAATGTCCAACCTTCTTTCAAAATTACCATGCTCAAAACAAACTATAAAAAGCCTAATGGCTCTAACCGCACGGTGGACACCTTCTCCGGGATTGTTCAAATACCTGTTGATTCGACTTATCTTGAGGCCGAGTGGATCATGCCACCGAAAGCATCAAGTATCGTGATCTTTGCCCATGGGAGCGGCAGCAGTCGGCATAGTCGGAGAAACCAGTTTGTCGCTTCGATCTTGCATGAGTCTGGAATCGGGACGGTGCTGCTGGATCTCTTAACGCACCAAGAGGAGCGAAGGGACGCTGCAGATGGTCAACTGCGCTTTGACATCGAGATGCTCACGAATCGACTGATATCGGCTGTGAGATGGGTTGAGGACCACCCAGCAGCCCATGAACAACCCATCGGACTCTTCGGTGCCAGCACCGGCGCTGCAGCCGCGATGGCAGCCGCAGCAATTCTTGGCGAGAGGATCGGGGCCGTGGTTTCGCGAGGCGGGCGACCAGATTTGGCTTATGAGCACTTGCGCCATGTCACAGCTCCCACACTTCTCATAGTTGGCGAGCGTGATGATGCCGTGATTCGACTTAACAAGGAAGCCAGCCAGCACCTGCGCTGCATAAAAAAACTTTCGATCATCCCGGGGGCTACCCACCTGTTTGAAGAACCGGGAACTCTTGAGAGGGCCTCAAGCCTCGCTGCCTCATGGTTTAAAAACTACTTGGCGGGCGAGCGCCGTGAGCACCAAAAACGACGGGAGGCTGTCGAGGTATGAATGCACGATTTCAGTGTCGAGAAGAGGCCGGCAGAATCCTTGCGGCGAAACTAATGAAATATGCCAACCGGCCCGATACCATCGTGCTCGCACTCCCGCGCGGAGGAGTTCCAATCGGCTCTGAAATCGCACGGGCGTTGAATCTGCCGCTCGATGTGATAATTGTCCGCAAGCTTGGAGTCCCAGGTAATGAGGAGCTGGCGATGGGAGCCATCGCCAGTGGAGGAGTGCGTGTCTTGAATCGCAGCGTCATCGAAAGCCTTCGCATTCCAGCCGACTCGCTCGAGGCGGTTGAGAAGCGCGAAGCCCTTGAACTTCTTCGGCGCGAGGCAACCTATCGAGGCAACCGATCGGCCATTCCTGTTAAGGGAAAAACAGTGATTCTGGTGGACGACGGTGTGGCTACTGGATCGAGCATGCGCGTCGCGATCAGCGCCCTTCGGGAACAGCACGCACGCTGTATCATTGCCGCTACGCCAGTCGCCCCGCCTACCGTGCGCTGGGAAATGGAAGCGTTGGTCGATGAATTTGTCGCTGTTGTTATGCCGGAGGATTTCTTCGGTGTCGGGCAGTGGTATAATGACTTCAGGCAGGTGTCCGATGAATGCGTGTATGAGTTGCTACGAAGGGGCGCAAAACTTCAGACAAAGGAGCCCGTATGAAAGCTGCAGTCGAAACGATCCGCCGATGCGCGGACCCGCTTTCGGGTGATCACTCGGACTATGACGCCCTCATGGATCGTTGCGCGAAGGCAAAAATCGTCATGCTTGGAGAGGCCACACACGGCACCCACGAATTCTATAAGGCTCGAGCGGATATCACTAAGCGCCTTGTCGACGAGCTCAGGTTCAATGCGGTGGCGGTCGAGGCCGACTGGCCAGACTCGTGGAGAGTGAATGGATTTGTAAAAGGCTTGGATGAAGATGCAGCGGCGGCAGACGCCCTCGCTGGGTTCAAACGCTTTCCACAATGGATGTGGAGGAATAGCGACGTGCTCGACTTCACGGGATGGCTCCGACAACGCAATATCAAATCCACTAGCGATGATGTTGGTTTCTACGGCTTGGATCTCTACAGCCTGAACGACTCGATGAAAGCGGTCTTAGACTATCTGCGAGCCAACGATCCTGTTGTGGCGCGCACCTTCACCCATCGCTACGCGTGTTTTGACCATTTCGGCGGAGATCCCAAGCGTTATGGGCTCTTCACCGGTAGTGGAATATCCAAGACGTGCGAAGAGGAAGTGATCTCTGCCCTGGCCGACATGCGCCGTAAAAAAGCCAGCCTGCTGGGTCTCGATGGGCATCGGGCCGAGGAGGCCTATTTTTGTGCCGAACAGAACGCGACAGTGGTTGCAGATGCCGAAAACTACTACCGCACGATGTTACGGGGTGATGTCGAGTCATGGAACCTTCGCGACCGACACATGATGAATACGTTGATTGCTATTTCCTCGCATATTGAGTCCTTGCATGGCGGTGCAAAGATTGTCGTGTGGGCTCATAATTCGCATATTGGCAATGCCAGCGCTACTCAGATGGGACAACGCGGGGAATTCAATATCGGCCAGTTGGCAAAAGAGCGATTCGGAGAAGATGCGGTGCTGATCGGTTTCACTACGCACAATGGCACCGTGACAGCTGCTTCCGACTGGGATGCTCCTGCTGAGCGAAAAATCGTACGTCCTGCGCTTTTGCACAGTTGCGAGAAGCTCTTCCACGAAACGGAAATTCCGCGCTTTTGGTTGGACTTTGCGAAGCACAAGGATGCTGCCGATCTGCTTCAACACCCCTTACTCGAGAGGGCGATCGGAGTGATTTACCGGCCAGAGACCGAGAGGCAGAGTCACTACTTTACCGCCAGTGTGTCAGCGCAATTTGATGCGGTTTTTCATTTTGATGAGACGCGTGCCGTCGAGCCACTCGAGCGGACACCGGCATGGGAGGAGAAGGGTGCCGCTGAGGTGGATGAGACTTACCCGAGCGGACTTTGAGGTGCCACGGATCTTACCAGCATTGCTTCTGGAAACCGCTCAACTTTCGATGCGCCGGATCAGCTCCTTGTGACCTGCAGACCCGTATCTGAAATGTCCATCCGCACAAAGCGAGCTCTCGCGTTTGGCGGGCGGCTGGTGAGTTCGTGGCGAATGCGCAAGGCGGCCTCTGTATCCTTTGCGAGAAAGAGAATGTAGCCACCGCCTCCGGCTCCCGGGAGTTTCGCAGCAGCGGTCCAGTCGGCGACCCGCTCGAGGATATCTTGCACAGCGGAAGGGTTGGTGCCGACATCCAGCGCGCAATTGAGTTCCCATGAGCGCCTCACCACATTGCACAGACCATCCCACGACTCGCGTTGCAGGATATCAAACGAATCTCGCGCGTGGGCGGCGATTTCGTCCAGACGTGCCATCGTTTCCGGCCGGTTCAGAAACATTCCGCGTACGATCTCGCGGAGGATGCCTTTCGCGACGCGGGTGATTCCCGTGTAGTAGAGCAGGGCCATGCCATTGGCGTTCGACGGGCCGAAGAGGTGCTGGGGAAGCCAGCGCACGAGACCGCGCTGGGTGAGACCGGGCGCGGATTCGATCATTTTTAGGCCACGGTAGATTCCCCCCGCCTGGTCCTGCCAGCCTCCGCCAGTGGTGAGAAGTTGCTCCAGCGCGAGGGTGCGTGAGGAGATTTCTTCGTGATCCCAGCCAAGGCCACAAACTTCGGAGAGTGTTCCAAGAAGCGTGGCGGCGAGGATGCTGCTGGTGCCAAGGCCGGAGCCTTTCGGCGTCGCGGCGAGGAGAGAGATTTCTAAGCCCCCACCGAATTCGCGCAGGAGGTCGTCAAGAGTTTCTGCGCGGGTGTGGGCTGTGAAGCGCGGATGGAAGCCGGCGAGGGCAAGAGCGGCTTTGGCGAGTGAAAACTCGGCACCGACATGCGTGAAGTCCGCCAGCTCCTCGAAGGTGCGGATGCGTGTCTCTGCACCCAAATCAATCGAGCGGATCACAATTTCGCGGTGCAGCGGCACACGGGCGAAGACCTGCACGGGCGGTTGTCCGTTCAGATCAAGAGCCACATTGACCACTGCGCCCCCGCGTTTCAGGCAATAAGGCGGCGTATCCGTCCAACCCCCGGCGAGATCGATGCGAATGGGACACCGACCCCAAACGATCTGGTCATCCACTGCAGTTCGGATGGGTGCGCATTTTTTCAAAGCCATGCGATCGACCACCAGATCGCTCAGGAAAGAGAAGGCGCGTTTTTCGCAGTCCGCAGATAAACTTCTCTCACCCCGGATTTCCGCCACCTGGGCGCAGAACATGGCCTCGGCGAGAAAATCCACCGGAGAACCGGTGGGGATAGACAATGCAGGAGTGGGGGCATTGGTGCCGGCAAAAAAACGTGCCGTGCTGTCGAGATCGAGGCGGTAAAAGGGATTGTTGCCGCGCTGGGCAAAAAGACGCGGCGTGATCGAGGCAATTTGGAGACGCCGCTCGTCAAGAAGTCGTGCCGGATTGAAGCGCTCGGTGATTTCCTGGGCTGAGAGGCGCTCGCTGTTTTTCCAGATCGCAAGAAGTTCGGAATCGGTCTCGGGTTCCCGTGAGGACATCCAGGACACCATTTGAGCGTTCAACGCCTCGCTTTTAAGAATCGGAAAGAGCCGAGCTTCCTGGATATCTGTGTTTGGCGAGAGACCGCCATCTGCGGGAGTTATGCCACGTCTCTGGAACCAAAGCTCGCAGGGCTCGCCAAGCCAATGGGTGGAGATGTCGCCGATTGCGCCCTTGAAGGAATCGTCAAATCCATACACGCGCAGGCAGCGAGCGGATGCGCCCACAGGCGGGGTGTCCACACAGACTCCCGGGGCGAGTGGAATCGAGCCGATTTCAGCAGGAAGATTGGTGAGAACATTTTCTGATGTGAGCGGAAGCGCCGCCGGAAGAATGCAGTTTTCTACCCAGATGAGTTTGTTGGCGCTGGATCGCGAGCTAAAGGCGAAGTCGGAATTCAGGACGTACATGTCCGGATGGGGCTTTAGCGAGAGATGCGACTGGCCGCGTTGGTCGAGGCTTCGGTTTTGGAGCGCGGAGACGGATTCGATCATCTGGCGGCTTGTGCCAAAGTGGTAGAATTCCGCATCCGGGAGAGAAACAACTGCGCAAGTGAGGGTGGCTACATCTTCATCATGTCGCGATGGACGGCTGCCCAGACATGGCCCCATGCCAGCATAGAGTTCGTAGAAATCCGGCACGCCCTTGGCAAATTGGCTTGTTGTGGCATTCCAACCGCATTTTTTGAAAAGCACGGATATCGCCTTCGCGCTGAGAAGCCAGAGGCCGGTATCAACGAGGAAGAGATGGTCGGCAGCGAGCTGAGTGATCTCATCCGGCTTAGGTTTTTGGAGGAAAAAAGCGAGCTCTTCGGGTTGCGATTTGGGAGTGAAAAAAACCCCAAAGTGCGAGGCCGTCTGAGCATCAACCCACATGCCAAGGCCGAGGATGTCAGCATCTGGCATGGTCGGAAGTCTCGGGGGGAAGCGCAGGAGCACATCTCCGCTGGCGACCATGACGCGACTCTGCTGCGGCGCGCGTGCGGCGATGTGGCCGAAGCCGGGCATCTGCACATTCAACAGCGTCTGGTCAAGGCGCTGACCATCCGCCCAACGGAGAGCAGGAAATGGCATGAGGATTTTACCCGTTGCGGCGTAGGCGGGCAGGCGACGGCTTTGTCCACCGGCCATGAGAGCGAGTTTGAGCGAGGGGTCCTCACACCACTCCTCGAATGGGGCATTCCCGCCTTTGCTGCGCCATGCCTCAGCTAGCAGATGGGCCACGCCGCCACCTGAGCCGAGCTTGCTGCCGGCGGGATCGCACGCGGCGAACCATCCCTCTCCCTCGGCCGTGCTGGGGAAGTACGCCGACATGGCAGGTGGCAGGGAGATGAGGCGCTGGATTCTCATACTAGAGCAGTTCGGCGATCTGGATGGCGTTGAGAGCGGCGCCTTTCAGCAATTGGTCGCCGCAGACCCAGAAGGCGATGCCGTTTTCCATCGCGCAATCGCGTCTCAGGCGTCCAGCGAAGCAGTCGTCCTTGCCGGCGCAATCGAGTGGCATGGGATAGCCGTCTTCGACAAATTGGAGACCCGGCGCGTTCATCAGTACAGAACGGGCCTCCTCCAGCGAGATGGGTCTGGAGAACTCGGCACTCACGGCGACTGAATGTGCGCGGTACACGGGAACACGCACGCAAGTCACCGAGGCTTTGAAATCGGGCAGGTGCATGATGCGCCGGCCTTCGTTTTCCATTTTCATTTCTTCTTTTGTGTACCCGGTGTCCATAAACGAATCGACTTGGGGAATGACATTGAATGCGATCTGGTGCGGGAAAATCTCCTTTACGATAGGACGGCCTTTGGCGACGGCTTCGGTTTGGCTGCGGAGCTCCTCGATGGCACGTGCGCCAGCTCCGGAGACGGCTTGGTAGCTGGATGCAAAGAGGCGGGTCACTCCAAACGCACGGTGCAGCGGATGCAGGGCCATGAGGGTGATCGCTGTGGTGCAGTTTGGATTTGCGAGGATGCCTCGGTGGTTTTTGACGTCACTCCCATTGATTTCCGGAACGACGAGTGGCACGTCGGGCGACATGCGGAACGCGGAGGAGTTATCCACTACCACTGCTCCGCTAGTCACAGCAGCTTGGGCAAAATCGCGAGATATTGCGCCTCCAGCACTGAAGAGGGCGATGTCTATCCCCTCGAAGGAATTCAATCGCAAAGGCTCTACCGTGTGTTCCTCGCCTCGGAAGGCAAGTGTCTTTCCGGCGGAGCGGGGCGAGGCAAGGAGACGGAGGCTGGCGACGGGGAAATTACGACGTTCCATGACGCGGAGCATTTCGACTCCGACAGCACCGGACGCGCCGACGATTGCGACTCTATGGGATTTTGACATACTGGCCTATTATGACACCGGACAAGCCTGATCGGCAATCCTCGGAAGACTGGGAGATGCGAGTGGATATCGCTCGGCAGGTTGTGGATTTGTGCCGGGGTGGCGAGTTGGTCAAATCATGGCCGGTTTCAACGTCCCGTTTCGGCCAGGGATTTGAACCTGGCAGCTTCAAGACCCCGACCGGGCGTTTCATGGTTTCAGAAAAAATCGGTGAGGGAGCTCCCTTATGGAGTGTATTCAAAAGCCGCCAGCCCACTGGCAATATTGCTGCGCCTGGTGGAGAGCAGGATGGCGTCCTAACGCGAATTCTATGGCTTGCCGGGTTGGATTCGGACAACACCAATACGCGCGATCGCTACATCTATTTTCACGGCACAAATCGCGAAGATCTCATCGGAACGCCGGCCAGCCATGGATGTGTGCGGCTCCGCAACGCCGATATCGCCGAGCTTTTCGAGCTTGTGCCGGAAGGCGCGCGCGTGGTCATCGGCTAAATCTTTGCGCATTAAGAAACCCCTCGGCGACAAATCCCTTCTTCTCAATACGGATCTGGACGGCACCTGTGTCATCCTGACGAAAGAGGCATATCCCGAGCCCCTGAACCATAGCGGCCCATTCTTCATCAATCGGTTCATTGGAAGGGAATCCTGCAGCTGTTGCCACGATAAGTGAGGGATTCACGACACGCAGGAACGATGCCTCGGGGGCGGTACCGGAGTGGTGACGACCCAACACAAGGATATCTGCTACGATTTCCACGCGCTGATTTTCCAAGAGGCGCTCAAATGTTGTCGGTCCGGCATCGGAGAGAAAGAGAATGCGTGTGCCGCAGGACTCCAGCAGGGCGATGAGGGACTTATCGTCCGATGTAGCCGCGATGAGATTCTCCGAGGGGTCGAGGATTTTCAGCGAACTTGATTTACTGATTTCAAAAAAATCGCCGGCGCGCGTCACGGATCTTTGATCCTTATTGGCACCCATCGCGGCATGAAGGCGTCGGCGAACAGGTGATCTATCGGCCAGCGCGGAGTCGATGAGGCGTGGATAGGGATTTTGGTCCATCAGCCTTGCAACTCCACCGATGTGGTTGGCATCTCCGTGTGTGAGCACGACGGTGTCTGGCGCCCACTTGCCAGCACTGCGCATCCACGGGGTGAGGGTATTTTCAAAATTCCAGAGCGATCCGCAGTCGAGGAACCAAAGTTGCCCGCCACTTTGAATGGCTGTGGCTGCGCCTGGGCTGAAATCGAAAATCGTGAGCGCGGCAGGAGAGGTCTGCCAATTTCCAATTGGCAGAAATGAACCGGGGAGCGATGCGGCGGCCTGGATGATCAGGAGGAGGATTTTTGTGAAGGCGAGATTGGCATTATTAAAAACTATCGCGATTGCACCGCTGACCACGCCGCCTGCCAGTGCCAGAGCGGCTGTGGCCATGATGAGGAATGAGAGGGGTACGATGACAAGGTTTGCGACCAGAGCGGATAGCGAAACCATGTGAAAATAAAGAATGGATAGCGGAAGCGATCCGATCCAGGCCGCGAGGGATACTGACAGCAAGCCTGCCATGTGACCCGCTGTCTCGTGGCGTTTCTTTTGCCAGTACGTCCACAGCGACACGGGAATGAAGGAGTCCGGCTCCAAGCCGTTTCGGATGCGCTCCTGAAGCGGCCCCGCAACAACAAGGATCGCGGCGACTACGGTGAATGATAATTGGAATCCGGGATTGAAAAACTCGTTCGTCGATTGGGCAAGAATCACAAACGCTGCCGCGCAGAGCGAGTTCAGTGCCACCGGCTGTCGCCACGATGCCATGCCAATCAGAAAAATAGCGGTCATCGTCGCGGCCCGCACACTTGAGGGCTTCCAACCCGTAAGCAGGGCATAAAAAAAGAGGGTCGGAATAATTACGAATGTGGATGCGCTGCGGCCGATACCAGCGATGCGGAATACCTGCCAGAGGATCACGGCAATCATTCCCACATGGAGGCCGGATACGGAGAAGAGGTGGAATGTGCCTGTTTGTCGGAACTCATCTTGCAGTTCCTCGGGAATGTCGGATGTGACGCCGAGAACGATTCCAGCGAGGAGATTGCAAACGAGTGGGTCTTCG